>PLTV01000388.1:22186-26879 GCA_003164635.1 Acidobacteriaceae bacterium
GTGACGAAGAGGAATCCGAAGACGATGACGAGAAGAGACGCGGCGAGGTTGGCGCCCCATCCGACAAATGCGCCGGGGACAGGTTTGAACTCGAGAAAAAGAAACATGAGGACAACGATGAGCAGCGAGCCGACGAGGACAACGCCCATGGATAAGTCGTCTTCTGTGCGGATGGGTTTGGCTTTGACGGCTCCTGCGCCGGGACGCATGGTGCGGAAGCCCGCGCCGAGCGCGCCGAAGATTGTNNGTGGCCCAGAGATCGCTGGGTCCCATTTGCGCGATGGGGATTTGGCCGGGATAGACGGGACGGCCGAGTTCCTTACCAAAGAAGTAGATGAGCGGCATGACCACGAGCCAGGAGAAGACGCCGCCGGCAAAGATGACGCCGGCAACCTTGGGGCCGATGATGTAGCCGACGCCGAGATACTCCGATGTGGCATCGGCGTAGATGGAGGAGCCTTTGAGAACGTGCTGCGGGCCGAAGTCGGGTTGATATTCGGGCGCGTGCGGCCAGGCTTTGAAGAGGTTCCCGTTTTGAAAGAGCGTGTAGAGGCCGCCGAGTCCAAGGCCCAGAAAGACGCGGCTGGCGAGAGATCCGCCGCGCTCGCCGGCGATGAGGACGTCGGCGCATGCGGTGCCTTCGGGGTAGGGAAGCGCGTCGTGCTCCTGCACAATGAGCTGGCGGCGCAGCGGAATCATGAAGAGCACGCCGAGCCAGCCGCCGATAAGGGCCAGCATGAAGATGCGCGAGTACNNCGGTGGTTTGCACGATGTTGTTTTCGAGGATGGAGGCGCGGCCAAAGGCGCGCAGAATGCTGATGGAGAGCACGGCAATGGGAATGGAGGCGGCCACCGTGAGCCCGGCGCGCAGGCCGACGTAGACCGTGACCGCTCCAAAGATGATGCCGAAGATGGAGCCGAGAAGCAGCGCACGGAAGGTGAATTCGGGGCGCTTCTCATTGGGAGAAACAAAGGGGTGAAATTCGGGCATGCTGTGCCTCCAGAACGTCGCGCAGAAATTTGTACGGAATGGCCTGAAGGGGGAGTGTACCACCACCTGCGGTGGGGCAGACGCTCGCTATGCGCTCGCCACCTGCGGTGGGGCAGACGCTCGCTGTTCGCTCGCAGGGGGCTCGTGCTTTCCCACCCATTCCGCGATGGGGCTGCGGAATGGATGGGGCACCCGTCGTCTGTGGCTCTGGCTCGGTGCGGTGGGACGATGCTCGCTATGCGCGCGCAACCGACTTAGATGTTCTAGCAGTGCGGGTGCGGGTTTTTGAATTCGACTTCGATGGGGAGCCAGTCAGAGAGGCGCTTGGCGTTCATTTCGGCCTGGGCGGCCTGGTTGGTGAGCGACGACTGCGCAATGGCCACGGTGACTTTAATTTTTCCCTTCACGCAGTAGGCGCCCAGATATTTCCCCAGCTCCTTGTCGGCAGCGGCCAGGTAGTCGGCGGGTAGCGCGCCTTCAGGGGTGGCGGTGATGTCGACAGGGTACATCACCATTTGGTTGGCGATGGGCCCGGCATCCGGTTTGGCCGATGCCGCCGCATCAAAGTGCACGACCAGGGTGATCCGCTTTTCAAGTGCTTCAGGATTGGCCGTGTACTTGATGCCGGGCAGTGTAACGCCCGCGGGGTTCGGCTTGACAGCCTGTGTGTCGAGAACCAGGCGATACGGCGGGCCCTTCCATTTGGGCTCAGCGGGAGCGTTGGTTGCTTTGTTCGCCGAGCTACTGCAACCGGCTAAGAGAGACAGACTGGCAATGGCAATGAACAGTGTTTTCCCCACGGGGTCCTCCTGGTAATGATCCGATGACCAGCCAGCATACCACCGCATTGTGGAGCTCTGTGTGACGGGCATCAACCACCTGCGGTTCCTCGTGCACCTGCGTGTCGGCGGATGCTCGCTTCTCGCTCGCGGGAGGCTTGTTGCTTTCCCACCCATTCCGCGATGGTGCTGCGGATTGGATGGGGAACACAGCGTATGAGGTTCGTGGTCTCCCACCCTTTCGCACAAAACGCGAAAGGATGGGGCACCCAGCGTGCCGGCGGGTGCTCGCTTCTCGATTGCAGGAGGTTCGTGCTTTTCCGCCCATTCCGCGATGGTGCTGCGGAATGGATGGAGCATCCAGCCCTGCCGGCGGATGCGAAGGGTGGTGTCGATTCCACAGCAGTAGACATGGGTATGCGCGGAATTCGTGCCTGTCCTTCTACGATGGCGGAAATGAGTTGGCGAACATGGGGCTGAGCGCGTAGGGTAGTGAGCATCCCTGGACCTTGGCGACACGGAGAACAAACAAGGTATGACAAACCCGGAAACGACAAAGACTCCCATGCAGCGGCTGCTTTCGATTGACGTGCTGCGCGGCATCACGATCGCGTTCATGATCATGGTGAACAACAACGGCGGCTCCGGCTCGTGGGGCTTCATGAATCACGCGCAATGGAATGGGTTGACGCCGACCGACCTGGTGTTTCCGACGTTTGTGTTCGTGGTGGGTGCCTCGATCGTGTTCGCATTTCATGCGCGCATGAAGCGTGGAGCGACGCGGGCGGAACTGGCGCGGCACACGGTCTACCGGGCAGTGGTTCTGTTTGCGCTGGGCATGGTGGTGAATAATTTTCCGTTCTTTCACTGGCAGTACATGCGCTTTTACGGTGTGTTGCAGCGGATCGCGATCTGCTACCTGGTGGTGGGGCTGTTTTACATCTGGGACCAGAAGGCTTCCACAAAGGTTGTGGCGCTGGTGGTTTCGCTGGTGGGCTACTGGGTGCTGATCCGGTGGGTTCCCGTGCCGGGAGCGGGCATGCCGGGCCGCGACATTCCGTTTATGGATGTACGGAACAACTTAACGAATTGGCTCGACCGGCTGGTGATGCCGCACCATTTGTATCTGGACTATGACACGATCGATCCGCATAACACGCGCGATCCGGAGGGGCTGCTCAGCGATCTGCCTGCCTTTGGTACATGCTTGCTGGGTGTGCTGGCCGGGATATGGCTGCGCGGGCAACGGGCTGCGAAGAGCACCCTGGGCGGCCTTGCGGCTGCGGCGGTTGGCTGCCTGGCTGTGGGGTATCTGTGGTCGATGGAGTTTCCGCTCAACAAGAACATGTGGACGAGCACCTTTGTGCTGGTGGCCGCGGGCTATTCGCTTACGGTGCTGACCCTCTCCTACTTGCTGATGGATGTGCTTGGCTGGGGACGCGGCGAAGGAAGCAAGCGGTTTGTCTACCCGTTTCTGGTTTTGGGGTCGAACGCGATTACGGCCTACATGTTCAGCGAAATCGTACCGGGCGNNTATTCATCCACATGCCCACGCCTGGATGGGCGGCGTTTGCCTTCTCGTTCACGACGCTGGCGTATTGCTTCATTCCGGTGTGGATCATGTACCGGAAGAAGATTTTCGTCAAGGTGTAGCGCAGTTATGTTGTGCCGATCATTGTGGACGTCCTCTCTTCCTTTTTGGTAAATCCCTTTCACAGCGCCCCTACGGGGCGCTGGTGTTTGGCGCCTGGCTTACCCAGCATTTCATGCTGGGCTAATTTCATGCGCTCCCTCCGGGAGCTAAAAACAGATTTCCGAGATGGCTGACGAATCAACTGTCGGAACAAAAAGCAACGCCGGCAGAAGCGAGACTTCTGCCGGCGTTCTGTTTCTCAGCCCGAGCGTTGCGCTACATCTTGGCGGGCGTACAGGGGTTGAAGCCGAGTTCTGTAGCTGTGACTGGGGCGGGCGGTGTTGGGGGCGCCTGCCAGGGCACGTTGGTGAAATCAAAGAACTCAAGCAGGTTGGGCTGGACCGCATCGCGCTGGGTGAGGTGTGCGTTGGGGCCGATGAAACGGTTCTCAACGAACTTGATGACGGCGGTGTGGTCGATGGGTGTGTGCGAGACGTAGTGGCGCCGGACGAAGGGCGACACGATGGCATTGGGCACGCGGAAACCAAGCTGGGCGCCGAAGCCGGAGATGGCTGCCGCGTCGGCCGGGTTCGAGCCTTCTTCCGTCGAGCTCAGGTCGCAATGGGTGGTGGCGACACCGTTCGGTGCAACGCAAGGGTAATAGCTGTCGGGCTGGACGGAGATGGTGGAGATATCGGGAATCGGGCCGAGCGACTTATCGGTGAAGTCGTTGGAGTGGCCGGGAACCGGTGGTACGTGATCGTAGGGGCCGCCGCCCTCGTCATACGCGAAGAAGAAGACGGAATCACTCCACGACGAGCTGCTCATGAGTGCGTTCACGACTTTGGCGACCTGAGCCTGGCCATAGAGAACCGACTGGCCCGATCCGGGATGCTCGTCGTTGTTGCCGTACCCTGCCTCAATGAAAACGAAGCTGGGTAAGGTGCCGTCGACAAGGTCGCTGTAGTAAGTGGACAGCGGAGCGATGTGGGTTGGGTCGATGCAGAAGGAGTTTCCCGCATCTCCGACAACGCTGGACGGCTGAAGGGGGGCGGTGCAGGTACCGGTCGGGTTCCCGTGCAGGTATTTATACGAGTAAGAGAAGTTAGAGAAGTAAGTGGCAGGATACGCGGCATTGTTGTGATCGGTGCACTCGTCCTCCTGCAGGCAGAAGCCTTCGCTCACGGTGAAGTAAATCTTCCAGGAGACCTTGGCTGCGTCGAGCTCCTGGAAGATGGTCTCCATGGAGAGCTGGGGCAGGTGATCGTCGCCGCCGGGATCTTTGACGAG
>PLTV01000388.1:26925-28468 GCA_003164635.1 Acidobacteriaceae bacterium
GCGATGCAGCTATTGGCGTAACCAGCCGCATTGTGGACGAAGCCGCTCATCGAGATCGGCCGCGAAGGCAGATGGTTATAGGGACTGACATCGCCGAAACTGGCCAGCCAGTCGGAGCTGTTGTCGTCGATACAGGTACTGACAAACTTAAACGGCGAATAAACCGTACCGGCATCGTCCTTGTTACTAAGCGTCTTCAGCTTGTCGTCAATGCCGTCGACGGTATACGTCACTCCGTCGTCGCCGACGTTCCAGCCTTGAGAGACGCGGTAAGGATTCAGCATGCCGAAGTAATTGTCGAAGGTGTGGTTTTCCTGTTGGAGGAAAATGACGTGATCGATCGAGTTCAATTGGGCTGCCGAGTCGACCATGACGATGGCGCTAGCGGTTGCGTTTCCGCCGCTGCTTGTCGCTACGACGGAATAAGTCGTGGTGGTTGCCGGAGTAACTATCTGCGTACCACCTGCATCGGGCAGTGAGTAGCTCGAGTTATCTGTCCCGGTGATAACTAGCGTAGATGCGTTCGTCGCGGTGACCGTCAAAGTTGCCGAGTTACCGGCAGCAATTGCGGTTGGATTCGCGTTGATGGTGACTGTTGCTGCGGGGCTTGCCTTGACGGTGACGACCGCGCTCGCTGAGGCGCTGTTGCTTGTTCCAGTTGCGGTCGCACCATAGGTGGTTGTCGCGGCCGGAGTCACTGAGACCGTGCCACCGGTTCCCGGTAATCTATAGGAGCTGTTGTCGGACCCCGTAATTACGATCTGCGTGGCGTTCGCGGCCTTTGCGGTCAGGGTGGACGAGCCACCCGATGCGATCGTGGACGGATTGGCGGTCAGAGTTACGGTGGTTTGGGTTCCGCTTGCGACAGTGAGATTGACCGTGGTATAGGATGCCTTGCCGCACTTATCCCATTCTTCGACAACGGTATGTTCAGCGCCGGCGGCGAGCGTCAGTGTGGTGTTCAGCTGGCTCCCTTTCACCGTGTACGTGAGCTTGTTGTTGACATAAATGCCCATGGAAGCGACGCCCTTGGCGCAGGCGGGTGCGGTTGCTGTGGCGAGGTAGCTGACGGGCGAGGTGACGGTGGAACCGGGTGAGGGGCTGGTGACGGTGACCGACGCATAGGTTGACGCGGCGAACACGAAGATCAAGGACAAAACAAGGCGAAAGTACTTCATGATGACTCATCCCTCCTGCAGTGATGCGGAGTTGATGTGCCCGAGAGAGAGCCCGGACACGCGCGGAGTCTCAGGCCATGGCAGGCTATTTCGGAGGGGGGGTATGAAGCTTCCGGGTTGTAAGACACTGCCTAACTTGTCCCTGGTCGGGAGAAACCGGCAACGAGGCGCGGCTGCAAGTATCAGTGCTATGAAGTATACAACTAAGTCTTAGTAAGGAAAGAAAATATTCTAAGTTCTTAATATGTGATTCAGGTCACTAAGGCGTCCGTGAAAAGACAGTAACTTCTTAGCGACGCGAAATAAGTATGTGAGTTAAATCACATTTTGAGCCGTTCAGTTGCGCCGTGGGAGTTAGTCGCCGT
>PLTV01000388.1:28478-29811 GCA_003164635.1 Acidobacteriaceae bacterium
TGCCAGAAGCCGACCTCGATTTTGTGTTTGCGCAGAGCGAGCAGCCAGAGGATTGTGGCGAGTGAGCCGGTGATCGAGAGATTGGGGCCGAGATCGACACCGATCAGGACCGCATGGGCGAGCAGACCCTTGCTGTGCGCTGCCTCGAGCGCTGCGCCGGCGATCAGGCCGAGAGGAAGGTTGTTCACCAGGTTATTGGCGACGCCGACGGCGAAACCTGTGAGCAATGTTGCTGCCACAGGCTGAAGGCGCTGGGCCAAGGCGAGGCACGCGAGCGCGAAGTGCATGCCTCCGTTCAGTTCGACCGCGTCGACGAGGATGAACAAGCCGGCTACGAGCAAGATGGTTGCCCAACTGATTTCGCGAAACAGCGGCATCGGGTTGCGGCGGGATTTGATGCTGAGGACGGCGGTGAGGGCGAGTGCGGCGAGGCAGGTGGGCAGGCCGAGATCTTTCTTCATGGAGGAGGCAGCCAACAGAACGGCGACCATGCAGGCGAGTCCGGCAAGAACGAGTCTTCCGTCGGCGGTGAGTTGCGCAGGTTGCACGGCCAGATGGATGCGGGCGCGAAGTTCTTTGCGGAAGACTATGCGCAGCACGAAGAAGGTTGCGGCGATTGACAGCAGCGACGGGACGACGAAGGCGATCATCCACTGGCCGAGCGGAGGCATGCCGGTATGGAAGACCACGAGGTTGGCGGGGTTGGAGATGGGCAGAACGAAGGAAGCCGCATTGGCGATGAGAGCGCAGGCGAAGAGGTAGGGGAGCGGCGCGATTTTTGCTTTGCGGACGGCGGCGAGGATGGCCGGTGTAAGCACGACCGCCGTGGCGTCGTTGGACATGAAAATCGTGACCAGAGTTCCGATTGAGTAGACCAGCGTGAACAGCCGGGAAGACGATCCGTGCGCACCGCGAACCGCGGCCGAGGAGAGCCAGTCGAAGACGCCGTGCTCGCGCGCAAGTTCGGAGAGCAGCATCATCCCGATAAGGAAGAGGTAAACGTCGGATCCCTCGGCCACGGCATGGGTGGCGAGTTTAATCGGGACAAGACGCAAAGCGATCAGCAGGAGTGCGCCGGCGCCAACCCAGTAGACCTCAGGAATGCCGCGCGGGCGCACCAGCATGAGCAGAATGCTCAGGCCGACGATGAGATAGAGAAGGACGTACTCAAGCGCGGCGAAGGTCAATCCTCAGCTTAGATGCCGTAACCGGCGCTGCGCAGCCGTTGCCGAGAGAGATGAGTTAGGTGTTATTTGGAGGAAGGCACGGGCCGGAAGAGCCAGAGGTTAAGCAGGGCAAAGAGAAGGCCGCCCACGGTGAACTTTAGCCAGAT
>PLTV01000216.1 GCA_003164635.1 Acidobacteriaceae bacterium
GAATCGGCGATGCGCATGTGCGGAAAAGTGTACACGGTTGTGAGGGCTGAGATGAAGAGGAGGGTCGTCAGATGGAGGCGAACTACAAGGTTGGAGGCGGACTACGCGGAGGCGTTGCGCTGGTGTAAACTGTTCCAGACCCCAAAAGCCGGCTCATCCGTGGGCCGGCTACGTTGTGTCGGGACGTGGCTCAGCCTGGTAGAGCACTCGCTTGGGGTGCGAGGGGTCGGCAGTTCAAATCTGCCCGTCCCGACCATTCAGTTTGTCGATTCCAATCAACCTTCCGCCATTGCAGTTCGAGACTGCCGACCGCGGCGTACACCAACCTTGCGCCTCAGCGAAGCGAAGGTGCACCAGTCCGGTCTGCGAGGGGTGCGAGGCAAAGCCGAGCAATCGGTGGTTCAAATCTGCCCATCCCGACCATTCAGTTTGTCGATTCCATTCGGCAATTACAATAACAGCGTGATGGATCTCGTTCAAATTGAGCCTGCGCAAAGAACACCCACCCCGAAACCGGAGTGGCTGAAGGCGCGAGCCCCAGTGGGCGAAAACTACCACGACCTGAAGCGGCTGGCGCGCAGCCTCAACCTGCACACGGTGTGCGAGAGCGCGCACTGCCCGAATATCGGCGAATGTTGGCACCATAAAACGGCGACATTCATGATGCTCGGCAACCTGTGCACGCGGCGCTGCGGATTCTGCTCCGTTCCCAAGGGCCGGCCCGAGCCCATTGACCTGGACGAGCCAAGGCGCGTAGCCGAGGCCGTTGCCCTACTTGGACTGGAGCACGCAGTAATTACGAGCGTCAACCGCGACGATGATCTAGTCGGCGGGGCGCGTATGTTTGCCTTGGTGATCGACGAGATTCGTAAGCAGGCGCCGGGATGCCGAGTGGAAGTGCTGATTCCCGACTTCCAGGGTGACCGCCAGGCGATCGAGATTGTCGTTGCCGCGCGGCCTGAGGTGCTTAACCACAATACCGAGAGCGTGCCGCGACTCTACCGCGTAGTGCGTTCCGGCGCGCGCTATGAGCGGACGCTGCAGCTGCTTCACTATGCGAAGGAGTTGAATCCCGCCGGGATTACGAAGTCGGGCGTGATGGTTGGGCTGGGCGAAGAGACGAAAGAGTTGATCGAGGTATTCCGCGATCTCGCTGCAGTCCATTGCGACATTCTGACCATCGGGCAGTATCTGCGTCCGTCGCGCGATCATTTGCCGATGGCTCGCCTCTATACGCCGCGCGAATTCGGAGAGTTGAAGATTGAGGCGTTGAAGATGGGATTCCGGCATGTGGAGAGTGGGCCACTGGTGCGGTCGAGCTATCATGCGCATGAGCAGGCGGCTTCAGTTGACGCGCTCGTCGTCGGCTGATCGTTCGGCTAACTGGAGACAAATGAACGCTAGCGCCTGGGAGGCTGCATGTGGGTTCGGCCCCAGGCACAGATCGTCTCGAGCACGGGCACCAGAGTCGATCCGTATTTGGAGATGGAATAACGCACGCAGGGAGGCTGAGAGTTTTGCTGATGACGGATCAGGATCCCGTCGCGAACGAGTTCCTGAAGGTGGCGGATCAGCATTCGCTCGGTCATTTCGGGAATGCTGCGACGCAGTTCGCTGGTGCGCATGGGGCCGCTGGTGAGTCGCCACAGGATGGTTCCCTTCCAGCGCCCGTCGACCACGGACAGCATAGCGTCGATGGGACACGGAGAAATCTCTTTTTTGATACAGGCATGAGCGGGGCCTCAATCGTTGCACTGACATAATTGTCAGTGCAACAATTTGATTCAGCACGGGGCGTACGGTTGTCTAAGTTGCAGGAGTAAATACGAACCTTCTTGCGATCGCCACGACTTTGTGCATCGGCCTGTTGATTGGTACCGAATTCTCAGTGGCCGTGTTTGTGAACCCCATCCTGGAGCAGCTTGACACTGTCGCTCGCACCGAGGCGACCCGGCTGTTTGCGCGCTTGCTTGGAGCGGGATGCCCGTATGGTACATCGCTAGTATTGGTCTGCTTGCTGCGGAGATGATCGTGAACCGGCATGAAGCAGGACTTAAACTGCTCGGTGCTTCGACTGCGTTGTGGGCAATAGCCATTTTGATGTCGATCTTCCTGCTGGTGCCGATCAACAATCGGCTGGCGCGGGCGGAAGCGCAAGCATTCACGGAGACAGAGCGTCATAAACACGGGAAATGGGACACGCTGCATCGCGTGCGCGTGGCTTTGATTACGGCGGCGATGATTTGCCTTCTGGCTGGAATTCAAAGCTGAAGCGGTTTTTAAGCTGATGGCGTGGTATGTAAACCAGCTGCATACCTTAAAGGTTCACGGACGTGCCGCCCCAGCTTTCCGGTTCCACGTCGGCGAGGGACTCGGTGAAATCCCATCTGTGCCCGTAAAAGTCTTCGGCGTTGTACTGGCGCTCGCCGTAGATGTGGTCGGTTGGCTCGGAGAGGATTTTGGCGCCTCCCGCCCGCGCCCGCTCACAGTGACCGTGGACATCTTCGATGCGTACCTGCACAGTAGCGGACTGATTGGGAACGATGTCGCCCTCGGCGATGGTGAAGCAGCCTTCGCCGGCCCGCATCTGAATTCGATGATTGGCAATGCGCAGCCGCAATGTAAAGCCAAAGGCTTTGCAGAGCCACTTGGCCGCCACGCTGGGATCGGGGTAGCGGAGCACGGGAATCACAGGACACGGAGGAACGGACCGATTGGTACGCATGGGAAGCCTCGATGCGAAGACGCAAAGGGAGAGTAGCACGTTTGCAGAGATCGAGATGGGAGGTTCGCACTTTGCGGGCGGACCGGTTCCGCTAATATAGTGTTTTGGAGAGTACGAGGAGAACCATGGCAGTCTCAGTGATGGCAGCGATTCCGGCGCTGAAAGAACTCTCGGGCGATCTGAAGCGAAGAATGGACCAGGCGGTGGCGACGTTCCAGGCGAACCTGGCTTCGACGCGCACGGGGCGCGCGAGCGTGCACATGCTCGACCAGGTAAAGGTGGACTACTACGGCACGCCGACGCCGATCAGCCAGATGGCGCAGGTGTCGACGCCCGAGGCGCAGCTCATCTTGATTTCGCCGTGGGATCCCACAGTGCTGAAGGAAATTGAAAAGGCGCTGCGCACTTCGGACCTGGGACTGAATCCGCAGTCGGACGGCAAGGTGATCCGTGTCCCGATTCCCGCCATGACAGAAGAACGGCGGCGCGATGTGGTGAAGCACTTGAACCGGGTGCTTGAAGAACATCGGACGGCGATCCGCAATGTGCGCCGCGACGGCAACGATGCGCTGAAGAAGCTGGCCAAGGAAAAGAAGATCAGCGAAGACGACGAGAAGCGGGCGCTCGAAGAAGTCCAGAAGATGACGGATGAAGAGATTCGCCGGATGGAAGAGCTTTCGCGGAAGAAGGAAGCGGAAGTGATGCAGGTGTGACTGATGCTTCGCGGGAAATGGATCGGGCCTGTTCGCGTTGCGGACAGGCCCGATTCATTTTGGACGGCAGTTGGTAGGAGATGATGCGAGGAGACTTAAGGGGCGTGCTCTCCCAGGTCTCAAAATCGAGACCTGGGGCACCCGCCAGAGGTTCTCCCGCGAATCTACGGGTAGATGCGGTGGAGTGTTCTCGCGAAGGGGATGGTTTCGCGGACATGGTCAAGCCCGCAGATCCAGGCGACGGCGCG
>PLTV01000307.1 GCA_003164635.1 Acidobacteriaceae bacterium
GCCGCTGCCTCTCCGACATCGGCTATCAGAACGCCGGCACCATTGAGTTCCTCATGGACGAGGACCGGCAGCTTTACTTCATCGAGATGAATACGCGCATCCAGGTCGAGCACCCCGTCACCGAGTTCATCACCGGCGTCGACCTCGTCAAAGCCCAGTTACGCATTGCATCCGGCGAACGCCTCTCCGATATTCTCCCTGAGAAAGTCGAGATCCGCGGCCACTCCATCGAGTGCCGCATCAACGCGGAACATCCGCGCAAGTTCACTCCCTCCGCCGGCCAGATCACTGCGTTCAATGTGCCCGGCGGCAATGGCGTACGCGTCGATACAGCGCAATATGCCGAAGGCGTCGTGCCGCCCTACTACGACTCGCTCATTGCCAAGCTCATCGTGCACGGCGTCGATCGCGCTGAAGCCATCGCAAAAATGGAGCGCGCGCTTAGCCAGTTCGTGGTGCAGGGAATTGAGACCTCCATCCCGCTACACCAGGAGATCTTCGCCGACACCGACTTCCGCAACGGCCAGTTCGACACCAAGTTCATGGAGCGCTTCCTCGCCAAGCGCGAGAAGTAAGCCGAACTCACTATGCCTCTTTACTGAAGGGTCTGGGTTCCAACTAGCTTGAAGGGTACGGGCTTCAGCCCGTCATCAATACCTCCCAAATAGTTGGGGCTTTAGCCCCCGAGGGAGAGCATCTCTCGCTACTTGCGCAACTCCACGGCAACAACCTTTCCATCCATGGTCTTGTCCGCAGTCTCGGCATATTGCACACGTGCTTTCATTCCATCGAAGTCCGAGCAAGGATTCAGAGACCCTTTGGGCGTGAACCCGAACACGCTGAGATCGATCTTCGTGAACTCGTTGTTGTAAACCGTGTAGGCCTTGCTCCCGGATTGAACAGTAAACTCCAGCACCTGCGGGTAGCTGCACTTGACATTGTGAATCACGCCCATCACCGAGTGCTTCGGCCCGATCGCTTCATCTGGCCGTTTCGGAGTTACTGGCGCCGCTGGAACGATATAGGGAGTGTTGCTTGTGCTGGACACCACGGTGTTCGTATTGGACTGCTTCGGCTGTTCGGCATATGCCTGCCGCTGTTTCTCCATCTCGGCTTGCTTCTGCTTGAAGTCGCGCAGGTTGTCGATCTGATGTTGCGCCGCGGACACCTGTGATGGATTCTTCGCCAGCCGCACCGCCGCACCCAGCACCGCGATCGCATCGTCAACACTGCCCGTCTCGGCCAGAATGCTCGCCGCATTCATGCGGAAAGCGAAGTTGCCCGGATCAAGCTTCACCGCCGTTCCAATCAATGAGAGCGCTTCGGCCTGGTTCTTGTGGCGCATGGCAAGGTACGACGCCAAAGCCTCGTAGTCGGGAGAGTACGAGGGATGCGCTTCGATCGCCTTCCGCAAACTCGGCTCGATCGTCTCATCATCGATATGCCCCGATTGCATCGAGAGCGAAGCGAAATAGAAACTCGCCGTCTCATCCGTAGGGTCAAGCTTCACCGCCTGCGCATACCAATCGCGCGCTGCGTCCAGCTTGCCGCTCCGAGCCTCCAGTTCGCCCATCGTCTCGCGCGCCCGCACATTTTGCGGGTCGGCCTTCAAAACAGAAGCAGCCAGCTCCCGCGCCTCACCCTCGCGCTGTACGTTGGCCAGAATCTCCGCTCGAAACGCATCGGCCTGAACCGCTGTCAACGGCTCAGCCTTGTACGACGACTCGTCGATCGGAGCCGCGGCGCTGTTCATCACGAACTCTTTGTACTGTCCGCCGCGAATGTAATATGCAAGCGCCGACTCAAGCTTGTTCAGATCCCCAAATGCCTTCTCCGCCGCTACGACCGAGTCTTCGTGCTGACTCACCAGTTGCTGATAATCCAACAGTCGATGTGTTCCCTTGTCGTGATCGGTGATATTCAAATAATGCGTCAGTGCCCACGATTCCGCGTAGAACACCGATCCCTTCTCTTCCTCGTGGTAATACGGAGAACTGGCGTCCACCTTGAACAGAACCTTCAGTGGAATGAGATTCGCCTGGCGAAGATAGAGAATGTTGTTGGTGTCCGGTTGCCCCACCAGCACATCCTTGTCGCGGACCTGCGTGTTCTGGAAGAACTCCGCAGTACCCTCGTTGAGCCATAGCGGCAGCCAATCTGCAATGCTGCTGAATTGCAGATGCGTGTACTCGTGATAGATCGATGCGAAAGGGTGTTGCTCCTCTTCCGCATCGAGCCGCACCAATACGTAGTTCCGATCCTGGGTATTCAGAAAATATCCGGCCAGGTTCAATTGCCCTTTGCCGAGATAAGGAGCCGGTTCTACCGACTGGAACGTTTTGCCGTTCTTTGCGGCCAGCACTTCAATCGGCTCGGCGCTCGGCGGGTTCGCCTTCGGAAAGAGCTTTTCGAACACCCAGCGCATGCGCTCAAGTTGGTCGAGAACGTGCCGCGCCTGCTTTTCGTTCGCATCCGAAACGACCGTGAAGTGAGGGCTCCGGACTTCAACCCACTGCGATGGCCCCGCATAGGCGCTCTTCGCAAGCAGAGCAATCGCAAGTACGAAGAACGGGGCGCAGGATTTCATCAGGTCGCGCTGAGTATAGCAGAAGGTGTATTACTCTCGAACTTACGAATGAAGTCTCTCGCCAACCCCAGCGATCGCGCCGATATCCTCCACCGCCTCGACGTCATCGGCCCTGAAAGCCCCCGCCAATGGGGCCGCATGACCGTCCTCGAAATGGTCTGCCACTGCGGCGACGCCCTGCGCGTCAGCATGGGCGACCGCCAGACAAAACCGATCGGCAACTGGTTTTCGCGCGCGATCGTGAAGCCCGCAGCGTTGTGGTATCCGCGCCCCTGGCCGCATGGCTTTCCCACTGTCCCCGAATGCGATGCAAGCCGCGCCGGCACCCAGCCGGTCGAGTTGTCGCTCCACCTGCGCGAGCTTCGCGATTGTATCGACCGCTTCACCCGCCGCCCGCGCGCATACGCTCTCCAGGCCCATCCCATGTTCGGACCGATGACTGAAAAAGAATGGATGCGCTGGGGCTACCTCCACCTAGACCACCACCTCCGCCAATTCGGAGCCTGATGGCGCTGCTCCTCGTGGAATTCGGCGAAGAAAGCCCTTGCAATCCGATGCGAACAGGCGCAGACTGTTCGCATTAACTGGCAGAGAACATCTGACAGGACCCCAGCCCGGGTCTGAATTGGGCTAGAGCGGGCCGCTTCGAGCGGCCCGCTCGCTGTTTGTGCCAAGGTCCTGTGGCGTTTTCTTCGAGAGCCCAACGTCGGAATCGGACCTCGATGTTGGCCCCAATTGGCTTTATCATTAGCCAGCATTGTGGTAGTTTATAAAATACAGTCTCGTTGATGATCGAATTTAAGCAAACAGAGACTTTCCGAAAGTGGCGCTCGCGCCTGAAGGACGAACGGGCCCGGGCGATGGTCGCATCGCGATTGGATCGGCTGGCATTTGGAAATCCGGGCGATGTAAAGCCGGTAGGGCAGGGAATCAGCGAGTTGCGAATTGATTACGGACCCGGCTATCGGATTTACTTCCGCAGGCGCGGTAACGAAATCATCATCCTGCTCTGCGGCGGCGACAAGAGCACGCAGGCGGCAGACATCAAAACCGCCAAACGATTGGCAGAGGACTGGAGGTAAGAATGCCTAAGAAACGCGTTACGGAAAGACTCACACCGTACGATCCTGCCGAAGACCTCGGATCAGACGAAGCCATCGCAGTCTTCATGGCTGAAGCACTGCAGACCAATGATGTCGCATACATTTCGCATGCGTTAGGCGTTGTAGCGCGCGCCAAAGGAATGGCCCAGATCGCCAGCCAGACGGGCCTGTCTCGCGAGCAACTCTACCGCTCCTTCAGCGCCAAAGGCAATCCAACGCTGAAGACCACGCTCGCCGTCATGAAGGCCCTGGGCGTTCAATTGACCACGAAAGCCTCTGCTGCGGCTTGACGAGAGGAGCCTAAGCTCATGGCAGGAGTGGCGTGACCTGGAGAACGATGCGCAGCTGTTGGCGTTTTGATAGGCTGGCCCAATGGAGCTGTTTCAGGTTGACGATGATTCTCTGCTTTTTATCTCCCCGGCGATCACTGACTGGGGTCCGCTGAGTTGCCACGCAATCGATACGGTCATCGATCTCGACGGCGACATCGATTCAGGTGTGCCGACATGCCCCAACCAATGCCTCTATATCTATTTCCCGATTTTTGACGACGACTTGCCGAACCTGGAGAAGTTACAAGCGCTTGGTATCCTGGGCGCGAGTCTAGTGTCTTCGGGGCACCGTGTGTTGTCTCATTGCGGGATGGGTTACAACCGTTCCGCACTCGTGGCGGGTATCATCCTTCACAAACTCGGCATGTCCGGAACTGATGTCGTGCGGAGGATACAAGAGCGCCGCCCCGGGGCACTCTACAATGAATGCTTCGCCGCCTATCTCGAATCGCTAAGATAAGGGGTGGCTCGATTCGAGATAAGTCGCAGGTCCGGGATTTACGGGTTGCGGAAGACTCTTTCGATCGGTAGGCCGGGGATTTATCCCCGGCATTAGATCAGCCCAATTCGAGGCCTTTAGGCCCTGAGGCATGCGTCTTCGTTTGATCCTGACACCAAGGTCGGGGAACGAAAAGCAAACCTCAGGGGTTGAAACCCCGTTGCGGAAAGGACGTTGCATTGCGAGGATGAATCCCCGGCCTACCATCCCGGTCGTTCGCCGCTAGTTGTGCTTGCCCTTCCACTCCGCATACGGCCCCTGGAAGTCCTCAATGCCATCAGCCTTGAAGTTCCACAACCGCGTCGCGACTTCGTCGATCAGATCGTGATCGTGAGTAACCAACAAAACCGTGCCTTCATACCGCTGCAAGGCAATGTTCAGCGCGTTGATCGCTTCCAGGTCTAAGTGGTTCGTCGGCTCGTCGAAGATCAGGAAGTTAGGCTTGGTCAAAATCAACTTACAGAAGACTAACCTTGCCTGCTCGCCGCCGCTCAGGGCCTTGGTCTGCTTATCGCCTTCCTCGCCGCTGAATAACATCTGGCCCAGGATGCCGCGAATTTCCTCGACGTGGGAATCGGGTTTCCACCGATGCAGCCACTCAGCAACAGTAAGTCCGTGCTCGATCGTAGAGCCTACATCCTGCGGAAAGTACCCGATCTGCGCCTCATGTCCCCAGAACACTGAGCCCGCATCGAGTTCGAAATCCTTATCCGCAAGCCCGCCGTAATTATTCAGAATGCTCTTCAGCAGCGTGGTTTTTCCCGCACCGTTGCGCCCCATCAGACAGATCTTTTCGCCACGCAACACGTTGCCGGTGAACCCGTCGATGACCTTGTTGTCGTCATAAAGCTTGGTCAGGTGCTTGAATTCCAGAATGTGCTTGCCGCTGGGCCGCACCATGTCGAAGCGAATGTATGGCCGCTGAATATTCGAGCGCGCCAGTTCGTTCGTCTGCAGCCGTTCCACTTCCTTGCGCCGGCTCGTCACCTGCGATGAACGCGTGCCCGCGGCAAACCGCGCAATAAAGTCATTCAGCTGCGAAATCTTTTTTTCGCGCTGCGCGTTCTGCGATTCCAGCGTCGAGCGGATCTGCGTCTTGGCCATCACCATGTCGTCGTAGCCGCC
>PLTV01000236.1 GCA_003164635.1 Acidobacteriaceae bacterium
TCGCTGTTCCAGTGGCGGCGCAGAATTTGCTGCACCGGCAATATCGCGAGGGCGAGACCCTTGTGTATCGCATGACCGGTGTGAACGAGAACTGGCATTACACAATTGAGGCGAAGGGCGTGGTGAAGAAAGACGCGGCGGGGGCGTTCTACGAGGATTACCAGTGGTCGCACATGACATCGGAAGGGAACCCGCTTGAACTCGGAGCAGGGACGACGGCTTTGCATCAGCGGCTTTCTCTGGATCCGGACCAGAATCCGACCGTGCCGGATTTGAGCAAGGTGGATCCGAAGACGATCGGGCCGATTACGGATTTCATGACGTTCTATTCCGATTTATGGCTGGCGATTAAGACGGGCCAACTGGCAAAGGCCGCAGATCACTTCTATGTTCCTTATGGCGTGCCTTCTTCCTGGGCCGACGGCAATTACGTTCTGCTTGGGCAGAGTTCGGTGGACTTCGATCTCACGTTGAAAAGCGTCAACCAGTCTGAGCAGACGGCGGTGCTCGTAGCGCGTCATGTTCCTCCGGCAAAGTCGATGATCAAGCAGCCGGCGAGCTGGATGCAGGCGCCGGTGGGCGACAAACCCAACAACTGGGTGAGCGTGCAAAAGGGACAAGATGGCAAGTTCGAAGCGGGTGTTGGCGAGGAGACCTTCGATGTGGAACTCACCGTGAGCCTGAAGGACGGCAAGATTATGAGCGGGCAAATGGACAACGTGGTGAAGACCGTCGAGCGCACGTGCGAGGATGAAGCGCTGACGAAATGTTCAGAGCCGAAGCCGCACACGATTGAGCGCAAGATCGGGATTGTTCCGGTGCAGTGAAGCGGAGTTTGCGGAGGGAGTGAAAGCCTACTGTTTGGGCAAAAGTTCGTGCTTCCCAGGTCTCAAACGCGAGACCTGGGGCACCCAGATTTGTGGGAGAACGGAACGAAAGCTCGAAGGAGTCCCCGGCGGGAACTTAGCCTCTAAGCGACGCGGCTCTTGCGGAGACGCCGCTGAGTTCCGCGGCGCGGGCTTCGGCGTAGGCGGCGGCTCCCATGAGGGCGGCGCGGCTTTCGAGGATGATGCGGACGGGCATGTTAATGAGCAATTGGCTGAGGCGGCCCTTGTCGGTAAAGGCCTTCAAGAAGGTGCCGTCCTTGAGCTTTTCGAGGATGCGCGGGGCAATGCCGCCGCCGACATAGAGTCCGCCGACCGAAAGCACTTTCAGGGCGAGGTTGCCGGCTTCGGCACCGTAGGCGGAGACGAACATGTCCATCGACTTTTCGCAGATTTCGCTGCGCGCCGAAAGCGCCATCTCGGTGATCACGGAATTGGGATCGCTGGCTTCGGCAAGCTTCGCGGCCAGCGAGGCCGGCTCGTCCATGCCACGCACATCGCGCAGAAACTCGTAAATGCTGGTGAGGCCCATGCCAGCCACGACGCGCTCAAAGCTGACGCGGCCGTTGTACTTCTGCTTGAGGAAGCGAAGCAGATCGATCTCGTCTTCGTTGCGCGGCGCGTAGTCGACGTGACCGCCTTCCGAGGGATAGGGGATATGCGTTTTGCCGTTCCAGACCAGATAGCCTTCGCCCAGGCCTGTGCCGGCGGCGATGAGGGCGCGGTTGCCGACCTGGCTGGAATCGCCTTCTGAAAGTGTGTACACCTGTTCCGGAGTAAGCTCGGCCACGCCGTAGCCGTTAGCCTCGAGATCGTTGATCAGAAAGACGTGCTGGATGCCAAGGTTGGTGGAGAGCTCGCGACTGTCGATGGTCCAGGGAAGGTTGGTCAGGCGCAGGCGGCCATCGCGGACAGGGCCGGGCACGCCGAAGCAGGCAGCAGTGACTTTATCGGAGCCAAGGAACTCTTTGACGATGACTTCGAGACCGGTGTAGTCCCTGGCCCGGTAGACCTTGTCGCGCGTATAGTGCAATTTTCCTTGGGTAAAGTCATACAGCGCCAGGTCAACCTTGGTGCCGCCTACATCTCCGGCCAAAATCATCGATTTTTCTCCAAAAACCCACAGCCCTCCCCATCAGTCGCGGGCAAGAGCGCAGCTGCAGCCTGATCCAGAATCAGAGTCAGTATACCGCTAGAAGGCCAGATCAGCTGGCTCGGCAGCCGCTCCGGGTCGCGTGGGCCGGTCAGCACCTCGTTCAAAACTTGAGCTTTATCGGTTCCGGCGATGAGGAAGAAGACGGAGCTGGCATGATTGATTACCGGCCAGGTAAGGGTGACGCGCCAACTGTCTTTTTGCTGCGGCACATGGTTGGCAACGACAAGGCGGCTCAGTTCATGAATCGCTTCGGTGTGGGGGAAGAGCGACGCGGTATGGCCGTCGGGGCCCATGCCGAGAGCGACGAGGTCGAAGCGTGGGCTCTCCGCGCCTTCGAGGCGAAAGCTGTTGCGCAGCTCCGACTCGTAGCGCGATGCGGCCACGTCGGGCTCCAGCTCGCCCTCGATCCGGTGGATCTGTTCGGGCTTGAGCGGCACCTGATCGAGCAGCGCCTCGCGTGTCATGCGATAGTTGCTGTCGGCATCGCCGGGCGGGACGCAACGCTCATCGACCCAGTAAATGTCCAGAGAGTCCCACGGCATGTGGGCACGCCAGCGCTCGTGCGGGTCGGCAAGCAGGGCAAAGGTTGTTTTGGGAGTGGAGCCGCCGCTGATAGCGATGCGAGCTCTTCCGCGAGCTTGCACGGCCTCGCCTGCCATTTCAAGAAAGTACTGTGCTGCGCGGCGAGCCAGGGCCGCCGGGTCTGGTTCCACATAGTATTTGATTCGAAGTTGCCTTCCCGCGCGCATGAACCCTCCCCCTTCTCTACGTTACGCGAAATGATTGGATGTTGCTGTCAGGGAATGGGCTTATTTACGCTTTTGCAATAAGTGCGCCGCACCTTGGAGACAGCCCCTAGCATCTCTACGTTTCGAGCGATGAACTTTATGAAATGGATGCAAATTGTGAGGATGCGAGCGAGCCGGGAGCCGAGTGTACTCCCTGACGGTCCAACGCACGAGGCGTTTATTTGCCCAGATAGTCCCGATACTGAGTTTCGAGTACGCCGGCTGCACGAGCCAAGGCCAGCTTCGACAGGTTGTACTGATAAAGGCTCTCGACCAGATTGCTTTGCGCTGAGGCCAGGGAGGCCTGAGCAGTAACAAGCGGCAGATTGTCGTCGACGCCCGAATTCACGCGCTCGGTCTCGTCGCTCAGCGCGCTGGTCGCCAGGTCAACGTTGGAGTGCGCCACCTGGACAAGCTGGAGAGCGGCATTCAGGTCAAGGAGCGCGGAACGCACCTGCTGATCGATGTGATTTCGCAGGTCGGCAAGCTGCGCATTGACGGAATCCATCTGCGCCTGGGCTGCTTCGGTGTCGCCGCGCAGTTTGGCTTCCTTGAAGAGCGGGACATCCAGCGTAGCCTGGGCCACAAAGTTGCCATGCGAGCCGACGCCGCTGACTTCATCCACACCGTAGTAGCCATTGAAGTTGAGCGTGGGCCAGCGCTGGCTGCGGTAGGCCGCGTGGATGGCCTTGTACTCAACGGCCTGGTTTTGGAGGTTCTGATAATCCTGCCGGTTTTTGTAAGCGATGGCGCGAACCTCTTCCGGCGTCTGCCCGGCGAGTTCGCTGTAGGGAGCCTGGTCGGTGAGTTCGATTTTCTGGCCGGGCGCGATGCCGATTTCGCGCTTCAACAAGATCAGGTCTTTGTCGAGTGCGTTCTGAGCCACCAGAAGCGCCTGCTCCTGCACCTGAAACTGAACCCGGGCGCGCAATTCGTCGAGATTTGCGGCTGTTCCGGCGAGGTGGGCCTGGTGTTCGTGATCGAGCAGAACCTGGTCTTCGTTTTCAAGAGCCCTGGCGTTGTCCACTTCGCTGGAAGCGGCGATGGCGTGGAGATAAGCCGAGGCCACCTGCTGCACCACCTCGCCCCGGGCCGACATTTTGGCAAAGTGAGCAGCGCGCTCCGCCGCGCCGGCCGCCTTGTATCCGGCAAGCACAGGGCCCGAGAAGAGCGTCTGGCTGAACAGGATTTGTCCCTGGGTCAGGGTGTCGCGGGTGATGTATGACAAGGCCGGAAGCTTGCCATTGGGAAACAGGGAACTGAAGCTGCCGATAATGCCGGGGCCGAAGCCGAGAGCGGCAAGGTTGTGCTGGTAGACGCCGGTCTGGCCCTGCACCATGAAGGTAGGCAGAAACTCCTGAACAGCCTCGTTCTTCTCTCCATGAAGCAGTTTTTCGCCGCTCTCGGCCTCTTTCAGGCCAAGGTTGTTCTGGAGGCCCATGCTGATGGCTCCGTCGAGCGACAGCTTGATGGTTTCGTCGGTCGCGGGGCGCAAGGTAATGCTGCCGTAGAAGGGATTCGTCGCGGAAGAAGGGTTTCCCTGCGCAAACGCGGGCGCGGCAAGAGCGAGCAGCGTAAAAAGGGCCAGCCGCCCGGCGTAAGTAGTGTGTACGCGCATACCTTGCATAATTGTCTCAGATGTTCGAGCCGGGCGCCGGGATTCCAGAAGAGCCGAAAAACCGGAAATACGACGATTCGGGCGAGCGGCGAGAAGCCTGTTCGAACCAGGCCTTCGCCGCCAGCCCTACATGTATCGCGCGCAGGACGATCGTCAAAAGGTCAACGTCCTACTTCGCCTTTGCCAGCCCCGCGACAACCTCAGCGAGCTTATCGAGTATCTGGATCCAGCCTTCCATCTGACCGCTATTCTTCGCGCTCTCCAAGGGTTCGTTTCCAATGAAGGTAAGCTTCGTCTGGCCGTTTCCGAGGTCCTCAAAGAGGGTCACGTCGTACGCACCCTCGACAGCCTCATGTTCGATTCCTAACTCTGCAGGGTCGATCTTGTTTCCCTTCGCGTCGGAAAAGCACATCAGGGAAACGATCTTCTCGTACGGAACAATCTCGTGGTATTCAACCAAATTCCAGAACTCCTGCCCATCCGGCGACCGCATGCAGCACAGAAGTCTCCCCCCAACGCGAAAATCCATCTCGCAAACGGGTGCCGTAAAGCCCTTCGGTCCCCACCACTGCATCACGTACTTCGGGTCTGTCCACGCCTTC
>PLTV01000203.1:0-262 GCA_003164635.1 Acidobacteriaceae bacterium
GTCGAGGCCCGGATGTGCAAGAACTGGACGGTGCATGTGATCGGCGGGGGCAACTCAGCCGGGCAAGCAGCAATGTTCCTCACGCAGTATGCGCGAAAAGTTACGCTCGTGGTGCGCGGTAGTGATTTGCGCAAGAGCATGTCCTCGTATCTCTGTGATCGGGTGGCGGCAAATCCTGATATCGAAGTTCGTTACCATACCCAAGTAACGGCCATCGAGGGAACTGAACACATCAGTGCCGTTCACTTGCGGGACGACGTTG
>PLTV01000203.1:291-3986 GCA_003164635.1 Acidobacteriaceae bacterium
ACCCGAGGCACTCGAAACGAGCTTGCCGGGAGTCTTTGCCAGTGGCGATTGCCGCAGCGGTACCACCAAGCGGGTGGCTTTCGCAATCGGCGACGGGGCTCTGGCGGTCAGCTGCGTCCACAATTTGCTGGGCACGTACCCGATTTGATAGCTCGGAGAATTGGATTCAACCCCATCCGAGGGAAAGGGTTGTCTGCTGTCATCGACTCGCCTGGCAGAGGGGGCCAGCCTCTCCCCGTTGCAAGGCAACACCCCAGGTGCACAGCGCCGATGATCGTTATCGAGCGGCTCACTGTTCCGCCGCAATTCACCAGCAGTAGCAGCGTGGGAGGCTGAATCCTCATCTGACCGATAAGGGCTGGGTGTTTGAAGAATTTAGGACGGGATTTTCGGCTTGTGTTTACTCACGCCCAGCGCTAGGAGTCTCGGCTGGTGACTACAGGCCAAACCGCTCATCGATTCGGCATCGATGCCCGTTTCAGCGTTTCGGGCGGTTGGTCGCCAACGCGGGGTCACTACAGGTTCCGTCGTTGTCGAGCCAACGGTTGCGCTTCCAGGGCCGGCAGAAGCCTGAGCGCACGGCTCATTCCATTCCCGGCATCCCTCTTCGTTCGCTGCGCATCCTAAATGCTGCGATAAAAGGGGGATTCATGGCTCGTATAGCTTTTTACATCGGCGGCATTGCGGCCGGCTTTGCCGCGTGGGTGATCTTGCGCAACCAGACCAATTCCACGCGGCGCGTCCCGGCGCAGCAAGCCGCTGCCATGCTTCGGGAAGCGTGGGCGGACCACCATACAAAGGCATAATTCCAGACACTTGCAAAAAAAAACAACCGGGGACCTCGGCCGATTCCGATCTGGAATGAACGCGAATCTGCGCGCTTTTCCTCATTTCAATCCCGTGAATCGATAGGGTACCCTTGAAACATGGGACGGTGTGCCCATCATCATCTTCAGCGAGGACACGAAATCCCACGCATGACTGAGACCGCCCAACGCCTGCTTTCCATCGACTACCCAGCGGAGTTCAAGCCGGGAGCACTCTCCGCCGTTTCCACCTGCCTGCGCATCGGCACGGAGGAGAAGGTAACGCTGATTACCGACCGTGCCACGGAACCGATTGCGGCTGCGCTGGGGGCCCAGCTGGCTGAACGCGGCTGCCCTTGGAATGTTTTCGTTCTCGAAGACCTGGCCCCGCGCCCGCTCGCAGACATGCCCGCAGCCGTCCTCGCCGATATGGAAACTTCGCAGGTATCCATCTTCGCCGTCCAGGTGCAGCCCAACGAACTGCACTCGCGTATGCAGATGACCGACGTCGTGAACCGGCGTCACATGCGCCATGCCCACATGGTCAACATCTCGCCGGAAATTATGTGCCAGGGCATGCGCGCCGATTTCAACCTCGTCGACCGCCTCAGTCAGAAGGTGCTCGATCGCGTTCGCCGCGCCACCCGCATCCGGGCCACCACCGCCGCCGGAACCGACATTACCGCTGAAATGAATCCCGGCTACAAGTGGTTCAAGACCTCCGGCATCATTAGCCCCGAAAAGTGGGGTAATTTACCCGGCGGCGAGTGTTTTACCTCGCCCGGCGAAGTGAATGGAACCTTTGTCGTCGACGGCGTCGTTGGCGATTGGCTTTGCGCGCGCTACGGCCTGCTTGCCGCCACACCCCTCACCATCGAGATTGCCGGCAACCGCATCGTGAGTTGTTCCAGCGAAAACAAAAAGCTCGAAGAAGATTTCTGGGCCTACACCCACACCGACGAAAACTCCGACCGCGTCGGCGAGTTTGCTATCGGCACCAACCTCGGCGTGGAGCGNNTGGCGGTCAGGAACCCATATCGATGTCGTCGGCCTGGGCTTCAATATCTGGCTGGAATCCACCGACGGCGAAGAGCAGATCATGCGCGATGGCCGCTTCCTCATCGCGGCCTGAACGCGATTCTTGCAACCATCGTGTGAAATTTCGGCCGCCAGCCCGCGAGACTTCGCGAATCTTGCGCCTATCGTTCTGACTCCATCATCGAAAAGGCATCTATGAGTGAAAAGAATCTTCGCACGCTTGGCAATTCCGACCTCCAGCTCACTTCGATCGGCTTCGGTGCCTGGGCCATCGGGGGAGGGAACTGGGAGTTTGCCTGGGGACCCCAGGACGACAACGAATCCATCGCCGCCATTCATCGCGCTCTCGACCTCGGAATCAACTGGATCGACACCGCCGCCATCTACGGCCTCGGCCATTCCGAAGAAGTCGTTGCGCGCGCCGTCAAATCCTGGTCGGGCCCGCGCCCCCTCGTCTTCACCAAGTGCTCCATGCGCTGGAAAGCGAACCGCTCTATCTATCGGTCGCTGACGGCCAAAAGCCTCACCCAGGAACTCGACAGCTCACTCCGGCGTCTGGGCGTCGAGGTCATCGATCTTTACCAGATCCACTGGCCCAATCCCGAAGAAGAGATCGAAGAAGGCTGGGAGACCCTGGCTCGNNATGAAGCGCGCGCAGGCCATTGCGCCCATCACCAGCCTGCAGCCGCCTTACTCCATGCTGCGCCGCGCGATTGAAGCCGAAGTCCTGCCGTTTTGCCAGGCCAATAACATCGGCGTCATCAACTACTCGCCCATGGTTTCGGGCCTCCTTACCGGCGCCATGACGGCCGAGCGCGTGGCGGCATTTCCCGCAGACGACTGGCGTCGCAAAGCGGCTGAGTTCAACGAGCCAAAGTTGACCCGCAATCTCCGCCTCGTGGAACTGCTGCGCGCGATCGGATCGGAACATGGAGTGAGCGCGGGAGTGGTCGCGGTAGCCTGGACGCTTCACAACCCAGCCATTACAGCGGCCATCGTAGGTGGCCGCAGCGCTGCGCAGGTCGACGGGCTCGCACCCGCTCTCGAATTCCGACTCACTGAGCCGGAATTCCAGCGCATTCAGCAGTCTCTCGCCGACAACGGCGCCTGAAGCAGATTCCGCCCCATCGGCAATAAAAACCCCCAGCCGAGGCCGGGGGTTTGTTTTGGGCTGAATTTTGCCGGTTTACATTGCGGCGACGAAGTCGGGCACCATCACCGGAGCGATCTCCTGCAGCAATTGCGTCATGCGGGCAGCCATACCGGTGTACATGGTGGCGGCTCGGAACGCGTTGATGCGGACACCTTCACTGGCTCGCGAGAACCCGTACTGCGTAAGCGCCATTAACACGCATACACGAATTTGCATGGCATCGCTACGCAGCGTTTCGATCAGAAGACGATCGACATTTTGCGCGTTCTTGGCTGCGAATTCCGCCATTTCGGTCATGATCTGCGCGTTCTGATACATAGCCCAAAGGCCCTTGGGACCGTCCATCCGGTGCCATGCGTCTTCGGGGGTGGCGTTAAGTCCCTCTTTCCAGAGGAACTGCTCGCTCAGATCACGGGCGCTCCAGTCGGGGCGCAACCGCGCCATTAGGGAGTTCCAGGATTGAGCATTGCGGCGGCTCACCGCGCTGCGCCAGCGATACAGGTAGAATCCGAGGCAAACAAGCGCGACGATTTCGAGCGTGGTCACAATCATTGGTGTTCCTCAGGCCCGTCTTTCAGTAACTGCATTTGGTACAGGCAAACCCGGCTGGTTCTTTGCCGTTCAACTAGAAGTAACAGAAAATATTCCTCTGTAGGGAAAAAAATACGCACTTTACCACCAAAGTTGTAGAAATCCAG
>PLTV01000203.1:3991-5849 GCA_003164635.1 Acidobacteriaceae bacterium
GCTCATTCGGAGCCTGATGCACCCTCGGCCGCAGCAGAATTAACGCCGCCTGTCATTGCGCTTCTCTGAATCTCGCGACTCCGTCAACGCCACACGCGTCGATCGGGCAGTCCCAGCCATTGCCAGCACCAGGCTCTGCATTTGCGGCGTAAACTCCCGCCGCTCCGCCTCTCGCTGGACAAAGCTGACACTCCAATAAAGAAGGGCACAGATAAAGCTACCGGCCTCGAATTCGTACATCAGGTCGTACGACGACCGAAGATCAGGACGCGCATGAAGAATGGAAACAGCCACGCTCACCATTGAATAGATGCCCAGTCCCGTTGCAACTTGCAATTCGCGGTCCCGCCAGTCGAGCGACAGAAGCTGGCTGCAACCAGCCAAAAGTAGAAAGAAGAGGATACGTAGAATCGAAAAGGACTGCTGCAGATGAAGGAGGAGATGCGATTCTCCTGAAAGGTTCTGTACGCCAGTGGCGCGCGCCAGCGGCCAGATGGCCGCACAGACCGCCAGGATGACTAGCCCGAGCAGGATGGGAAACCACTTCGGCAGATAGCTCCGGACCGGTCGAAGCACCGACCTCGACAGTTCGAACAGCACTCCAAATTGGAAGAGAGAATCGACCGCCAACTCGTAGGGATAAAGTCGCCCGTATAGATCGAAGTTGTGCACGCTAAGGTAATATCCGCCTGCATCAATGATCAGGCTCCAAACAAGATAAAGAGTAAAGACGGGGAACCTGCGGAAGCCTTGGCGAGAGGCGACTACGATGATCGTAATCGCCTCCATCACCATGCCGGCAATTAATAAGAGGGTCCCGGAAGTCACCATCAACCTCCCGTCTGTTCTCCGCGTGAAAGGAGTGAGCTGAGTGTATCAGCGACGAAGGCCTCGTGACTGCCCGAAGGAATACAACCGGGAGGCAAAAAGCGCTCTTGCAGTTGTAAACAATTATCTAGAGGTTCGACATTGGCGTCGAACCTCTAGACAATTCGGTCAAACGATTAGCTTGCTACCAGCTTGTGCCCAGCTGCCGGAGGAGGCGGCAAAAGCGGAGAACTGGCTAACAGCTTGTGCCCGGCTGCGGGCGGAGGCGGCAAAAGCGGCGAACTTGCTACCAGCTTGTGCCCGGCCGCGGGCGGAGGCGGCAGAAGAGGTGAAGCGCTGACAATGACCGCAGCGCCAAACAGGGCTGCGAGAACCGAGGCGCGAATTGAAAGATTGATCGAAGTCATAGGGGTTACTCTCCGGGTACAACTTTGGTACAGCAATAGTACCCCATAAGTTGCACGGTACTACGACAAAAGTAACTTTTTTTTTGTAACGCCTCCGTTTTGCACGGATCATCCTCAAAATCCACAGCTTTGGGCGATTTAGTCCGATTTTCCGCCCCCGGGAACGGCTAAAACGTAAGTGCCGACTGGGGCCAGTCTCGCCTGGTGAAACGAAGTACCTTGGTGCGGAGACCTGAGCGGCTCTGATTACCAGCGCCTGTGTCGTTCCTGGACACTTGAACCGATCGGTCCTCAGGAATCCGAAACGGCCGCATTTGGCCCGTCACGACCCGATTCCTCCGGGGTACGATGGGTTGTGAGGAGCTCGACGAGTTGATTCCCGATCTGCGCCAGGAATTCAATGAGAAATTCACGCCTGAGGGCTATGCCGCCCTCCTCCGTATCACCGAGGAGCGTTGCGGCGTGCGCGTCGACTTCCGAATTGCGGAAACGCCGGTCTTCCTGCCTCTCACCATGCTGGAGCAGATGGCACGGAGCGGAGCGCGGCTAGCAGAGACCCTGATCGGCAACCGCACCTACCTCGATGCCGCACGCATGGCGATCCCGAACGGATACCACGTCGC
>PLTV01000155.1 GCA_003164635.1 Acidobacteriaceae bacterium
TCGCGGTGGCGACTCCAAGCTTTGACGACGCAGTCGCAGAGCAGGCTGGGCGGGGGCGCAGCCTGGCGCTCAGCGGCAAGTTCAGCGGCATCAAGGTGGCCTATCTTCCGACAGACCGCGACCTCGGAACGTTGATCGAGATAGCGAATGGAGTGCCGGCCTCGAAGCCTGCGTGAAGCGACGCACCAAACTCCGGCTTTAGTGATGGTCACTGCCGTAGCGGATGCGGTCCGTGCATGCAGATCACAGGACTCAATTTCGACTGTTGAGAGTTAGGTGCCGAATTGAGAAGCCTTGATTTGAGAACTCGCGACGCTTGGAGCGGGTGGAAAGCGGAGCGGAAATGCTGGATCCGAGCGCTCGACGATTCCGTAATGGATTGAACTCTGGCAGAAGATGCAACTTGTTTCAAACATCGGGAGGGCAGCACCGCTGATTACTTGCTGGAATGTTCTGAAACAATCCGGGCAGGCAATCGTGACAAACTCTTCTCCCTGGGTGTCATGCCCGTTTCTCTGGATCCAGATTGGCTCGGGTGTATCGCGAAGCACCTTGTTCGGAGGAGCCAGCGACTCGATCGCCCGCATCAAGATATCCAGGCCATAGCCCTTTGGATAGAAAGCATCGGCCGTGACTCCGCCAGGAATCTGGTCTCCGGAAAACGCACCACTCATCGCAATCACTCGNNCCCGGCATGCTGAGGTCCGAAAGCAGAATGTCCGGAGCTTCCTGGCGCATCTCGATAAGCGCCGCCAGGCCATCGGAAGCAGCTCGTACGCGGTGCCCGAGCACCGTAAGAACTTGGGCAAGGGAAGTGCGAACGGAATCCTCATCTTCAGCAATCAGTATGGAAGTCTTTGAGTCTTGCATTTTGCCTCCCGTCAGACCCCTTAGTTAGAGATAGGTAAACCTGAGTATGCAGGTACTTCATCTCCAAAACTGCTCACTATTGACCGATTCGCCGGGCCTTCACTGAGGTGGAGCGTGTCCTTGGAGCATTGGCGACTCTGGGCTTGAACGCATGGTCGTCGGGCATTCGATCATGCAGAATCACTTGCAGGAGGGATTTGTGTACACGAATGCGGCCGTTGTATTCAACAAACCCTAACTTGCGAAATCGGTTCATGAAAAAACTGACGCGGGATCGTGTGGTGCCAATCATCTCCGCCAATGTCTCTTGCGAGATTTTTGGAATCAGTGTTTCTGGCTCGCCCGGTTCGCCGAATTCCGCCATCAAAAGCAGAATCCTTGCCAGGCGTTTTTCGCTGGAGTTGAAAAGCTGATCGACAAGATCGGCCTGAACCCGCATACTGCGTGCCAAGAGGAACTTCACGAAAAGATCGGAGAATTCTTGCTCTCCGTGCATCACCCGGATCATCTCCTCCCGGGCTATCTTCAGCGCAGCGCATGCGGTAATCGCCGTGGCTGAGGACAGACGCAAGCCGGGGATTGACGCCAGCGCTTCTTCTCCCACAAAATCATGAGGTGCAAGGAGCGTGACCGTGGCCTCCTTGCCGGCCGTCGAAACGACCGTGATCTTAGCGCGCCCTTTCTGGATGTAGTAGACCGAATCCGCAGGATCTCCCTGGGAAAAGAACGCTTCCTTTGGTTTGAATTCAACTATTCTTCGTCCAAGCCCTGAGTTGGTCAGGAACGCCGCAAGGTCGAACGAAGTCGGAGACGCGAACGCCATCCATTTCCTGCTTTCTGCTACAAGGTGTTGCTCGAAGATGCCATGGAGCAGGCTTTGGGAACCGTGCGCACTCCCACCAAGGGAATTTTTTCACAAACAACGCGGGGAATATGTTCTGTTTTATACACATTTGCTGTTAATCAGGGCCCGCCCTTCAAGACCCCACCCCTCCCCCTGTTTTGCTCCAGGTCGATGAAAACTAGAAAGAGGCGCTCCCAAAAATCCGCAAATTCCGTAAAATGCCGCACTTTCAGGCATTTTCTCTCCATGCTTTCCGGTTTTTCAATCGCGGGTGCTTTCTCAAAATGAATCCTGAACCCAGACTGGGAACTGTCCAGCTCTCCGAATCGATTTCTATCTCATCTTCGGTTGGGCCGCGCGTCTTCGCTTGTACCGTGGATTCAATGCATCCGCATTACCGCTAACGGATGCGTCCAAGCAATGGCCGCGCCACTTCTGCCAACCCGCGTTCCGCCATGCCTCACGAACCGATTAACCGAAACCGCGCTTTGCTTCCAGAAGAAGCTTGAAATCGACCCACGCCAACCGAAGGCGCTCGTCGGCATGAGCATCGTAGCCCTGGCAACCCGGCAAACGCAGGCAGCGGTGGACATGGCCTCTGCGGCGATTGCTGCCGCGCCGATCTATGGTCCGGCCTGGGTGGCTCTCGGCCAGGCGTTCAAGAGTTCCGGCCAATTGGAAGGTGCGGAAAACGCCTACCTCCAGGCCATCCGCCTCAGAGGTACCGACGAGCTTGCGCATCTGGGGCTGGGCGAACTGTATTTGGCAAAAGCGCGACCCGCCGAAGCAATCACGGCATTCGAGCTAGCCCTGCGACGCAAGCCCGCTCTTGTGGCTGCGCACCTGGGAATGGGCAAAGCGCTTGCGCTTCTCGAACGAACGGACGAGGCCTTCGAAAGCTATCAGCGCGCTCTAAGCCTCAGCCCGCGGCTTCCTGAAGCCGACTTCGCTCTGGGTATTCTCTTCACCAGGATGGGCCAGCGCAAGGAAGCCATGCGACGCTACCGCCGGGCGCTCGCCCACCGCCCAGACTTTGCCGCCGCCTGGATGAATCTCGGCAGTCTGCTGCGCGAGGAAGGAAGGGAAGTCTACGCCGAAGCAGCTTTGCTTCGCGCTGTTGAATTGTGTCCCGATCTAGTCTCCGGATGGGTCAACCTTGCCCTCCTCGAGCGCGAGCGTCGTCGGCCCCAAAAGGTGGTCGAATATCTGCGCCGCGCTTTCGTCCTCAACCCTGACCAGCCCGAGGTGCATATCGCCTGGTGCCAGTTCCGCGCCGCGGAGAAGGACCTTGCCGGAGCCTGGGTCTGGCTTCGCTGGGCCATGGCCCGCGACCCTAACGACGCTGAAGCTGCCAACATGCGGGGCATCCTGCTCCACACGGAAAGACGATTTACGGAAGCCGTTCAGGCCTTCGAACAGGCCGAAGCCCTTGGCCACTGCGCCGCCGCCTCCAACCGCGGCAACGCGCTTCTCGATCTGGGCCGCATGCCTGAGGCTCTGGGCGCACATCAGGCCGCGGTCGATCGCGATCAGGACCACGCAGGCGCGCGCTACAACCTCGGCCTGAGCCAACTCCGCCTGGGCGACTGGAAGCGCGGATGGCCCAACTACGAATCGCGCTGGCGCTTTCGCGAGGTTCATCGCCTGCCGCGTAACTTCAGCCAGCCTCGTTGGCGTGGCGAGGCCCTGGACGGCCGCAGAATTCTCCTCCACGCCGAGCAAGGTCTGGGAGATACCGTTCAATTCTGCCGTTACGCCACGCTCGTGGCCGCGCGCGGCGGCTCCATCATCATGCAGGTCCAACCGGCGGTCGAGCGCCTTCTCCAATCCCTCGCCATCGTTCGGGCCGGCCTAGCAGTAACCGCGACGCTTGGAGGGCCAGCGTCCGACTTTGACTGCGAATGTCCCTTGATGAGCCTTCCGGCTGCCTTCGGAACGACTGTCGATACGGTCCCGTCGCCGGGCGCCTATTTGGGCGCCGACCCGCATCTTTCCGCAGCCCGAAGGCAGCAGTTCCCAAACCTGAAGCGCAGGCGCGATGGCGTCCTGCTCGTCGGCGTAGCCTGGGCCGGCAATCCTCGCTATAAGGCCGACCCCCAACGTTCCCTGCCGCTCGAAACCCTTATTCCGCTGCTGCGCACTCCCGGCGTTGAGTGGTTTTCGCTCCAGAAAGGTCCCACTGCGGAGCAGCTCTCCGCCTTGCCTGCCGACATCGCCGTGTGCGACGGATGCAGGCATGATCAGGACCTCGCCGAAACGGCCGCTCTTCTTTCCCACCTTGATCTGGTCATCACGACCGACACCTGCATCGCCCACCTGGCCGGAGCCATGGGCAAGAAGGTCTTGATACTCCTTCCGTTTTTGAGCGATTGGCGCTGGATGCAGAACGTGGAAACAACGCCCTGGTACCCGACTGCCTGCCTGATCCGTCAATCCTGCGCGGAAGACTGGGCGGGCGTACTGGAGCGCGCAAAACATCTACTGGCTAATTTGAGAGCGAGTCACGGAGTGCGTTAGCTCACTCGGGAAAAGTATCGTCATCCGTATAAATACCTCTTGACATAAAGAACTCTATAAAATAGAGTACTCTTAATGGAAACGGAAGCCGAGCTTCCCATTCAAATCCACGGAAATCGATGAGGAGAACGCAATGCTCGAACACACTTCGGAACAAGACCTGAAAGACCGGCTGAGCCTGATCGAACAAATGATTGCCGAAGGCCGCCGCACCACGGAAAGCTGGGGCTGGACTTTCGTGCTCTGGGGCGTGGCCTACTACATCGCAATTCCCTGGGCCACGTGGGGCAATCCGGCTATCGCTTGGCCGGTCACCATGATCGCCGCCGGCGTTGTCACGGGAATCGTCGCTTCGCGTCAGGCGGGTCGCCGACCTGAAACAACCGTGGGGCGCGCCATGATGGCGATCTGGGTCGGCATGGGCATATCCACATTTCTTGTCATGGCGGCACTCGGCAGCTCCGGCCGACTCGAAGAGCACATTGGCATAGCCATCGTCGGCGCTATGTTGGGTGCAGCCAACGCAACCTCAAGCATCATCCTTAAGTGGAAGGTGCAATTTGCCTGCGCTATCGCCTGGTGGGCTGCAGCGGTTAGCAGTTGCTTCCTTTCTGAAAACAACGCAGGCATTGTTTTTCTCGCTGCGATCTTTATTTGCCAGATCGTCTTCGGAATCTACGGAATGATTGCGGAATCGCGCAAACACAAGGCCAGCGCTGGCCGCGAGGCGTCCCATGCCTGAGCTGCCTGAACTCAATCCAGTCATCCACGGAAAGCTGCGTCTCGCGTTGCTTTCGCTGCTTGCGGGCGTAGACGAGGCGGAGTTCACCTGGCTGCGAGCCAAGACGGGATCGACCGATGGCAACCTCGGCGCGCAGCTGCTCAAGCTGGAAGAGGCAGGCTACGTCAGCGTGGAAAAGAAATTCGTGCAGCGCAAGCCGCAAACGCTCTATTGCATGACCGAGTCCGGCCGCCAGGCACTCACCGAATACATACAGGCAATCAAGCAACTGCTCGGCGCTGCCATCGCGCAGTAAACCATCCCGGCACACAGGAGAGAGGCCATGACATCCCATCAGAACGCCAATCAAATCAGCGGTCGCGCGATTGGAGCATTGTTCTTCACAGCCTTTGGAGCCTTGTGGCTGATGCTGTCGCTCTACGCGCGCGAAACCCTGTCGGTGGCCACCGTCACCGGCGTGTTGCTGGGCGTCGTGGCATTGGCCTGGAACGCCATTTACCTGCTCCGCGCCGCGAGAAGGTTGCCACGCGCTGCCGACGACCCGCGCGTGGGACGTATCTTCGCCTGGGTGAACGGCATCCAGTGGATCGCCTGCTTTGTTGCGGCCTTCGCTCTCGGCAAACTGCACCTCGATGCGTATGTGCCGTCCGCAATCACCTGCGTCGTCGGATTGCACTTCTTCCCATTGGCGCGGCTGTTTCGCTATCCGCTCCATCACGTCACAGGAGCCATGCTCGTGGCGTGGTCTGGATTAAGCGCCCTGGCGGTTCCCGCTGCCGAGCTGCAGGGAATTACCTCGGCAGGCACCGGCCTGATTCTCTGGCTAAGCGCGCTGGCTACGCTTGGTATGGCGTTGTACCTTGTGCGCAAGCCTGTTCGTCAACTCGCCTGATCATTGGCAAAGTCGGACATACGAACACATAATCATGCCATTGCCCCTCCGGGGCTAAGGGCACTTTTTGCTCTTTACCCAGGACTGCGTTCGCTGCGGCGAACTTGTCCTGGGCTGTTTTCCTTCTGCCCCTCCGGGGCGATGAAGCGAATGCCCTTTTGTCCCAATGGAGCAATTGGGTTATTTCCTTCCGTCCCTCCGGGGCGATGAAGCGAGCTTTGCGTGCTTCAGTGAGCAGATGCTAACTCAGCGCGTACGCGTTTCATGATTCCGAGATAATAGGCCAGATTGTGAATCGTGTTCAGCGTCCCTGACAGAGGCTCAGCCGCCTGCATCAGATGCCGCAGATAAGCGCGCGAGTAGCGTCGGCACACCATGCAATCGCAGGCTGGGTCGGGCGGGCCTTGATCCTCGGCATAGCGCTTGCCCTTGATGTTCAGTCGACCTTCGCTCGTAAACAGAAGTCCATGACGCGCTGCGCGAGTAGGCAGCACGCAGTCCATCATGTCCACACCCATGCGCGCGTACTGTTCAATCTCATCCGGGTACCCGACGCCCATCACGTAGCGCGGCTTGTCTTTTGGCAACAGGGGCAGCACTTCGGCAATCATTTCCATCGTCAGGTCGCGCGGCTCTCCCACGCTCAATCCCCCGATCGCATATCCATCGAAGTCCATCTCGACCAGGCGTTCGGCGCTCTCGCGCCGTAAGTCTCTGTACATGCCGCCTTGCACAATGCCGAACAAGTTCTGCGTTTGTCCACCGAATTCCTCATGCCACGGAACCTCGTGCCGATGCGCGCGAAAATGATCCAGCGATCTCCGGGCCCAGGCCATTGTGAGTCGAAGGCTGTTTTCTGCGCGAGCCCGGTCCGCCGGATACTCGGTACACTCGTCGAAGGCCATGGCGATGTCGGCTCCCAGTGCAATCTGCACATCCATGGAGTGTTCCGGCGTGAAAAAATGCGCCGACCCATCCAGGTGAGACCGAAACTGCACGCCCTCCTCTGTGACCTTGCGCAGCTTGCTGAGGCTGAACACCTGAAAACCGCCGGAATCCGTAAGCATCGCACGCGGCCAGCTGATGAAGCGGTGAAGTCCGCCCATACGCCGAATCGCTTCGTGTCCCGGTCGAAGATAGAGGTGATACGTGTTGCCGAGAATGATCTCGGCGCCAAGCGTCTCCAGCACATCCTGTGCTACGGCCTTCACCGATCCGGCAGTGCCCACCGGCATGAAGACGGGGGTTTCCACCAACTGGTGGGGCAGGCAGAGCTGCGTCCGCCGGCCGCCCGTTTCGGTTTCGCGGATCAAGTTAAATTGGAGAGCCACTCGATGATTCTACCGGGATGATCTCAAGCGAAGTTCGCGACCTAGTGATCGTTGGTGCCAAGTCGAATCAGCACGCCCACGCGGCCCACGCGCGGCATGCCAAGCGTCGTGGTCGGTGTCTTCGAGTCTTCGATCTGGCGGTTGAACAGATTTTCTCCTGCGCCAAAAATCTGAATGTGGCTTCCGAAATCGTGTGAAGCATACGCATCGAGGCGGAAATATCCATACAGCAGATAGGTATTGGCAGCATCGTCGAACTGGCGGCCGCTGAGTCGTCCTTGCAGGCTCGCTGTCCCCATGCGCGGCTTGAACGCGCGCACATTCATCGATGCCAGGTTGCGCGCCACCTCGGGAATCCAATTGCCGAGGTACTGTGTTCCGCGCGAAACGGTGGCGTCCGCGTACTGATAGCCGCCATCCACGGCAAGCCAGCGCCGCGGCGCGAGTTCATAATCCACTGACAAGCCCTTGCTCTCAATCTGTCCCAAATTCTCGCGCGTGAGCAGAGTCGGCGAAGAAGCAACCGCAGTGATCGGCCGATTCACTTGCGTAAGAAAGTACGAGGCGCGGATGTTGCCCCAATGCCTTTGCGATGCCACACCCGCTTCAAACCCCGTGGCTCGCTCACTGAGCAATTTGGGATTGGCAAGGGTTAGCTGCGCGCCTACCTGCGTGGCGCGATAGAGCTCATTCGGCGACGGCTCGCGGAACGCGCGGAAACCCGAGGCTGAGAGAGCCCAATGCTCTCCAAGCTTGCGTGCAACGCCCAGGCGCGGGTCGAAGAACTGCTCGTCCTTCCAAGGTGGCTGGGACGCCGCCGGCACCCAGGCAATGCCGTTCCATTGCAGCTTTTGCCCATTGTCGTTCTGGAAGTAGTCGTAGCGCGCAGAGGCGCTTACCGTCCAGGCTTTGCGAATCCACAAGCCCTCGAGATACGCACCGGAATCTCGCTGATGGTCGTGAAGATTCGTCAGCGACGCAGAACTTCCATAGGCCTGCTCCCGGTCCCACACGCGCACGTCGTGGCTGTCGGCGCCTGCGAGTAAAACCAGGCTTGCGCCCAGCGGCTGGCTCCAATGAGCGACGGCGCCCAATTCGTTGTCGGGCGTCAGCGAAAATTTTGTCGGAATTTCTCCGCAGCGATAGGTGCATCCCAGATCACCGAAAATGGGCAGGTTTGAAATGCTCGAGAAGGTCTGGCGATAGTGGTTCGTGGCTCCGTAGAAGCGCGCCACCAAGGTTCCCTCGCGTGGCCCTTGCCAGTCGCCGCCGGTCGAAAAGCGCCAGAGCCGCGTTCCATTCGTCTGGTACGGCGTGCCGTTATTGCGCGCTTCGTTGAAGCCGCTGGTGCGCGCAAACAGCCGCAGCGGGCCTCGATGACGATCGAGCAACGCCTCGCCGTTCTGGCTGTGCACGTTGCTCGCAATGTCTACGGGTCCGCGCTGCGCGGGCGATTCCTGGATGTAGCCGTCCGTCCCCAGAACGCCGCCGGTCGCCAGCAAGCCCCACGGCCCGCGCTTTCCTTCGAGGAGCAGGCTGTCGTCGTACGTGCCCTCGCCTCCATAGCTACCGCTCAGTTCGCCCAAGTCGCTTGTTGGCCGTAACGGCACCACGTTCACCACGCCGCCAATGGCGCTCGACCCATAGAGATCGCTGGCCCCGCCGCGCAGCAATTCAATGCTTTTCGTTCCCAGCTCCGGTTCTTCCTGCCAATGAATCGTATCTGCGAAAGCGTCGTTCAGCGGGACGTCGTCTTCGGTGACGAGCGTTCGGCTTGCCGATGTTGAACCCAGTGCGCGCAAGCTGATCCCTTGCGATGAAGGGTTAGCGACCAGCGAACTCGATCGCCGAAACAGTTCAACGCCGGGAAGCTGGCGGAGCTGGTCATCGAGCGTGATCGTGGCCGTGGTGCGAAGGTCGGTCTGCGAGAGCACCCGCGTGGTCACCGGGCTTTCCAGCGTACTGAGCGGCGTGCGATACGCGGTCACCGTCACTTGCTCGTTGGCCGATGCGGGAACCAGCCGGATGATCATCCTGGAGGTGATCTCGATCGTTGTCCCTTCAAACCCGGGCGCTTCGATTGTGGCCCGGCAGGGAGTCGCGCAGTGTACCGTCAACCGGCCGCCCTCATCCGATCGGCCAAGCAGCGTGCCAGCCGCGTCTTTCGCGGTGGCTCCAACAAGCTGGGCTCCGTGGCTATCCTGCACGCTCGCGGAAATGGTCTGGCTTGCGGAATTTGCCTGGGCAGTTTGCGGCCTAAGCAGGGCTGGAGAACTGGCCAGAGCCAGGGCCAGTACCGCAACGCCAGCCGTCGAATTGAAGGGGAAACACGGCATGCTCTTTGTCTTCCATTGTCGAAGTTAGGGTGTGCAGCAATTGTGACACGGTATTCCCGCTCCCGATACTCACCAAATGGGGCGCAATCTCACCCAGAGGCACCAGAACGAAAAGCCGCTCGTCCAGGCGCGGGTGTGGAATGACGAGTCCGGGTTCGCTGATCTGGCGATTGTCAAAGAGCAGAATGTCCAGATCCAGTGACCTCGGCCCGTTGGCAATTCCGGCGGTTCGATCGCGCCCGAAAGCTTTCTCGATTGCCAGCAAGTTCTCGAGCAATGCGCGCGGCGTAAGCTTCGTGTCCAGCTCGACTACGGCGTTCACGAAGCGCGGCTGATCGTCGAACCCCACCGGAGTCGTCGAATAAAGCGAAGACCGCTGCGTCACCCGCCCCAGCGAGCCGAGCCGTTCCGCAGCGGCGACGAGCGTGGATTCGGGAGCGCCGGCACAACTAGCGAGATTGGCGCCCATTCCGATGTAAGCGGTCGACATCCCTCTCAGACTATCGCGGACGGCAGTTCGGAGCGACCCAGGCAGCCCTCGCTCCCTCGGCCCCCTGCCACTCTTCGAGGATCATGCTGTACCATCATTCACGAAATAGAACACAATCCTGTTGCAGTTCGGACCCTGCCGTTCGATTCCGCTTGGAGCGGCCGTCCCGCGAGTCGCATCGAGCAGTCGGCCCCCAAACGCATTCGCGAAGATCGCCGCGGCGGGATGTTCGCTTCAGAGTGATTCGGATTCTGTGCCCTCCATGCCCGACCTTTCCAGCACGACGTTGAATCGATACCGCACGGCGCCCAATCTGCTCACGCTGGCGCGCATCTGCCTGGCTCCGTTTCTGGTCTCTGCCATCCTTGAAGATCGCTACGCGCTCAGCTTTTATCTGTTTCTGGCCGCTGGACTCACTGACGCCCTGGACGGAACACTGGCCCGCATCCTCAAGCAGCGCACCATGCTCGGGTCCTACCTCGACCCCGTGGCAGACAAGCTCCTCCTGAGCACACTGTTCCTGGTTCTCATGCACAAAGGCCTCATTCCGACAAGGGTCACGGTAATGGTCTTCGGCAGGGATGTCGGCATTCTGGTGGTTGCGGCGATCCTGTATGCCGCGACCGGCAGGCGCGAGTTTAACCCCAGCATCTTCGGCAAGGCCAACACGTTCGCCCAGGTTGCGGCCATTGCCGCCGTCCTTTTGCACCAGATCACGCAGGCCTACTGGGTCACCGAGGTACGGATGCTGGCGCTGGGCGCCACCATGGTCCTGACTGTTGTATCGGGTTTGCATTACGCATGGGCCGCGTCGCGCCGCCCGACCGCGCAGGCCACGGCGACACCCAACGCACGCTAGAGCGCCGTCAGGCGGGATCCTCGGCAACGTCCTCGGTTTCAGCGGTTTCTTCGATCTCCATGTC
>PLTV01000305.1:0-6666 GCA_003164635.1 Acidobacteriaceae bacterium
TCCTTCATTTCGGCATAGCAGACGCCGACGAAGTAGTAGGAGTCCGCATCGCGCGGATCGAGCTTGACGGCCCGCTGAAAGCTGGCAAGCGCGACGTCGAGCTCATTGCCCGCGTGTTGCGCGAGTCCGAGGTTGTACCAGGCCTGGGGGTTGTTGGGATCGAGTGCGATGGCTTTTTGCAGAAAGCTTTTGGCCTCATCGAGCTTTTGCAACGTCATGAGGGCGATTCCCTCATTGATCGCAGCCTGCGCCAGCTTCGGGTCTTTCTTGAAGGCGTCGGCAAACGTAGCGGCGGCGCGATCGGTGAACTGCTGACCCATTTGCGCCACGCCGCGATTGTTCAACCGCACGGCATCGGCGTCAAAACCTGCCGGCGCACCAAGGGCAGTGGCAATGCCCGTCGAAAAAAAGAGGGCAAACGCCCCGATCCTGTGCATCAATCTCTTCCCCTGTGGCAGCGAGGGTTCCCTGCCCTGCTCGCGACCCGTGCTCAGCTTTTTCGTACTGGTCAATCTCCAAGTGTATGCGACGTACCGCAGAGCCCGCATCGGCGTTTTGATGGTGCGAACGAGCCCCTCGTGGACCCATCTATACTGCTCGTGGATCAGGTTTGCCCTGAGATTCGACCGATCATGAGCCAGAAAAGCAGCAAGCGCCGCATCGGCGTCGTTACTACGTCGCGCGCCGATTACAGCCACCTGTACTGGCCTCTGCGCGAGCTCTCGGCCCACCCCGAAGTCGATCTGGGCATCTTCGCGCTGGGTGCGCATCTTTCCCCGAAATTCGGGCTCGCGCTCAAGGAAATCGAACGCGACGGATTTCCGATTCAGGCAAGCATTGAATGCCTGCTCAGTTCCGACTCCGACACCGGCATGGCCAAGACGATCGGGATTGCGATTCTCGGGCTTGCCGATGCACTCACGGCATGGCGTCCCGACGTTCTGCTGCTCATCGCCGACCGGTACGAGATGCTGGCTCCTGCTTCGGTAGCTCTGGCATTGCGCATTCCCGTCGCGCACATTGAAGGAGGCGAGGTTTCGCAGGGCGCGATCGACGACCAGGTGCGCAACGCGCTCACAAAGCTTGCTCACCTTCATTTCACCTCGACGCCCACCGCACGGCAGCGCGTAATCGCGATGGGCGAAGAGCCGAGCCGGGTTTTCCGGGCTGGCGCGCCATCGCTCGATCATCTGAGCCGTTCCGCATTGCTCGATCGCGCAGAACTCGAAGCACGACTGGATCTCGATTTCAGAAAGCCAACCGTGTTGGCTGCGTGGCATCCAGTGACTATTCTCAAGGACACAAATTCTGAAGCGAACGCATTTTTCTCTGCCCTTGCCCGAGCTCCAGGACAATTGATCTGTGTCTATCCCAACGCGGATGCGGGCAGTTACGCGCTCATCGAACGGACGCGCACCCTGGCCGAAACGCGCGCCGATACCCGCGTCTTCGTGAATCTCGATGCGGTTACCTATTGGAGCCTGATGAAACAAGTGGACTGCATGATCGGCAATTCCTCGTCCGGCATTATGGAGGCCGCGTCCTTTGCGCTGCCGGTCGTCAATGTGGGCACGCGGCAGCAGGGACGCGAGCGCGCCGCCAACGTGATCGACGCGCCGGCCGAGACCGAGGCAATCCTCGATGCGATTCATCGGGCGCTCAACGCCGGCTTTCGCGCAAGCCTGCGATGCATGACAAATCCTTATGGAGACGGGACTGCCGCCAAAACAATCGCGCACGTATTGACCACCGTTCCGTTCGACGGACTTCTCATCAAGCCGCCGGTTCCATTGAACCGATGATGCCGCTGTCCAGTGAACGCACACCCGTTCCTCCCGATGCGATGAAAATTCCACTTTCTGCTCCCGACATCACGCAGGCTGAAATTGACGCGGTCACCGCGGTGCTGCGTACGCCGCATTTAAGCCTCGGCCCGGAACTCGGAGCCTTTGAAGCCGAACTGGCCGCATATCACCAGGTTCGCAACGCGATTGCGGTGAGCTCGGGTACGGCAGGATTGCATCTCTCCCTGCTCGTGCTCGGAATCGGCCCCGGCGACGAAGTGATCATCCCGTCGTTCGCCTTCATTGCGGTCGCAAATGCAGTACTCCAGGTGGGAGCAACACCGGTCTTCGCCGACATCGATCCGGTGACATTGAACTTGGACCCAGCCGCTGTGGAAGCAGCCGTAACCCTGCGTACGCGCGCGCTCCTCGTGGTGCACACGTTTGGAGTGCCGGCAAACATGGCCGCGCTGCAATCGATCGCTCACCGCTATGGCTTGAAGATTGTCGAAGATGCGTGCGAGGCGATTGGCGCGGTCGTTGGCGACGGAATTACCCGGCGACCCGTAGGCAGCTTCGGAGACCTTGCGGTACTCGGCTTCTATCCAAACAAGCAGATGACCACCGGCGAAGGCGGAGCGGTGCTCGCAAACAGTCCGCCTCACGCGGCGCGGCTCCGCAGCCTGCGCAACCAGGGCAGAGTTGCCGGGGCGGGATGGCTCGACCATGGGGAACCAGGCTTCAACTATCGTCTTTCCGAGCTTGCCTGCGCACTCGGCCGGGCGCAGTTCGCACGCATTGAAGAGATGCTGGCCTGCCGGCAGGCGGCGGCCGAACGCTATAACGATATGCTCTCGAAGATGAACGGGCTGGAGCTTCCGCCCACGAATCTGCCCAACCTCCGCATCAGCTGGTTCGTTTATGTGGTTCGGCTTCCTGAGAAGATGAATCGCGATAGGATTCAGGCGGCCTTGGCCGCGCGCGGCATCGCCACTGGCCGCTACTTTGCGCCGATCCACCTTCAACTGGCGTGGCGCAGCCGTCGCAGCGGTGCGGTTCCTCTACCCGTAACCGAATCCATCGCGCACCGCACCCTTGCTCTTCCCTTCTTCAATCGCATCACCTCTCATCAGCAACAGGAGGTCTGTGCCGCTTTGTTCAATCTCGTCGCAGAACAAGGTTAAGGCGACATTCGAAATTGATCGCTGAATTTGACGGCACGCACAACATATTCAATGCTTCCGGGTTTCTGTAATCGAGTTGGATCGAAGGAGTGAAAAACTCGTCTAACTTTCGATTCTTCTTGCCATCTGCTCCCTTTGAGGCATTATGATTGTCGAGCCGCCAAGCAGGAGTAAGTGAACCGTCCCGTGTGATCTCTCCGCCGGAGCGGAATTTCGCTGCCCGAAAATCCATGACTCGCGCATTGAATTGTGACAACACGAATTCTCTGCGCCCTAACCAGCACGTCGACAAGGAAAGATAACGCCATGAGTGAAATATCCGATCTGTTGCAGCAGAAGGCGGGGCTGAGCCCTGAGCAAGCCCAGCAAGTTGAGCAGTTGATCACGTCACACCTTTTGAGCCGCGTGCCCCCGGAATTCCAGGGAATGCTGGGCTCCGTACTCGGCTCAGGCGCCGGGGCCGATGGTCAGCCGGCGGCTTCGGGCGGATTGAGCGGTCTTTTGGGTCAGGCGACCAGCTTGTTTGGGCACAAAAGCTAGACAGGGACTCTCTGCTCTCGCACAAGCTCAGATCCTCCCTGGGGGCGCGTACAGTTTGCCAGGAAGCAGGAGCGCTCTGTTCGCAGATCGATCCGGCTTTCGACGCGTAACGCCCCCAACCAATTCCAGCGAAATCCAAGGAGAAACGATGAAGTTTACACGCTCCGCAATTGCCCTCTTCGCCCTTGCCGTCACTTTGCTCGGTTCGCTGCCGGCTGTGGCGGCCGCACCGCAGGCTGCACCGGGAAAGTCACCTGCAGCGGCCGCGAGCACCACGCTGGTTGACATCAACTCCGCCACCAAGGATCAGCTCAAAAACCTGCCCGGCGTTGGCGATGTCTACGCGCAGAAGATCATTGATGGCCGGCCTTATGCCAACAAGTCCCTTCTCAAGACCAAGAACATCGTGCCGGCGGCGACGTATACCAAGATCTCAAAACTGATCGTGGCCACCCAACCGAAGGCCGGCAAGTAGCTGAATTGTCGCGCAGCCTGGATCAGATCTCCTCGCAATGGGCGATCGCATGGCAGCTGCAGCACACATTCACGAATCGACAGAAACCTCAACCACAAGAAACGAAAGGAACGACTTACTCTCATGAAATCTCTTCAGATGCTTGCTCTCGGCTCGGTACTTTGTGCCAGCCTCGCGATCGCCCAGACGACGACACCTGCCGCGTCCAGCACCACTGGTCAAACAACTACCACCACGACCAAGTCAAAGAAGAAGAAAGCCGCAGCCGGGTCCACCACGACTCCCGCTACCACGACCGCTCCCGCAGCCGCACCGGCGCCTTCAAAGACACCCGCCCCGGCCGCAGCCAAGACGACCGCACCTGCCGCAGCCGCCACACCAGCTCCAGCTGCAGCTTCCACCACCAAACCAGCCACCAAGACTGCTGCTCCCGCCAAGGCCGCTCCTACCTCGGCCGATATTTCCGATGCCAAGTCGAAAGGCATGGTCTGGGTCAATCTGAACACCAAGGTCTATCACGCTTCAGCAGACAAGGAATACGGCACCACCAAAAACGGAAAGTTCATGACCGAAGCGGATGCCAAGGCAGCCGGAGCCCGCGCAGCCAAGAACTAGCACTTCAGTCGCAGTACTTCAGTACCGCAAAGGAACGGCCGCGAAGCAGANNGCATCTATTGCACTGGAACAACCATGAGCAACAAAAAGTAACAGAAATTTTGCAAGGACGGGTTGACAGCAACGTGAGATCGAGCGCACCATCGTCCCAAATCAGGCAATTCTGGCCGTGCGTCCCGCTTGCGGAATCGTACGGGACTTTCCCAGACGCCGCAGTGTGCTTTCCCATGGTTGGCTCCCTAGACTGACTTCATTGAGTTGTTGAAGAGCAGGCGCGCATGGTGGTCAAAACACAAAGTAAAGGCCGCGGTCTCACAGGGCTCCATGTTGGAGCAACGAACGTTCGGCGCTATTTCCCCAGGGATATTTCGGTGATCGAGTTGCAACTGGATCATCTTCAGATTCAGTGTGGTCTGGGCCCCGAATTCTGGCAGGACGAACCGGAGATTCACGATCCCCGTTTGTGTGCCTGGCTGGAATCGAAGAACTTCCACAACAGGCCCGATCGAACTCCGGTACCGCTGGTCATGATTCCCTCGGGAAAAAACTCATTCAAGCTGCAGCCAGTGCGGCTGAATAGTGAAGCCAAGCTCCGGCAGATTCGTTCGACCGCCGCCTGATCCCGCGAACCCCCTCCGTCCTCCCCCCCGGGACGGGCATACGATTGATCCCGCACCTCCCTTGAAAACCTTTACGACCTCTCAACTCATTCCGCGCCTATGAGATTCGCCAGCAATCGATTCGCATGTTTTGAGATCGGGTTCTTGAGGCAGAGGCTGAGTCGCTGCGGCGCAAAGCTGCACTAAAATCGGACATGACATGCCCTTCAGCCAACTCCAAGAATCCATTGAACGCCATTTTGCCGCAGGCGCCGCCGCAAACCAGGATCCGGCAGCGATGCGGGACTTTCTCGTGCTGCGCAGCGCCCTCGAAGCCGGAGAGTTGCGGTCGGCCTCGCCCGACGCCGCTTCGCCCAGCGGTTGGCGCGTCAATGCATGGGTGAAACAAGGCATCTTGCTGGGCTTTCGGCTCGGCGTTTTGGTAGAGTTTTCCACCGGCGGGCCGTCCTGCGGCCTCTCGTTTGTCGACAAACACACCTTTCCCGCCCGCCATGTTACGACGGACGACGGAATCCGGCTGGTGACGGGTGGGTCGGCCATCCGAGCAGGCGCGTACGTGGCGCGCGGCGTGGTGTGCGCGCCCCCCATGTACATCAACACCGGCTCGTATGTCGACGAAGGCACAATGGTCGATTCCCATGCGCTGGTGGGTTCGTGCGCGCAAATCGGGAAACGGGTACACCTGAGCGCCGCGGCCCAGATCGGCGGCGTGCTCGAACCGGTAAACGCCAGCCCCGTCATTATTGAGGACGACGTGCTGGTGGGCGGCAATTCGGGCGTCTATGAAGGAACCATCGTCCGCAAAGGCGCCGTGCTGGCAGCGGGAACAATCCTCACCCGCGGTACCCCGGTATTCGACCTGGTCAGGGGCGAGATCCTCCGCGCGACACCCGATCTGCCGTTGATTATTCCGGAAAATGCGGTCGTCGTTCCCGGTTCGCGTGCGGTAAGCAAGGGTAAAGGCCAGGAATGGGGACTGAGCCTCTATGCGCCGGTCATTGTGAAGTATCGCGACGAGAAGACCGATCTTTCCACCGCACTTGAAGATTTACTGCGCTAAGATCTCAATCTTCAGGAGTTCGTGCTTTCACGTCCGGCGCTTGTTACCCTGATGCTATGAACACGCGCACCTTGCAGGTTGTCCCCATCCTGCGCATCTTTTCCGTTGAAAAGGCGCGCGAGTTTTATCTCGACTACGCCGGATTTCACCTGGACTGGGAGCATCGGTTCGAACCCACGGCTCCGCTCTACATGCAGGTGTCGCGCGACGGCCTGGTGTTGCACCTCTCAGAGCATTACGGCGACGGCTCGCCGGGCACACACTTCCAGGTCACGTTTCAGGGCGTCCGCGACTTGCACGCCGAACTCAGCGCCAAGGGCTATCCCTACTGGCGGCCCGGCATCACGGGGACCTTCTGGGGTACGGAGCAACTGAACTTGTTAGACCC
>PLTV01000305.1:6704-10892 GCA_003164635.1 Acidobacteriaceae bacterium
GAGGCCGTTCCCGATTCCCTTCTTGCGGCGGTGTGGGGCCGGAAACCCGGCCGGACGCGCGGTTTTGCCGAGAGATTTCGGGTCCCAACGGCCGCAAGTTCCCTGGAGGAATTTCTCGCCTCTGAAATCGACGCCGTCTACGTCGCCACACACCCCGACTCGCATCGCGACCTGTGTCTGCGGGCACTCGCCGCCGGCAAGCATGTTCTCTGCGAAAAGCCGGCCGCTCTCAACGTGCGCCAGCTTGAAGAACTGCTGGAAGCCGCGAACCGGCAAGACCGTCTGTTCATGGAGGCCATGAAGCCTCCGTTTTTCCCGCTCTACCAGCGGCTGCGCGCTCATTTAGCCGTCGACTCCATCGGAAGCGTTGGATTTGTGCGCGCCGGGCACGCCGACTCGACCCTCGAACCCGATTACCCGCTGCACTTCATCGAACTGGGCGGCGGCGGCATCATGGGCATTGGGCCGTATGAGGCGTTTCTGGCCCTCGACTGGCTGGGTNNGGCGATGCCATGCTTTCGGGCCCGCTCGGATACGTGATGATTCACGCCAACTGGTGGAACCCGGCGCGCGCTACCATCCAGTATCTTGATCGCCGCGTTGTGGAACTCGACGAGCCTTTCACCGCCAGTGGCTTCAATTACGAAACCGCTCATTTTTGCGACCTCATCCGCATGGGGCTGAGGGAAAGCCCGGAGATATCGCATGCCCTCTCGCTGGCGATGGCGCGACTGCTCGAAGACGCGCGGAGAGCCTTAGGGGTCCGGTTTCCCGGCGAAGACCACGCATCAGGCGGGCGTTGAGCCCTAAAGATTGTTTTCTCGGGAGTGCCGGCGATTCATTCCTGCATCTCATAACCGGGGCCCGCGGATACCGTCAAATGAGCGCATAGAGGCGCGCGTACCGGCGTTTCGCACAGGAGTGTTATGAACCGACGCAGAGCTGTTTCGAAGATCGCGATACCCGCCATTTTGCTCGTTTTGTGCGCTACAGTTGCACATTCTCAAGTGACCACCCCGCAGACCGCACCGCCCGCGCAGCCTCTACCCGCACAGATCGACGATCATCGAATTTCGATCGACGCGCAGGTGACCGACAAGCAGGGCCACGCTATTCACGGCCTCACGGTTGAAGATTTCAAGCTGCTCGATAACAAGCAGCCGGCAAAGATTCTGGACTTCCGCGAGACCGATGCGCGCACTTCGACTACCGACCCGGTTAGCGTGGTCATCGTTGTGGACATGATCAACACGGGTTTTCAGGTCGTCGCCAGAGAGCGCGAGCAGCTTGGAGAATTTCTCAAACAGGATGGCGGGCGCCTCGGGCATCCCACTTCAATTGCGATCCTGACCGAAAAGGGACTTAAACTTGAAAAAGTATCAACCACGGATGGAAATGCCTTGTTGACCTCACTGAACGGCGCCAACTCTGACCTGCGCATTGAGGGGCGAGACACGGGAATTTACGGCGCCGCCGACCGCCTGGAATGGTCGCTGGGACAGTTGAGCCAGCTCGCCGCATTTGAAGCAACGAAGCCTGGGCGAAAGCTAGCGTTTTTTATCAGCCCTGGTTGGCCGCTGCTCTCCTGGGCCGGCCTTGACGCAACCACCAAGGAACGTCAATGGACCTTCAAATCCATCGTCGATCTCACCAACGGCCTTCGCGAGGCTCGCGTCGTTCTCTATACGATCAATCCCTTCGAGATTGGCCGAACCAATACTTTCTACTATCAGAACTACCTCAAAGGCGTGTCCAAGGTGAACGATGCGGAATATGCCGACCTGGGCCTGCAAGTGCTCGCCACACACACGGGCGGACAGGTCTTTCTCACAGGAATGGACATCAAGGGAGAGCTGAACCAGGCGGTCCGCGATGCCAACTCCTTCTACACAGTCGTATTTGAAAAGCCGCCGGCTGACCGGCCCAACGAGTACCACGACCTGCATCTTGACGTGGACAAGCCGGCAACAGTGGTTCGAACCACTTCGGGCTACTATGCCAACGTTCCGCGATAACACGGTTCGGGCGGACCTGCAAGCTTGCGGAGTGGGACGACCTATATAATCCCTGCAACGTTTCCAAGCATGTTGTGGAGGGATTTCATGGATACCGTTCTGCTTATTTTTGTCGCCATTGCAGGCCTGATTGTACTCACCCTGGTTCTCGGCAGCTTCTTCACCGTCAGCACAGCTCAGGTTGCAGTGGTCACGCGCTTTGGCAAGTTTCTGCGTACTGCGGAACCGGGCCTGAACTGGAAGATGCCCTACTTCGATTCGGTCGCAGGCCTCGTGAGTCTGCGCGTGAATCAGATCTCGCTCACAATGGAGACCAAAACCAAGGACAACGTCTTCGTGACGATTCCGATCTCGGTGCAGAACCGGGTGCGACCCGAGAAAGTATTTGACGCGTACTACAAGCTTTCCGATCCGGTTGCGCAGATCAAGTCGTATGTTGAGCAGGTAATCCTCGGGCATGTGCCCAGCATGACGCTCGACGAGGTTTTTGCGTCGCAATCCTCGATTGCCGCGGCCGTGAAGCAGGAACTCGATGCAGACATGGCCACGTTTGGGTATGAGATTGTGAACGTGCTTGTGACGGATATTGTGCCCGACGAAAAAGTGAAGTCGGCCATGAACGACATCAATGCCGCGCAGCGCGAGCAGGTGGCGGCCAATGCCCGCGGCGAAGCAGAAAAGATCCTGGTAGTCAAAAAGGCCGAGGCCGAAGCCGAAAGCAAGGCCTTGCAGGGCCAGGGCATTGCGAACCAGCGCAAGGCGATCATCGAGGGCCTGCAACTCTCAGTCGAGCAGTTCCAGAAGGCTGTTGAAGGCGCAACCTCCAAGGAGGTCATGCAGCTGGTGCTCGTGACTCAGTACTTCGATACGCTCAAATCAATTGGCGAAAGCGACAAGACCAATACCCTGTTCCTGTCCCACTCGCCCGCAGCCGTCAGTGAAGTTTCAGACCAGATTCTCAAGTCGATGCTGGTTGCGAATGCTGCCAAGGTGTAACTCGCATTCGGGCGCGCGCCACGGCGGAAGGTCGGCGCTATCTGGTCTCACCAGGGCGATAGCCTGTCTCAGCAGTCGCCAGAGGAATGCCTCGCTCGGGCTTTCCCAAAAAATGCAGAACAATTGGGATGACCCTTTCCGGTTCAGAGAATAGAACAAAATGGCTCGCGGAAGGGATCACCGCGAGTTCGGCGTTGGCCATGCGCTTGACAGTCTCAACGGCGTGCTCAAGCCGAACAAAATCGTAATCGCCAAGGACGAGAAGCATCGGGGCCGTGATTGAAGCCAGTTCCTGGTTCGAAAATCCATCCCAACGAATGCTCCCAAGCTTGTCGAAGATCTTGGGCCAGTATTCTGGGTTTGGCGCAACCTTCCTGTAGTTCTCTCTCTGAAATTGGAAGCTTTTGCAATCTGCTGCGGGCGGGTGGTCGAACTGCGTTGTCTCAGGATTCAAGGCAATTTCAGGAGGGCCAAAGGTTGCTGCGTAGGCCACTACGCGACGAACAAACTCCGGGTAGCGAATTGCGATCACGGCCGCAGCATTGCCGCCATAGCTCTCGCCAAAAAAATCGGCCTTTGCGATTCCAAGATACTTCAACAAGCCAACCACATCCGCAGCGTATTGCTCAATCGAGAGCGGACGATCTGGAATATCGGCCGTGCGGCCATGCCCTTGAAGATCAACCGTGATGACCGTGTGGCTTTCTGTCAGCGCGGGATACGGATTTACGCCGGCATATCCGAAGGCAGGAGGGATGCAGACCAGCGGATCGCCCGTCCCCTCGATCTCGTAATACATCTGAAGACCATTGATTGGCGCGAAGGCTTGAAGTTTCTCTCTTTTACTACCCTTTTCCATGGCGCCCCCTAATTGATTGGCCGTCGCTAGCGAACCGGAATTATCGCTTCTGTGCCTGCGCGTCCTGGTACATCATGCGTTCTTTGTTCCAGTCGATTGGCCCGTGAGCGCAGCGCCTTTCCAACCGCTTCATTAAGTCCCCCCACCCCTGGACAAAATGGACATACGCCTGGTCCCACTCCGGGCCATGCTTCCAGCCCAGATGCGCGATCGAAACGTGTGTCCTTTCTGCCCCGTCGGGATGCAGCTGAACAACCACCCAAGTCCCGCCATTTCTGACTTCTGGATACTCCGTCGGTGCATTCCATTGAAATGAAA
>PLTV01000320.1:0-2331 GCA_003164635.1 Acidobacteriaceae bacterium
GTTACCGCGCGCCGCCTCGGCATTGCCGTCGTCGACATACGTAACCTTGAACCGGTCGGCAATCAGCTCCACTACAGGAACAGCCTGGGCGGGCTCGTTCCGGTTCGGCGCATCTATAACAGGGCCATTGCCGATGAGTTGATCTCGCGGCAGATCCAGCTCCCGTTCGACTTGACCCGCGCCTGGGACGTGGAATGGGCTGGGCACCCGGACTGGTACTTCCTGATCTCGAAATTTTCCATTCCTCACCTCGCTGATCTGCCATCCCACGGCCACGTCGTTCCGCCTGCTGTCTTCCTGAATGACTTCCTTGAAGGAAACGGCCGCGCGAAGCTCGCCAATGCGGGCGTGCCGCTGCCGGAAGAGAGCGGGCCGGAGACCGTCTACACCGAGCTTCTTTTGAAGCCGCTCTTCTCTTTCGCGGGAAAGGGCATTCAATTCGATCCGAAGCAAGCGCAATTGGAGGCGATTCCAGCTTCCAGCCGCGGCGACTACCTGTTGCAGCAGCGCATGCGCTTCGAGCCCACAATCGAAACGCCTCATGGCCTCACCCAGGCAGAGATTCGCATTCTTTATCTCTGGCCCGATGGTGGCCCCCTGACGCCTGCGCTCTCGCTCGTGCGGCTCGGACGCGGGAAGATGATGGGCGTCGATCACAACAAAAACCAGCAGTGGGTGGGTGCCTCCGCAGCGTTTTTCCCACGCTAGGCAATCGAAGGTATCTAGTCAGTGAACGGGGCATTGCGTAGGCAACCCGCGCCAAAACACAGTAGGATGTGGCGTTCCTAACCTGTTTACTCTTAGCTATATACATTGGAGTACGTCCCCGCCGGGCTTACCATTGGCTGTAACGAGTTTCCCTGCGCAGCCTCGCGCGGCATTACCTTCCCTAAAACTTTCGTGCCGTATGTTCTTGATGGGGTGTAGGTTTAGAGTGACATTCAGCCCAATCGAGGTAAGGAAGCGACAAAATGAAAGTCATGAAACGGGAATCACCTGTCCACACAGACCATTCCGGCCTCGGCCTCGCACGCCAGGAGGTTCGCTGCGCGGTTCGGTTCCCCCTTTCACTCCCTGTCTTGCTTTCGGCGGGGAACGAGCAGGTGACGGCGCTCTCGCGCAACGTCTCCGCGAACGGTGTACTGTTCGAGCTGGACCGGGAGTTGCCGGCCGGCATGGACATCCACTTTTCCCTGCGCATGCCAGGCCCGGTCCTGGGAACCCTCCATGATGTTTTGGTTCATTGTCTCGGGCGTGTGGTACGCTGCTCTTTGAACCAAACGCAATATCTAGCTGCCGCGACTATCGATGAATACAAGTTTGCGGAGCAGTAGCGATTTGGGCAGGGTTGGCAGCTATCTCTATGGAATTCTTGGACGAATCTTCAGAGAACGAGTCGGTTGATGCCGCGGTTAAGCCCGGAACTGTGCGCATTATCATCGCCGATTCCCAGGCAATTTACCGCGTAGGCATCCGCAAAGTCTTCGCTTTGGAAGACGACCTGCGTGTGGTCGCCCAGGCCGATTCAATTGAAAACCTCCGCCTCGCCGTCGAGCGCTACCCGACCGATGTCGTCCTCCTTGAGGGCAGCATGCTCGCCGGTACCACCAACGTCATCCCCGAGCTCTTGCGCGCCGCCCCCGACATGAAATTGATCGTTCAGGCCGTGCAGGCAGACGAGAATCACACGGTTGAGCTCTACCGCCGCGGTGTCCGTGGCATCATCTCCCGTTCCATCTCCCCTGACTTGCTTGTGCGCTGCGTGCGCAGGATTGCAGCCGGCGAAACATGGATCGACAACCAATCCGTGAACTGGGTCATTGAGGCCTATCGCTCCCAGGCCGCTGCGCTGGTTAGCCCACGCAGTGCGCCGCGTCTCTCTCCCAAAGAAATGGCCATCATCACCTGCATTACGCAGGGCAAGCGAAATAAAGAGATTGCCTTTCAGCTGGGAACCACGGAACAGGTCATCAAGAATTATCTGCGCAAAATCTACGACAAGCTCGGCGTCTCAGACCGCCTCGAGCTCGCGCTCTACTGCCTCCACAACAAGATCATTCAATCGGATGCAGACGAAGAAGCGGTCGCGCAGAAACTTCTGGGACACTAAGCCCATTCAGTTATCGGTGTGTCCTGGTGCCACCACCAGCGCCCAAATTTTCCTGCGCCACTTTGCATGCAATTTCGGCTCGTTTGTGCACAATAGATCCAGATTGATCTCCAAAGCAGATCAACCGTTGAGAATCCGCCCCGAAACAGGGTTGTAAGTCCTTTGTTGTCTAGATTCTGCAAAGAAGTCGCCTGGAATCAAGAATTTAGAGCGGACCACCC
>PLTV01000320.1:2345-3739 GCA_003164635.1 Acidobacteriaceae bacterium
GATCGCCCACGTGCCTCTTCCTGGCAGGACTTTCCATCGCAACTTACTGTCCCGGCGTGCTGCTTTGAGCCGGCGCGCGCCTTTTCCAGGAGCCGAATCAATTCGGCAAGCTCGGTCCTGTCCAGGTGCCCGAGCAGTTCAACGGGCAGTTTCTGAATCACAGGGTCCATCTTCCGAAGTAGTTCCAGACCGGAGTCGGAGATGGTAGTCCACACTACGCGGCCGTCGTTCCGATCCCTGTGCTGGCGAACCAGCTTCATCGTCTTAAGGCGTCCGAGAAGACGCGTAATGTCGGGATCGGCGGTAATCATGCGCTCGCCGATGGCCGAGCAAGTCAGCCCATTCGGGTGCGCGCCGCGCAGGATTCGCAGCACGTTGTACTGCGTCGAGGTCACGCCCCACTCGCGCGAATTACGGTGAAACTCCCGATGCATACAGTCGGAGGTGCGCATCAGGTTCAACAGCGCCTCCTCTTCCACGCTGAAGAAGGGCGGCTCTTGTACGATTTCAAGTTTCAGGCCGGCCATGTGTTCACTCCAGAGTCTTTGCCGGCCCAGCGCCATAGAGGGGCTTCCGATCCCGTTCGACAGTCCCCCAACGGGCATTAACTCCACGAGAAATCGAGATCGGTAACCAGGATCACATCCGCGGTGACCCGGCAAGGCGTCACCGCGGGCTCTCTCACTGCTTGGCGACGTCGAGTTCGATATTCAGCTTCACTTCATCCCCGACCATCGCCGCGGGAAACTTCGATCCGATGCCGAAGTCCGTCCGCTTGATGGTTGTCGATGCCGAAAAGCCGGCGTGCTGTTTCTTGTCCATGCCCGCAGCTGGGCCACGCGGGCCTTCAGCCTTCAAAACCACGGGCTTTGTCACGCCATGCAAAGTGAGGTTGCCATTGATCGTCAGTTCGTCGCCGCTCTTCGCCACGCTGGTGCTCACGAATGTGGCCGTAGGGTAAGTGGCAGTGTCAAAAAAGTCAGGCTTCTTGAGGTCCTCATTGCGTCTATCTTCGCCGGTGTTGATGCCCGTGACGTCGATGGTTGCGTTGACCGTGGACTTTGTAATGTCGGCTTCGTTGTACACGATCGTCGCATTCACGTGACCGAAACGGCCGTGGACATTGGAGATCGCCAGGTGAGTGATGGAGAAGTCGACCTCGCTGTGTGCCGGGTCGGAAACCCACGAGGAGGTTTGTGCCAGGGCCAGCGGAGCCGCCAGCGCAAGAATGCCTGAAACCATTGCAAAACGCTTCATATTCTCGATGTTCCTTTCAAAAATCGTAAATGGCCGCGGAAATGGCGCAGTCCGGGGAGTGCTTCGCCCGGCCTCTGCCGTTAGGGAACGCAGGAAGAACGGCGCTCGCTCTTCATCGTATGGGGATTGGATGGGGA
>PLTV01000320.1:3801-5033 GCA_003164635.1 Acidobacteriaceae bacterium
ATACGAACTACAAGCCCAGGGTGAATCGTGGGCGGAAATCTCGACGCAGTCAGGTTGTCGTCGATGCCGTCTGCACTTGTCGAGGGCAATCCCTGAACGCCCCCGGCCACTTCTGAAGGCAACACGTCGTGCAACATCGTCCCGCGCTCGGGCGGCGCGACCAGGCCGATCATCCGCAGGTGTACCTCCTGCTTGAGGTGCCCTCGGCAATCGGCGTGATCGAATACCAGTCCCAGCTCTGACGAATCGGGATTCTTCGACGAAGAAGCGGCTGTAACGTGACCGTACAGAATCGCGTCGTCATCCAATGCGCAATCCTCGTAAGCGATCGGATAGACCACCTTGGCAAACACTTCCTTGCCCGGCTTCAAATGCGCCGGATCCATCAACGAGGTCACACGCGCCAGAATAGTCAAATGCACCGGCCAATCTCGGTTGGCGAATCGTGGACATGCTTCGCCCGCGTTTCCGCTTCCAGCTCCCGAACCAGGTTGCGTGGCAACTTGCGCAGAGACTGATTGAACAAGGCATGCAGAGGCCGCTAACCCAAGCAACAATTTCGACTTCATAACAACAAATCCCCTTGTGGGTTACGGACCTCTGGCTTGCATTGTTCCAAATGTTAAGCCAAAACGTTTGGTAGTCGTCCGAAACTGCTATCGAGTTTATCGGATTCGGCTTGGAATCGCAGTGTCGATGGACCTGCGGCGCATATGTTCGCCGACCCCGTCTGGTATCCTCCCGCCTATGTCTTTGTCTCTGGGCGAACATCTTCGGCCGGTCGTTCATAACTTTCGCAGGCTGAGTGGGGCGCAGCGCCACACTTTTCTGGCCGCATTCCTGGGCTGGACCATGGATTCGCTTGATTTCTTCATCCTGATCTTCTGCGTTCCGGCCATCGCCAAAGAGTTTCATACCGCGCCCTCTGAAGTGCTGGGAGCCGTATTCCTGACCCAGGCATTTCGCCCCGTGGGCGCAATCGTCTTCGGGATGCTCGCCGATCGTTACGGACGCCGCCCGGTCCTCATGATCAATATCCTCAGCTTTTCCGTTATCGAGCTTGCCTGCGCTTTTGCGCCCTCGCTGGGCGCCTTGTTGATCCTGCGCGGTCTTTTCGGACTGGCCATGGGTGGCGAATGGGGCGTTGGCGCGGCTCTGGTCTTTGAAACTCTTCCCAAGGAAGGACGCGGCACCTTTAGCGGAATTCTGCAGGAAGGCTACGCGATGGGCTC
>PLTV01000321.1 GCA_003164635.1 Acidobacteriaceae bacterium
AGTTGAAGTTGATGCAGACATCTTCATCGCGGATCTGGCCGACCGGCTTGCCCGCGCCGTCGACGACAACGAAAGGAATGAGGAACTCGTCGGTTATGCCGTTGTTGTAGTTCTCCTTGATGCGCGCGACAGGATCGGAGTATGCGCCGCCTTCGGCTTTGCCGTTTACCATGGCGTCGAAGGCTTTGCGCTCGCGCTCCCAGCGCTTGTCGCGGTCCATGGCGTAATAGCGTCCGTTAATACTGGCAATTTTGCCGATGCCGTATTCGCGCATTTTTTTCTGAAGGGCGGCGATGTAGCCCGCGCCAGAGGTGGGGCCGGTGTCGCGGCCGTCCATGAAAGCATGCACGAATACGCGGGTGAGCCCGTATTCGCGAGCGGCGCGAAGCAGCGCGTAAAGGTGTTCCTGGTGCGAGTGCACGCCGCCGTCGGAGACGAGACCGAAGAGATGAAGCTGTCGGCTTCCGTGCTGGGCCTTCTTCAAGGCCTGCGCGATGGTGGGCACGGATTTCAGCGTATCGGCCGCGATCAGCGCGTCGATGCGCGTGATGTCCATTTGGACAACGCGGCCCGCGCCAATGTTGAGATGGCCGACTTCGCTGTTGCCCATCTGTCCGTCGGGCAAGCCGACGAAGTGATCGCTGGCCTGGATCAGGGTGTTGGGGTATTCACGCAGCAGCTTGTCGTACGTTGGCTTGCGGGCGAGGGCAATGGCGTTGTTGGCGGTTTCAGCACGATAACCCCATCCGTCGAGGATGGTAAGGACAAGAGGACGCTTGGACACAGGATTTCCCTCAGTTCCGCGAGAAGTTTACACACCCAGAATAAAGGACCGGCCCGCGCCGCCTTCGTGTTCTGGGACACAAAGCGGCGCGTGAACCGGTCATCGTGAGTGCATTGCAAGACGAGTCGTGAGAAGCGTCGGAGCCTGGACGACTTAGGGAATCATCTTGTGATCGACCATGTCTTTGTACTGGTTGTAGGCCTTGATGGATTTGAGCGTGTCTTCCATTTTGGACTGATCGAGCTTGCCGGGCAGATCGCTTGCGCTGGCAAAGTAGTAGGCGCTCAACCCAACCACGGTCGCGCCCAGGTCCAGGTCGCGCTGATCGACTTTGTCGAAAGTGTCGCTGGGCTTGTGGTGCAGCTGCATGTATTTTTCCATGGGGTTCCACAAAACAAAGGAAGAAACGCCGCGAATGAGAAACGGGGCGTGATCGGTTTCAAAGATCACCTCATGTCCGTCGTCGATGCCGGTTGCATCGAGGGGCTGAAGCAGCGGTTCGAGCGGAGCCAGTGCTTTCTTTTCGTCGTCGCGGCCAAACGTCAACCACCCCTTCGGCGGCTCGGAGCCGGTATCGGTAACGAAGATGCCGGCGCACTTGGCCAAATCCTGCTCATGGGCACGCGCATAGGCAATCGAACCAAGCAAACCTTCTTCTTCGCCACCAAAGAGGATGAAGCGCATGGTGCGCTTTGGCTTGAGGCCCGCGGCTCTCACCCCCTGCGCCACAGCCATCACGCTGGCCGCGCCGGTTCCGTTGTCTTCGGCGCCCGTGCCCGGATGCCAGGAGTCGAGATGTCCGGCGATGACGACGTATCCCGCGTCAGGATCGGCGCCGGGAATATCGGCCACCACGTTCATCACGGGGACATTGCTGCGAATGCGGTTCTTGAATTTGAATTCGACTTCGACGGGGCCTTCCTGGAGCAGACGAGTCAAGAGCAGCGTATCTTCAAGGCCGACGTTTCCTGTGGGCAGCTTGCTTGCCGCGCCGGTGAAGCCGCCTACGCCGAGATAGCTGGGTGCGTCGTTGGTGGTTCCGAAACCGAGCAACATGCCGCTTGCCCCGGCGTCGCCGACGGCATCGAACGCATCGAAGAGCTGGCCGAAGAGAAATTCTTGCCCCGCCATCGCAGCCGGCGTCACCAGGACAATATGGCCTTTGATGGATGCGGCATTCTCTTTGACAGAGGCGACCGAGAGTTTGGGCAACATGAAGACTTCACCGCGAACGCCGCCCTCGGGTGTCGATGGGGCCCAGCCTTCGCTCTCCACGTGAAGCCGTTGCACGTGAGGCTTGAGGATGTGCGCCACCCCATCCGTTTCCGGCTCCCATGCTGAAGGAATCGTCCATGACTCGGTGTGCACATTCTCGAGGCCGAGCTTCTTGAACTCGCTGGCGGACCATTCCACAGCCTTCTCGTAGTTGGCCGAGCCGGTGAGGCGCGGTCCAATCTCGTCGGCGAGTTGGCGGTCATACTCGTAAGCCTGGCCGTCGATCATCAACTGTCCGCCAAGACGGACTAATTGCGCGCGGAGTTCAGGGGCAAGCGTGGGGGCCGTTGTTGCGGGCTGCGCAAGGAGCGGGGAAGTCGTTGCCAACGCCATCAGGAGCGCAGGAACGAAAGAGAGTTTGGTCATGGGCGCATCGTACAGGCAGGGGAAACTTGGAGACAACCAAAAAGATGGCGGACCCGCATCGCGAATCCGCCATTGTTGGATTGCCAAAGCAGCAGTCTGCTGCATGCAATGCCTTAGTCGTTGTAGTTGAGGCTTTCGAGGCCGAGGTAGACGGCGCCGGAGCCGAGCTCTTCTTCGATGCGGAGGAGCTGGTTGTACT
>PLTV01000299.1 GCA_003164635.1 Acidobacteriaceae bacterium
ACGACCTGCTGCACACCAACTTCAAAATCATGTCCGACGTCGTGGCCAAAGTCGTCGCCCAGTCGCCTGAATCCATCCTCATCATCGTGTCGAACCCACTCGACGCCATGGCACAGGCTGCCTTCCGCCAGGCGGGGTTCAACCGCGAGCGCGTCATCGGCATGGCCGGCGTTCTGGACTCCGCCCGCTTCCGGACTTTTATCGCCGAAGAACTCAACGTGTCCGTCGAAAACGTCACCGCGTTTGTGCTCGGCGGCCACGGCGACACCANNAGCATCTCAAGACCGGCAGCGCCTATTACGCACCCTCTGCCGCCGCCACTGAAATGGTGGAAGCCATCCTCAAAGACAAGAAAAAGATCCTGCCCTGCGCTGCGTACCTGCAAGGGGAGTACGGCATCGATGGCTACTACATCGGTGTTCCCTGCAAACTCGGCGCCGCCGGCCTCGAAAAGATCATCGAGATCAAGCTCACCGCCGAAGAAGACGCCGCACTCAAGAAGAGCGCCGAGGCCGTCAAGGAACTTTGCGCTGTTATTGGCGTCTAGCCGTTGCACTCACTGTGCCCCACCCATTGAGCGTTTTTTGTTCGATGGGTGGGAAAGCACAAAACTCAAACATCCCTCTGCCCGGTTCTTCAACATTTCCAGCCGTACCGCATTGACAAGAACGCATCCGAACCAGCAGCCTTGAGTCTCAGCTTAAAACCTTAGCCTCAGACGAAATGGTCCGGTGAAAATGACTTCTCCAAAAACTCTCGCCCTCTTCACGCTCTTCCTTGCCTCTCTAGCATGTTCTGCCCAGCAAAAGTTCCCCCTCCGCCCCGGCGAGTGGACCGCAAGCATCACCAGCCAGGTAGCAGGCGCCCAGCCAATCACCATGCTCTACTGCATGAATGACGAAACCTGGCAAAAGGCCATCTCCGGCAACGCCTCCTGCGCCATGAAAAACTTGATCCTGACGCCCATGGGTGGCAGCTATTCCGTGGACTGCAGTTCCAGCGCCGCGCACATGACCGGGGATTTCAAAGTCGTCTTCGATGGCATGACCCACATGACTTCAAGCGGTTCAATCAACATGACCATGAACGGGAACGCAATCCACAAAAGCTCCACTGCCGACTTCCACTGGAAAGGGCCTACCTGCAACCCCGCTGCGGACATCAATCTCCGCAACCACAACGTCCCACCCCCGCCCCACCAATGACGGGAAAGCAGCAAGCCTCCTCTCACGCATATATCTGCCAACATGCTCGTTCGCCTGGCGGACGCTAACCCGTTAAACTCCTCAAGACACCCACCCCAAAAAATTCCACGGCGTCAACAATTCCCGGCTAACATCCCATCCCTCACGCGTCTCACCGTGTAGACTTCATTGGAACGTGATACCTGTTCCGCCCAGGATGAGCCGCATTGACGACCGCCTTTATCAATCGCATTGCTACCGCTGTTCCTCCGCACGACGTACATCAGGCTTTTATCGACTTTGCTACCGGCCTGGTTCCGAAAGGAACGACGCGCAATCTGTTTCGGCGCATGGCACGCCTCTCGGGAATTGCGCATCGTTATTCGTTTGTACAACCGGTCGCGACGGAAAATGGAGCCTGGAAGGACGCCGAGCATGTCTACGAGCCCGGCGATTTCCCGATCACGGCGCGGCGCATGAAGTTCTTTGAGAGCTTCGCACCGCGACTGGCCCGTACGGCCCTCGACAATCTGGCGCTGACCGAAGAAGAGCGGCGCTCCATTACCCACGTGGTCGTTACCTCATGCACGGGACTGTATGCCCCCGGACTCGACTTCGAGGTCGTCAACTATCTCGGCCTTAATCCATCGGTCGAACGCACCATGATTGGCTTCATGGGCTGCTACGCCGCCATCAACGCCCTCAAATCGGCACACCACATTGTGCGGTCGGAGCCCGAGGCGCGAGTGCTGGTTTTGAACCTCGAGCTTTGCTCACTGCACTTTCAGGAAACCGATAAACTGGAGCAGGTACTTTCGTTCCTGGTGTTCGCCGATGGCTGCGCGGCCTCGCTGGTGAGCGCCGAACCGCGGGGACTGGCGATTGACAGCTTTCTCGCCGTGAGTATACCCGCCACAAGCCACCTGATTACCTGGCGCATCGGGGAACTGGGCTTCGACATGCATCTTTCCGGGCAGGTCCCCGGTGAAATCGGCGCGGCTCTCAAGGAAGTGGGGCTCGAGGTCACGCGCGGGCGCGATCCCCTCTCCATCGATCTCTGGGCCGTTCATCCCGGCGGACGGTCCATTCTTGATTCGGTGGAAAAGGGCCTCGCGTTGCCGACGGATGCACTGGCTTTTTCCCGCAGCGTTCTGCTGCAATATGGCAACATGTCTTCGGCCACGGTCATGTTCGTGCTGAAGGAAATCATGCAGCAGGCTCAAAGTGCTCAGCACGGGTGTGCCATGTCTTTTGGACCCGGCTTAACCGCTGAAACCATGCTCTTCCACGCTGCATGATTACCGGTGACACTTTAGTGCCCTTGCCAAGTCTGCACCGGGTGGAATCTTATAAAACGTTTACGGTTGAAAGGCCGCATACAGGGGGCTAAGACTTGGAGAATCAGTCGACCACGTTCGATTTCACCCGGCGCACCGAGCTCACGGAGCTGATGGATGCGCCGTGCAGCCGCGACGTGCTGCGCGCCTGCCTCCAGGACATTGCCCGCACCAACCGGCTAACCTTCGCCTACCGTCCCTTGATTGGGTGGTTGAGCCGGCTAACCGCCGATTTGCCGCCGCTCGCCGCGCCTCTGCGCATTCTTGACATCGGTTGTGGCTACGGCGATGGACTGCGCCGTGTTGAACGCTGGGCGAGGCGCCGGCGCATTCCGGTCGAACTGGTGGGCCTGGACCTGAACCCCGACGCCACTGCGCTTGCCGAGGAAGCCACTGCCGCCTCCAGCAGGATTCAATGGGTGACCGCCAACGTTCTTAGCTACACTCCACCGCAGGCGCCGCACCTGATTATCAGTTCCCTGTTCACGCACCACCTCAACGAGGAGCAGATCGTCCAGTTTCTGCGCTGGATGGAAGACCACGCGCGGCTGGGCTGGTTTATCAACGACCTGAGCCGAGCACCAATTCCATACCACTTTTTCCGGGCCTTCGCCCGCGTTGCGCGCCTCCATCACTTTGTGCGGAACGACGGGCCTGTCTCCATTGCGCGTTCGTTCATTGCGGGCGAGTGGCGAACGATGTGCGGCGCCGCCGAACTCGATATGGAGAGCATCGAAATCCGCCCCTTCAAGCCGGCTCGTCTTTGCGTTTCGCGCAGAAAGCCGTAGGATTCTGACCGCGTGAGCCGGCATTTCCGCGTCTCTTTTTCCCAGGACGACTCAGAATCGAGCCCAAAGGTACACGCACGACTGCCAACCTCTGCCGGATGTGCCGCGCCGCTTGTTCTTGGCGGTGGGCTCGCGGGCTCGATGGTTGCACTGCGCCTTGCCTCGGCCGGACGCGCCGTCACACTGATTGAACGCGAACGGTGCGCGCACCACAAGGTCTGCGGCGAGTTCCTCAGCCGCGAGGCCATCGATTACCTCGAAGCTGCCGGCCTCGATCTGCCGAGCCTGGGCGCGCAGCCGATTCGCATTGTCCGCCTCACGTACAAGAAGCAGTGCTTCGAGTCGGCGCTTCCCTTCACGGCGCTTTCGCTCTCACGCATGGTGATAGACGAGGCCCTGCTGACGCGTGCAGGCCACGCTGGATGCAGGGTCCATCGAGGCGCGTTCGTTGAATCCCTCATACGGTCAAGCGGCGAATGGAACGCGATTCTCCGCGGCGGTGCAGTGTGGGCTGCCGGCACCGTGTTTCTCGCCAACGGCAAACACGACGTGCGCGGATTTGAACGAGCTGCGGGGCTGCAGGGCGACCTTGTCGGCTTCAAGCTTCATCTGCGTCTTTCACCGGCCCAAACTCAAATTTTGCGCGAAGCGATGGAGCTTTATCTGTTTCCCGGCGGCTACGGCGGAATATCGCTGGTAGAGAACGACGTGGCTAACATGTGCCTGGTTGTCCGACGCGCTCGCCTTCGGCGGCTCGGCGGCTGGAGCGAGTTGCTTGCCTCAATTGAGCGCGAGAACCCGCACATGGCCGAGCGGCTTGGCGGCGCATCTCCACTTTGGGATCGTCCACTTGCTGTCTCGTCGATTCCTTACGGCTATCTTGGCGGTCGCCGTCCCGATGGCCTTTGGTGCGTGGGCGACCAGGCAGCCTGCATTCCCAGCTTCACGGGAGACGGCATGTCGATCGCGCTGCATAGCGCTACGCTGGCTGCGCAGATGTTCCTTGGGGGTAAAACCTCAGAAGCCTACCACCAGGATCTTCAGGCACACCTCAGCCGCGGCATGACCCTCGCCACAAACCTCTCGCGTTTCCTTGTCACGCCACTCGGCCGCGCAATGGCGCCGATCGGCCTGTCCATTTATCCGGAGGCACTGGCGTGGATCGCCCGCTCCACGCGCATTCCCGCAAGCGCGATTGAGCCGCTGCTGGTGTGAACGGCCGCAGCCTGGAGCGTAGTTTATTTTTTCAGGAAGTCGATAACTCTGGGCGCCATTTGGGCTGCGCACTGGCCCGGCGCGAGATGCCCGCATCCGGGTAGGACATCGAGTTCAGACTGGGGCAGCATGGCGTGCATGGTCTCGCCCTGGCTCAACGGCACAATCTTGTCTTCCCTGCCCCATAGCAGCAGGACCGGCATTTTCAGCAGGGGAACCAGTTTGTCAGTGGCGTCCTGCCCTGTAAGCATCGATTCCAGCGCGCGGTGAATGATCCAGGCGCGATCATTCAGAACGCGCAAAATATCGCGCGCGACAAAGCCTGGAACTTTGGGCGGATCCGGCATCAGCAAATCGTCCAACTGGTTGAGTTCGGCCGAAGAGAGCGGTGTAAACAATTCGAGATTCCAAGCGGGGAGCACCCACAATCCTGCCGAATCGAACAGCATGAGCCGCCTGACCCGTTCCGAATGGGCCGCTGCCACATGTTGGGCGATGGCTCCGCCCATCGACCATCCGCCAAGGTCCACCTGCTTGAGGCCGAGGGCGTCCATGAATTCGACAACGACAGCCGCTTCGTCGCGCACCGCATAGGAGAAGTTGCGGGGCTTCTCGCTGCGCCCATAGCCGAGCAAATCGGGCAAATACACGCGAAAGCCCGCCTTTGCAATGAAAGGCGCGAGGTCGCGCCAATCTTCTGCACGGCCACCCAGCCCGTGTACCAGCACCACGGCGGGCCCATCTGCGGGCCCCTCGGTCTCATAGTGAATACGGTGGCCGCCGATCATGATTTGATGGTTTTGAACGCCCGAGAGCCAGTCCCGCACATACATGGACTCGTTGAAATAGCTCACAGGCCGCGCGTAAAATCCGATGCCCAGGATCGCGAGCAGAACGGCAACCGTCGAAATCAGCTTCCTGCGCAACTTCAGACGCCCACCTCAGTGCCTGGGCTACTCTGCGCCCTTTGCCAGCCCGCCTCAATCACCCGCACAGTGACCGGATCCAACATGAGAGTTGAATGGCTGTTCCACTCAGCCCGCTC
>PLTV01000205.1:0-2324 GCA_003164635.1 Acidobacteriaceae bacterium
AGGTTTCGCCGGCGGCGATTCTGCGAACGCACCTGACCAGCAGATCGGGCGAGATGGAACGGGAGATGATTCCGCGAACGCCGCGGCGATACAGTTCGACTGTGTGGTTCTCGTCGGCCGCCACAGCCTGCACAATCAGCTTGACATCGGGAGCCGCCCGCAACAACTCGGGGATCACGTTTGCCGTACCGGTCAGCAAGCCCCCTTCGAGCAAAACGATGTCAGTGGGGTAGCGCTCGATGGCCAAACGCAGATTTTCAAGAGAGTCTGCCTGTGCCACGACGCGCAGATCGTCTTCCAAAGCGAAGACCTTGCGAATGCCAACGCGATAAATTGCCTGTGAATCCGCAAGGATAATGCGGATCGCACCGGGCTTTACCGGTGTGTCAACTATTTCGCCGTCGGGGGCATCATCCTGGAATTCCATAGTTAGCTGCCACCAAAATCATTGGTACTCTCATTGCTCTGCAAATCGGTACTCATCAATCGTAGAAGCGGCGAGGTACTGATGATGACTTAGAGAGCAGCGTACCACACGTCCCGTGCAATGAACCAGCACATCGTGAGGAGTTCCGAGAACGGTGCCGGGCATTCGAAGCGAAAATCGGATGTCGAGCCCCACCTTCAGCTCCCGGTCCAGGGCAAAGAGTACACCGCTGGCAGAGACATTTCGGGTTAGCCCGGTCATCTCGGACTCGTCGGCGTTGAGCACTGCCGGAAGCGCAAGCGGGAAACGCACCGCGCAGCGCACCTCCTGGCGCGTATTGGAAAGAGCGGGTACAGCGGGCTGTTGGTGTAAATCCGGCTTTGTTACTTTCATGGGTAGCACCCGGACCGGAAAGGTCCCTTGTGCAACTCTAGCTAATTTTCCCGCTTCCACCTACGGCACTAAAGTTCCGTGAGAAGTAACTAATGGAGAAATGGACCGGTTCAGAGGGTGGCTCCGGCCAGGAATTGTGCTCTCCCAAGCCCCGAATATCCCCCCAAAGACGCTATCTATCCAATTCAGGATCAGCAGGTTGCTCGCAGCGGCTTAGGGAGGCGAATTTCATTGGAATCATGCGCTCTCAACTGTCTCGAACCGCTGTTCACTCTTTGGATTCCTCATCTGCATGGGAACAGCACCGCAGTGGCTCCCACCCACTCTTGATCCCGGTTGTGGTCCACTCCCATCATCTTGCCCCTGCCCAGGCGAACCACGGAAAGGACAGGCTAAGGACGCCGTCGTCCGCCCATAGATATAGGATACGGATTTCGGGTCGGCCCGTGCGGCGTTTCGATGGTTGCGGCGAAGTTCATTCGCTGCGCGAGGCGGACCGCAAGATCAACCTGCCGGGGCGGCTGGCGGCCTGCTTCAGAAAGCTCTGGACGCGATCCTTCGAGATCACTACCACTCAAGGGCTTGCGGTAACTGTGTCGGCGAGGTCTTTCGCATTCAGGCTGAACGTCTAGCCGGCCTGCATCCAATTAATACGCGCCACGGTAACCGGAGCAGAGTACTGCCTGGTATCCATATACGGACGGAAAAGGCTGGATTTCCACCAACCTGGGAACCAGCTCGCCTGCGGGGTTCCGGACCAGCGCAAAATCGGAAGTAACAAAATTGGAGTGGGCCGTTCCCCCCGGCCGCCACGTACCCCTCAGGAATAGCCGCCGCGAGACAGGCGCCGCTCGCCATAAGCGTGTGGGTAAGCCCCGCGCCGGTAGCCGCCATCTCCTCGAGCTGCGAAAGCTGCATGAATATTGGGGTTTCCGCGACGCGATAGTCGACGCGGACGCCGCAAGATGCTCGAGCGCCACCAGCAGAGACGCGCACTTCTCCGGCGTGAAGCTCTGGTTGAATTGAGCGTGGAGTTTGGGAATCAAACCGAGGTCCTCTCAATGGAGGTTCATTGCGCCCCCATAGAAAAGCTTGCAAAGGGGAGAGTAAATCCGCGAAGACCGTCCCAAGCAGGAACTCTGGTTACTTTTCGAACCCTTCTTCTCTGCTTGACAACTCTTCGCATGGACCAGACAGGCGAATATAAGGGAAAACTAATGCTCCGATAGAGAACAAACGGCGAAAATATGCCCTTTCGCCCGCCCAAAAGCCCCGCACAACTCGAAAAAAGCCATCCACATTAAAAATTTTTGACAATATTACTTTTGTGGTAGCGCAAATGACCCTTTTGGGTTACTCTTTGTATGCGCAGTACTTTCTCCAGCGCGGGAGTAGAACGCTATGACCTCCAGATCGATTAAAATTCGCGGCGTTGTTTTGGTAGCCGCAATGGCAGCAGTGGCAGCCTGTGCGGTCGCCAGCCCGATCACGGTTCCGCCGTCGC
>PLTV01000205.1:2421-13758 GCA_003164635.1 Acidobacteriaceae bacterium
TTCCCCCATCGCCGCCAACCAATCCCCACGTAACTGCCTAAGTACTTTGCATCTTGTTTTGGCGGTATGGGGCCGGAATACCTTCCAACGTCCTGCTAGACTTTAAGGGAGCGGGAATGGCTCCCTTAAGTTCAGGAGGAGGCCGCAGTTGGGTTGGGAATTCGCAATATTTCTTTTCGGAATGGCCGCGGAAATTGCGATCATTTTGCTAATGGGCAAGGGGCGCGTATATCGCGCCTTTCCTATATTCTTCCTTTATCTCTGTTGGAGCTTATTCAGCGACGGTCTTCTTTATTACGTTCGAATTACCTATTCATCTAGCGTCTTTTTCCAGGTATATAGAATTCAGTTAATCGTTGACTCCCTTATGATTTTTGCGCTGCTCGTTGAAGTGGCCTGGAGTGTGCTAAGCCCCATCCGAAAATCTCTTCCAAAGTTCTCGTGGGTTGGGATTGCTGTCCTGGTTGCCGTTGGCGGCTTGATTCTCTGGCCCATCGCTGGCTTCGCAGCTCCCGATAACCTGAATTCTGCCGGACTGAACTTCTTCAGGATGCAGCAAACCGCTGCGATTCTTCGCGCCGTCTTCTTCCTGGCGCTGGCAGCCTTCAGTCAGGTTCTCTCCATCGGCTGGCGGGACAGGGAGTTGCAGATCGCGACCGGGTTAGGTTTTTATTCCATCATCTCGCTGGCGGTTACGATTCTTCACATCCATCAGGAGGCTGGTACGCAAGCCTATCTTTCGCTTGATCGTGTGGGGTCTCTCAGCTATGCTGCCGCGCTGACCTATTGGGTCTACTCGTTTGCCACTCGCCCGGCGGAGCGGCGCGAATTCAGCCCGCAGATGCAGAGTATGCTGCTCGCCGTGGCAGGCGCGGCAAGGAATACACGGATTGCGCTCGATGATTCCTCTTCCGACAAGCATCGAAAACGCAGGAATTGATCGTGCTTTCGGTTTGACGGCTTTGCCAAACCTGATACCCAATCCGATTGGAGTCAGTTCGTGAAGCTGGACAGCATAGACCTTACGCTCTGGCTGGCAGCCATCGGCATGGAGGCTTTCCTCCTCGGGCTGGTTATTTGGAGGCGCGTCTATCGGACCTTGCCGGTCTTCTCCTGCTTTTTTGTCTGGTGTTTGTTGAGCGATGCCGGCATGGCGATCGCCAACCTGTTCCCTGGCGCCTACCTGCCGGCGACACTTGCGAACATTACCGTGGACGCTCTGTTCCAGTTGGCCATTCTGGCCGAGTTGGGAAGGGTTGTGATGCGTTACAACCATGTGTCCCCGCTAGGCCGCACCGCGATTGTCTTGCTCACCGCTATTGCCTTTGTTCTGGCCGGGTCTCTGAACAAATGGGCCATTCCCACTCAACTTCCGATCATGGACATGCTCTACCTGGTGCTCATGCAACTCTACGCGGTTCTGCGAGTGGTCTTTCTTCTTACGCTTGTCTGGTGGAGCAGCCTGCAAGGGCTGCGCTGGCCGACCCGCGAACTGCGCATCGTGACCGGGTTGGGTGTTTACATTATCGCTACGCTCACCGTGGCCATTCTCCACAGCCACAACATGGGCGGCATCGAATTCCACTGGGTTGACCAGGTGCTGGTGGCGATTTACTTATGGACGCTTTCTTATTGGATCCTTGCCTCTACAACTATCGTTGTAGAGCAACAATAATTCTCAACCATTGAACAAAAATCAGTGCTACAAGTAAGAGGTACATGGAAGTCCCGCCGGAAAGTTGTGGCTCGCTTTGGGTCACCCGACTCCGGTTTGAGGAGCACAAATGATTTTGCCATTGGTTCAGATTGTAGCAATTGCGGCCATTGCGCTCTATCTCGCCCGCTGGCGAATGGGCGTTCGGCGCCGTAATGCGCAGACGTGGGAATCGCTTCTCGCTCGCCTTCGCCCCGACTGGAGCGCGCGCGAACTTAGCGATCATTTCCTGTGGAAAGAAGGTCTGAGCGCAACACCTGAGGATGCGTGGAAGCGGATGGAAGGCCCCAAAGGTCTGTGGGCCATCTATCAAAACGCGCGGGTGATGCTGGAAATGGCCGACTTTGCCGCTAGAAACTGCGACGGCGTTGACAGGTTGCTCGTCGAGACCCTCCACAGCGACGCTATGCAGATTCAGGTCTGCGTGATCACCGCGCTCGTTCAATATGCTTTTACCCAGGCCAGCGAGGGCGTAAGAGTTAACGCCTTCCGAGCCGCATCCATGTATACGGGTATGGCCGCGCGGATGACTCAGTTGCTGCAGGAACATGCCGCCGTTCTGGTTCCAGACTTCGTGGCAGCAATGTAAGCCCGCTTCATGATTCAAAGCAGAAAACCCCGGTCATGGCCGGGGTTTTCTGCTTTTGCGCGCATTCGCAACCACCTTCACGCCAGGTTGGATGCAATAAATGAATTGATCCGCGCATACTCTTCGTCGCTGAGCCTGAAGCGCAGCGCAGCGGACAGTTCCTCAACCTGGCTTGCATTTCGTCCACCCACGATTGCGGCCGATGATTGCACTGCCTGGACCCGCGCTCGCCAATTCGCGCTCCTCAAGAAACTGCGTGAACGTTGTTACGCTACATGATTCAGGCAGCGATGAGGAAGCGGCCGTCACGTTCGCGGCCCAAATATTGGCCGGTTTCAGATCTAAAACTGACAGATTTTGGCTTAAAATGGGCCAAAATCGATTGGGGTGGGTAACTTTATGCAAATAGGACTGCGGGCTCTGGCGGCAGGCCCCTGGGGTGACGGCGGATTTATGCAATGCATTTCAGATGCAGGACGCTAGCATTTCGGATGAGGGTTCTTGAACGCAACCTCGACTGGCAGCCAGTCTGACAGGCGCTTCGCGTCTACTTCGTCATCCGTGGCCTGGCTGCTGAGCGACGACCGGGCAATGGCCACGGATATTTTTATTTTTCCCTTGATGCAGTAAGCCACAAGAAACCGCGACAGCCCCTGATCGGCCGCATTCATGTAGTCGGCGGGTAGGGTGCCCTCCGCGCCGGAGATATCGACCGGGGCCATGATCATCTGGTTGGCCATCGGTCCCTGTTTCGTCGCGCCCGAAGTGTCGAATTTCACCACCAGGCTGACTCTCCTCTCCAGCGCGTCAGGATTCGCCGTGTACTTGATGGACGGAATGGTGACCCCGGCCGGGTTCGGTTTTGCTGGCTGCGTGTCAAAGGCAATGCGGTAGGGAGCGCCCTTCCATTTGGGCGTGACGGGAATGTTGGAAGCCTTGTCTGCCTGGTTTCCGCAACCCGCCAAGAACGCCAAGCCGCCGATCGCCGCCAATCCTGCAATCGCCAATATAATGCCTTTTCTCACGTCATCCTCCTCGTGCTTATCAAGCGACCAGCCATAATACCACTCCCCTGTCTCGATGGGACAATAGCCGCGCGGAGTTGCCGGCGCAGCTCCTCGACGGGCCGATTTACCTGGGTGCATCCGCTGAACGCGGTCACCTGTTTCCGGGCGTGTTGGCGCCGATCCGGAGGCTGCATTTCGAGTTTTCGCGTGGGTTTGGTCCGCAAAGGGCGGAGGCTCAGTTCAGGAACATGGTCCGGTAGAGCGTGTCGCGCTGGACGGGCTTGAAGCCGGCGTCGCGGATGATGCGGCGGAGTTCTTCTTCGGTGGTGCAGTTGCTGGTGCCCGCGGCCTTGACCACATTCTCTTCGAGCATCACCGAGCCCACGTCGTTGCCGCCAAAGTGCAACCCGACTTCGAGGACTTTCAGGCCCTGTGTTACCCAGCTTGCCTGCACGTTCTCGATGTTGTCGAGATAGAGGCGCGAGATGGCCAGCACCTTCAGATATTCAACCGACGTGGCTTCATCCCAACCTCTTCCGCCGAGAGCCGTGTGTCCCGGCTGAAAGCTCCACGGGATGAAAGCTGTGAAGCCGCCGGTCTCTTCCTGGAGGCGACGCACCACGTCGAAGTGATTCACGCGCTGCTCTAAGGTCTCGCCCACGCCGAACATCATCGTCGCCGTGGTGCGCATGCCGAGTTCGTGCGCTGTGCGGTGGACGCTAACCCAGTCTTCGGTGCGGCACTTCAGGCGCGCGATGCGTTTGCGCACATCGTCGTCGAGAATCTCCGCGCCGCCGCCGGGAATCGAATCGAGGCCGGCATCCCTGAGCCGCGCGATCGTAGTGCGCAGGTCGAGCTCGGAGTATTCGGCGATTGCGAGCACTTCGGAAGCGGAAAGGCAGTGCAGCCAAATCTGCGGGAAGCGCTGCTTGATGCCCGTGAAGAGCCGCTCGAACCAATCGATTTTTAGATCTGGATGGATGCCGCCCTGCATCAAAACGCCGGTGCCGCCCATCTCGACGGTCTCGGCAATTTTTTCGTAAATCTTCTCGAAGTCGAGGATATAGCCGTCGGTGACGCGCGGATCGGGTTTGCCGTTCTTGAGGAGCGGGCGGTAGAAGGCGCAGAAGGTGCAGAACTCCGTGCAGTAGTTGGTGTAGTTGATATTGCGATCGATGATGTAGGAGACGACGCCTTCGGGATGGAGACGGCGGCGCACGTTGTCGGCCTCCATGCCCAGGCCGATCAGGTCGGGGGAGTGGAAATGGTCCAATGCTTCCTGGCGCGTAATGCTCATCAATTTCGATTTTACCAAGCAGCGGGTTCCGCGGCGACGGCGACCGGCCTGTTATGAAGGAAATGCCTTCTATGGCTGCGTGAATCGGTATGTTGCGTTTGTGCTTTCCAGCCCTTGCCGCGATCATACCGCGTCAAGGATGGGGCACCCGGCGTTGGTACAAGAACAAGGGGTCAGAGGCTAGGGCTTTTCGCCTTTGTTGCGGAAAAGAAATAATCCGCGCGCCCTCACCGGCTTCGGTTGGGTGCGCGACAGGTTGGAGGCCGTGGATATGCCGCTGAACAGGACGAAGAAATCCCAGAATGCCCGCAGAAAGTTCTTCTTCTTTTCGTTGGCCATGGGGAAGAACCTCGCTGCCGCGGCGACAAGCCGCCGTCTCTGCTTTTGATCCGATACTTCAGGAGCCGGCTGCGCAAATTTGTTGGATATGCGCCTCGCTCGCTGAAATCACTTTCCGTTCTCTGCCTTCGGCGGGATTTTTGGCCCCGGCTTTGCCTTCTTTGACGGGCTTGAGATGCCGAAGCTCATCAGCAGGAACCGAAGTCCTTTGCGCAATGAATCGAGCACGCTCATCGTTCCCCGTTCTTTCGGGTGGCGGATTTCGTTTCGGAGGTCTTGCTCTTTCCGCCGATCACTGTTTGCATTACGGCGTCTTCTTTCCGTCGAAGGGGATGTTTGGCGTGGGGGTTACGGGCGGCGCTGTCACACCGTTCAAAATGTCGACGGCGGCGGGCGGAAGCGGTTTGTCTGCATTGGCCAAGAGAAGGCTCACCTGCCACATCTGGGTGTCGCTGAGAACGTCTTTGTAGGAGGGCATGCCGGTGAGCCGAATGCCGTTCTTGACCTTCCAGTAGGTTTCGCCGGGAGGGTCGTCGCTTACGCCCACGACTGGCCCATTGCCCTCTTTCTCCCAAAGCGGCGGTGCATCCGGAAACATGTGGGGTCCGAAGGACGAAGGCTTGCTGTGCAGACCGTGGCACGAGGCGCATTGATCGTGGTAGATCTGGGCACCGGCCACGAAGGTTGCTTCATCGGCCTGAACAGGCGGCGTCTTGATCATTTCTTTGTCGATGCGGGCGTGCATCGCCGCGTGCGTGATCTCATGCTCCTGGGGGAATGCCGTGTCTGTAACAGCGACCGGCACGTTGCCGTAATGCAGCCAGGCCAGCACTCCGGCCGGCACGAGGATCACGCCAATGATGATTCCGAGCAGAAAACGACCCATACGTCTTTGAGCCTCCGTGGTTTCCATCCTAGAGCACGGAGCTGCTTATGCCGCGGCAGGCGAGCAATTTTTTGCCGGGAATCCCGGAGTGAACCGGAAATCTTCTTTTGAATGCGGGCGCGAATCTGCGCGGCCCGCGTCCAAAGCAGTACCGGCCCCACACACGAGCCTCCCTTAAGGTGTTTTAATACCAATTGGGGGAAGCGCCGCCTGCGGTCGTGGTGTGCTTCCGTTATCCCGTGGAGGAAACCCGATACCGATGTACTCTTTTCGCCGTGTTGCCCTTTTGCTGGCGCTCGCCTCATCTGTCACTGTTTTGCAGGCCCAAAGCTCGAGTTCGAGCAGCAGCACTGTGCCCGATGAGCAGCAGGCGCCGACCGCGGCCCAGACCCCGGCCCAGTCTCAACCTCAGTTGAGTGTGCAGGCGCGTATTCGCGCGCGCCGCGAACAGCGCCGTGCCGCCGCCATTCATGAAATCTACGACCACTTGTACGAAGGGTACGTCGGCGCCGGCTACCTCCGCTTCACGCCGGGCGCGTCGCTGCAGCGCGTGAATGAATACAACTGGAACGGCGGATTTACCCGTTATTTGAACGAGCGACTCGGAGTTACCCTGGACGGTCGCGGATACTACGGAACGCCCTTTATTTCACCGAATCTCACGGGCATTACCAAGCCTGCCATCAGCCAGTATGCCGGCCTGATTGGACCGACGTACCGTTTTTATTTGCAGCCTCGCTACTCGATATCGGGAAGAGTGATGGGCGGCTATGCGCGCGGCAATTTTTCCGGCGATACGAATGGCTTTGGGCCGACGATTCTTGGTCTCTATCCGGATAGTTCGACGTATGCAGTGAGCGCGAGCGTTTTTGTGGAGATCAATATTGCGCCGAGCCTCGGACTGCGGATCGCGCCCGAATACTACCTGACAGGATTCGGGTCAAGCCAGCAGAACAGCCTTGGGTACACTGCTGGGCTTGTTTACCGGTTTGGAAAACAGTAAAAGAGCAGGGAACAGGGATCAGTGATCGCTAATCATTGCAATATCGGGATTCCTGCGATGCGCTGTTGCCACTCGGCTGGGCCTGTATTGTGGACGCTTGTGCCCTTGGAATCCACGGCTACCGTTACGGGCATGTCGCGCACGTCGAATTCGTAGATCGCTTCCATGCCCAAATCTCCGAAGGCCAGCAGGCGCGATCCGTAGATAGCCTTTGAAACCAGGTACGCCGCTCCGCCCACGGCCATCAGGTAAACAGCGCCAAACTCGCGAATGGCATCAATCGCCACCGGTCCGCGTTCCGCCTTGCCCACCATTCCGAGCAAGCCCGTTTCGGCCAGCATTTGGCGCGTGAACTTGTCCATGCGCGTGGCCGTGGTTGGACCAGCGGGGCCTACCACTTCGCCATGCACGGGATCTACGGGTCCAACGTAGTAAATGAAGCGATCTTTGAAGTCCACGGGCAGCTTTTCGCCGCGGCTCAGCATGTCGGTCATGCGCTTATGCGCGGCATCGCGACCGGTCAGAAGCTTGCCTGTGAGCAAGAGCACTTCGCCTGGCTTCCACGTCGCGGCTTCGGCGCGCGTGACGGAATCCAGATTCACGCGGCGCGCACCGCTCACGTCGTAGGTCAGCTGCGGCCAGTCTTCGATGTTGGGTGGGTCGAGAAACGCGGGACCGGATCCATCGAGCACGATATGCGCGTGGCGCGTGGCTGCACAGTTGGGAATCATGGCGACGGGAAGGTTGGCGGCGTGCGCAGGCGTATCCAGCACCTTTACGTCGAGCACCGTCGTGAGTCCGCCCAGTCCCTGCGCGCCAATGCCAAGGCGGTTCACTTTGTCGTAGAGTTCTACGCGCAACTTTTCGGCCGTCGTGACGGGGCCGCGCGCGATGAGATCCTGAATATCGATGGGATCCATGAGCGATTGCTTGGCCAGCAGCATTGCCTTCTCAGCCGTACCGCCGATGCCAATCCCAAGCATGCCCGGCGGACACCAGCCAGCGCCCATCGTGGGCACCGTTTTGAGTACCCACTCGACCACCGAGTCAGAAGGATTGAGCATGGCGAACTTCGACTTGGCCTCAGATCCGCCGCCTTTAGCGGCTACCGTGATTTCGACGGTGTCGCCTTTCACGAGTTCCACGTTCACTGTGGCGGGCGTGTTGTCGTTGGTGTTGATTCGTTTGCCTGCTGGATCGGCCTGAAGCGAAGCGCGCAACTTGTTGTCGGGATCGAGATAGGCGCGGCGGACGCCGGCGTCGACCATTTGCTGGAGGTCGAGGACTTCTTCGCCGGGGCCAGGTTCAAACCGGACGTTCATGCCGACTTTCACGAAAGCATTCACAATGCCCGTGTCCTGGCAGATGGGTCGGTGGCCTTCAAAACACATGCGGCTGTTGATGAGGATTTGCGCCATGGCGTCTTTGGCGGCGGGGGACTGCTCGCGCTCATAGGCCTTGGCCAGCGCGATGATGTAGTCCGCCGGATGGTAGTAGCTGATGTACTGCAACGCGCCAGCGACACTGGCNNATCTTCCTGGCGGATTACGGTCATGAACGGGCTCCTCTGAACTCTCTAGGGTAATGGATCGATAGCAGGCTTGGCATTGCAGCGCCGAATGCATGCGAGTTTGAATCGCTGGAAACAATGTTCATTGAGTGGTGGGAACGGCTTCGCGATGTCGACCGTTGGTGCAAGACGCGCGCAGTGATCAGGGATGCGCGGGACTGGGGTCTACCTTGGAGAACGCCAGAAGTGGGAGCCTTCGTCCCCGCCGTTCGCTGGAGCGCTTTGTTGAGGTCAATGACGATCGAGTACGAAAGTGCGAACAGAGCAAAGCATCTCAAGAGAATCTGGTTGCTCAACTCTACAGCCTTGTTCGCATTGAATTCAGGTGACGACTTTCCGCTTCGTTATGCCCCACGGGATTCACGGCGGATCTACATTCGAGAGCGGGCCCAGGCAACAATTCGGGTAGTCTGCGGCACCTTGATTGGTGGTTTCATCGCAGTGTGGGCAATTCGGTTGAATAGATGAGTTTGCCTAACTTGAAAGCGCCGAGCGCAAATCCGTATGCCCGAAATCATCACCCTTGAACAGGAGCGGCTCGCGCTTCTCGCGTGCCAGCGCAAAGCTGAAGCAATCACCGAAGTTCAAGTTCGCGGGATGACCGCTTCCTTTGCCGTAGTTGCGGTAGGTCTCGCGCGCAATCCTCGCCTGTGTGGCAGTGAAGGGCTCGATGATTATCTTAGCTTGTTCGACGGTCTCGTCGAATCGTGCACTCAGTTTTGGAACGCCAAACTTATCCGCGACCATGGAAGCTTCAAAGAGGGTTGCAGCGGATATCCGGACGGTCGCCGCTCTTTCAATCAGTTCGGCGAAAATTTGGGCCTCTGGTTCATTACGCAGTATTGCAATGAGTGCAGACGAATCGATAATCATTTGGGCAAGCCCGTCTCGTCATCGTAAAGCTCGTCGAAGAGCTCTTTGGTTGTCCGGCCGTCGTTCATGAGTGGTGCCGTTTCGCGGGCAATTTCCATTAGCCGCGCGGCGAGACCATGTTTCCCGCTGCGGCTCTCAGCCTGAGCTTTGTCCCGATTTAGAGTCTCTTGGGCGGCCTGCGTGATTGCAGTCACCAAACTCAATCGCCTATGCTCCGCTAGTTCGCGGACAGCCCTCTCTGCTTCCTCGTTTTTGATACTCAGCGCCATTGTTCTACCTTTCTACCATTTGGTTCTACCATTATACCGTTTTCGCCACAATCGCCTAAGCCAGCCTCCCCGTGAACCCCACAATTCCGCTCCATGCCCTAATCTAGAGCCATGAACGATCCAAGCCTGACTTCTGCCGAGGGCGAAATCTATGATCTTTTAGTTATTGGCGCGGGACCAACCGGTTTGGCATGCGCCATTGAAGCGCAGAAGGCCGGTTTGCGCGTCATCCTCGTGGACAAGGGCTGCGTGTGCAACTCGCTTTTTCACTACCCGGCGCACATGACATTTTTTACAACGCCGGAGCTACTCGAAATCGGCGACATCCCTTTTCCCAGTCCCAATCCCAAGCCCAGCCGCAACGAGGCGCTGCAGTATTACCGGCTGGTGGCGGCACACTATAAGCTCGATATCCGCCAGTACCACACGGTGCATGGCGTCGAGGGAGCCGATGGCGCATTCATCGTGCACACCGAAGATCGTTTCGGTCGAGGCGCTCGCCTGCATGCGCGCAAGCTGGTGATCTCCACGGGCTATTACGATTTGCCGAATTACCTCAACATTCCGGGTGAGAACTTAAGCAAGGTTCATCACTATTACAACGACCCCCACCCATACTTTGGCATGGACGTCGCGGTCATCGGGGGCAAGAACTCGGCGGCTATTGCGGCGCTTGAGCTTTGGCGAAGCGGCGCGCGGGTGACGCTGGTGCATCGCGGGCCAGAGATGCATCGCCACGTGAAATACTGGATCAAGCCGGACATTGAAAATCGAATCAAGAACGGTGAGGTCAAGGCCTTGTTTCGTTCGCGCGTGGTTGAAATCGCTCCCGATGCGATCGTGGTCGAAACGCCTGAAGGCCTGCAAACACTGAAGAACGACTTTGTTTTTGCCTTGACGGGATACCATCCCGACTTCGATTTTCTCGAGCGTCTTGGCATTCGGTTTGAAGGACCGGACCGTCTTCCTGTCTGCGACCCGCAAACGCTGGAGAGCAACGTTCCGGGCATCTTCCTCGCCGGTGTGATTGTGGCCGGCTCACGGACGAACGAGATATTCATCGAGAACGGACGCTTTCACGGTCGCCAGATTGCGAGGGCGCTCCAGGCAGGTGAACAAAAGTAGGGCGGGCAATTCGCCGGTTCCGCACCGAAACTGGCTCCCGGGCACGATTTTTCGGGCAGAAGAGGATTTGGGACTTCTATGCGCTGGTGGCCCCGATCGATTCGATGGCAGCTGCTGGTCGGGCTGGTGCTGCTCGAGGTTCTTTCCTTAGGACTTTTCGGGGCACTTCTCATTCGACAGCAGGCGCATGAAGTGCATCAGCGCATGCTGCACCGGCTGGAGCATCAGGCAAGTTCCATGGCACTGCAGGCGACGGAGGCTCTGCAACAGCAGCGGGCTGCCTGGGTGGGACTGTCGGTGCGCATGATGGGCGAAGGGCCCAGCGTCGCCTTTGCCAAAGTCACCGATCCGGCCGGCAATGTCATCTACGTAAGTGAGGGCGAGCCCGAGCAGTTGACGCTGGACCCAGCCGAAAAAGCACAGCTTCCGATGCTTGACAGATCGGTTCCGCGCGTCTTCGCATTTGGCAAAAACCGCTGGGAAAGTGTCAAAGCCATTGTTACCGGTACCGATCTGCGCGGCTACGCCTGGGTGGAAACGGACCGGGAATGGGACTACCAACAGCTCGACTCGATATTGCGAAGCACTGTCATCTTCGGGATTATCTGGATCGCTTCCTCTATCGTGCTCGTGCTGCTGATGGCCCGCTCCATCTCGCGTCCTCT
>PLTV01000205.1:13802-18391 GCA_003164635.1 Acidobacteriaceae bacterium
GATTCCATGCTCGCCAACGCGCCGATTGGGCTGGCATTCTTCGATCGCCGTTGCCGCTTTGTGCGCGTCAACCAGGTCTTCGCGGACCTTACCGGCGTGAGCCTCAGCCGGCATCTGGGCCGCACGCTGATTGAATTGCTACCCCCTGCCGTGGCTAATGAGCTCGAAGCCACGGTCGCGCGCATTTTTACCACCGAGGAGCCCGTACGCAACCTGGAACTGAGCGGCGACAAAGGCCCCAAAGACACTCCCTGGACCTGGTTGGTGAGTGCCTACCCGGTGAAAACGCCGCCGCGGCAGGTTCGCTGGGCAGGCGTTATCGTGCTTGACGCGAGCGATCGTAAACGCAGCGAAGAAGCTCTGCGGCGCACGGAAAAGCTCGCCGCTACCGGCCGCCTTGCGGCTTCAATCGCGCACGAAATCAACAACCCGCTTGAAGCGATTACGAATCTTCTTTTTCTCCTGCGCAACTTCTGCAGTCTTCAAGACCCCGCACTCAACTACGTGGTGATGGCTGAGCACGAGGCCCAGCGCATCGCCGAGATCACACAGCAGACTCTTCGCTTCTATCGCCAATCCACGCAGCCCACCCGCGCCAGCATGAGCGAGCTGCTCGGCTCGGTGCTCAGCCTCTATCACGGGCGGCTCAACACTCTCGGAATTCACGTCGAGAGAGGGTTTGATCCGGAGATGGACCTGTTCTGCTTCGCAGGCGAACTGCGCCAGGTTTTTGCCAACCTAGTTGGGAACGCAATCGACGCCACGGCCGCGGGGGGGCGGCTGGTTGTACGTGCGCGCCGCTCGCGCAATTGGGGAGACTTTGGGCGGGAAGGCGTTCGCTTTGTGGTGGCCGATACCGGAACCGGCATGGATGCGAAAACCCGCGAGCGGATCTTCGAGGCTTTTTTCACCACCAAAGAAGTGGTTGGCACGGGGCTGGGGCTGTGGGTCAGCTACGAGATCATTGTGAAGCACCATGGATTTGTGCGGGTTCGCAGCCGGGTTGTGGGTAGCGGAAAGGCTTCCGGCACTGTCTTCGCGGTATTCATCCCGGACGATTCGGGTCTCGCGAGTCAGCCGTTTTCGACGATTGAGTCAGGGCTCCATCCCGGAGCCGGCCTGACGTAACCGGGTTCGGGCGGGCGCAAGTTTGCGCGCAACTATCGCTTTGAGAATTTCTAAAAAAATACTTGCGTACTCACGTTTCCCATGTGCTACATTCAGTAACATTATGAACGGTAACACTGAAGAAACCCACGATCCGGCCGAGCTTGGCGAACTGGAACGGAGCATACTTTCCATTGTGTGGCGCATTGGACAAGTCACCGCCGAGCAGGTTCGCGAAGACCTGGACCGTCCGCTCAAAGATTCCACGATCCGCACAGTGCTCCGCAGGCTTGAAGAGAAAGGGTATCTTGAGCATTTTATTGCAAACCGCACATTCCATTACAGTCCTGCGCAAACGAAGCAGCGCGTGGCTGGCCGAGCGGTGAAGCGGATTGTCGATTGGTTTTGTGATGGATCCATAGAACAACTACTGGTTGGAATGGTGGATTCGAAGGTTCTGGACCGTACCGAATTGCAGCGCTTGGCCGACAGAATTGCGTTGGCACAGAAAGCTGCCGAGAATCAGGATCCAGGTCTGAAGAAACGCCCCACTGAAGGAGGGGAATAGCGATGGTTTCGATACTTGAAGCCGCCATCCGGATGCTTGTCGTCGCGCTCTTTGTCGGTGGCGGGCTGCGCCTTCTGCGCGTTCGCAACGTCCTGGCTCAGAAGGCAGCATGGGGGCTGGTTCTCGCGGCCGCCATTGCCATGCCGGCGTTGATGCGATTGAACTTCCTGCCAATTCTGGCACCCATTCACCTTCCCAAGCAGTTTCTCAATTGGGTTCAACTTCCGGCGATGGTCGTCCCCGTTGCATCGAGTCAGGTCAACCTAGAAAGCCAACCGCCTACGTCTTCAGTAGTGCTCGCGGAAAGCCGGAATGCCATTTCGGGCCCCTATTCCGCGCCACGAATTTCGCAGTCTGAGTTTACGTCGGCTGCCTCCGCCCAGAATTTTCAAGCTGTTCCGAATCTTTCGTTTCAAGACTATTTCTTCAAGGAAATTCGCAGTTTGGAAGCAGCTTCAACGGGGTTAAAGATTGAAGCTGCTGCGCTAGCGCTCTACCTCGTGGTGGCAGCGGCCCTTCTGCTTCGCGTGATCGCCGGCGGCGTCGCCTGCATGCGGCTCTGGCGGGGGGGACGTCCTATCCTCATCTCTCCGGGTTCGGGTTTCTCGCTGCGCCTTCGGGAGAGCGGCGCTGTTAGCTCTCCGGTCACGCTCGGATCCGGCGTCCTGCTGCCTGAGGAGTGGGTCGAATGGGATCAGGAAAAGCTACGTATTGTTCTGGCTCACGAAGACTCCCATGTTCGGCAGGGCGACTTCTATCTGCAAATGCTGGCCGGCGTGCATACCGCACTGTTCTGGTTCAGTCCACTGGGTTGGTGGCTCAAGCGCAAGCTTTCTGATCTGGGAGAGGCCATCAGCGATCGCGCGGGCCTCGAAATGGCGGTAAGCCCTGTCTCGTATGCCCAGATTCTGCTCGAATTCGCGGCGTTGCCGCGCCCCACCCTTATAGGAGTCGCCATGGCCCGCAACGCAAATGTTTCCCAGCGCATTGAGCGCTTTTTGAACGAATCCAGTTTCCGGCAGGCTTTTGCCGGGGGCCGCCGCCGTATCTACGCCGCCGTTGTCCTTGTAGCGGCCGCGCTCTTCGCGGGCACAACTCTTCTCCGCGTGGAAGCGCAGTCGGAACCGCCCGCGTCCCCGGCGCCCACCGCTGTTCCCAATCCTGCTCTGGCTCCCACGACAGCGCCGGAGCCCCCCGCCGCCAGCTCAATCGAGCCCGCCGCTGCACCGGAGGCTCCAAGCCAGCCTGCTCCTTCCGATATGGCAAGACCCATCGCGCCTCCCCCGCCAGCAGGCGTATCCGTCGGCGCAGAAGAGAATGTCTCAGTGGGCGCAGGGGAATCGCAGAGCGATCATTCCAGCTATTCAAGCGGAAGCGGCGGTGGGTACTCCTACTCCTATTCGTCGAATGGCGAATCGTGGGCACTGGTGACGGATGGCAGCCAGCGCATCACCTTCAATGGAGACTGGCACAACAGCACGCGCGACGAAGTGGAGAAGGCCCGCAAACTTTCCAACGGCAAGTTCCTCTGGTTTACGCACGACGGCAAGTCGTACTTTGTCGACGATGCCGCGACGATTGGTCAAATTCAGCAGATGTACAAGCCGATTGAAGAGCTCGGCGAGAAGCAGGAAGCGCTGGGCCGTCAGCAAGAGGAGCTGTGCCGTCAACAAGAAGCGCTTGGCCGCAAGCAGGAAGAGGCCAGTATTCCGACGCCTGACATCTCAAAAGAGATGGCGCGCCTGAACGAAGCCGTGGCCAAGCTTGACGCGAAGAAGGGAAGCACGGTGAACCAGGAACAACTGGCCGACATTGAAGGCAAGCTCGGCGAGATTCAAGGCCGGCTGGGCGAGTTGCAAGGCGAAGTGGGCACAAAGCAGGGCGAACTCGGTGCGCAGCAGGGCGAGCTTGGAGCCAAGCAGGGAGAGCTGGGTGCACAACAGGGCCGACTTGGTGAAGAGCAGGGAAGGCGCTCTCAGGAAGCAGACCGCAAGGTGAAGTCGATTATCAGTGAGAGCCTGCGCGATGGCAAGGCCAAGCCGGTTCAATAACTCGATTGGATTCGTGCTTTCCCCGGTCCCCAAAAGCNNTCGCAACTAACTCACGAAGCTAACTCACCGGGAGTCGACCTTACCAGGTTGCTCCCGGTTTCGTTTATACGCGCTTGCGTGCCGTTGATCGTCGCGATGCAGGCACTCGGCCCAGGCGCGGATCGCGCTGCAATACAAGTTCGCATGCGCGCATCGCTTCCTGCTCGAAGCGCGGCCCATCGCCTGGGATCAGCAGCCAGTGCCCAATTTTTCCGCCCAGCAGCCCAATCTTCCGCAGGGATGGAAACTCTTTGCGCAACGATGCGTCCCTGGGGTCCGTCTCCTCAGAAAGCACAATCCATACGCCGTTGTCCTGGGGAAATTGCGGCCGATCGCGCAGCATGAGAACGATCTTGTCGCCCACGTAGATGCCAAAGCCTGAAAACAGCCGGCGCACTTCGGGATTCAGCGCGGACAGGGCTTCAACGACGAATGCGTGAGGTGGTTTCTGCTTCGGTTTGTCCGCACCTGTTCTCATCGTCACTCCGCACGCTCTCAAAAAAAAAAATAAAAAAAAGGGTATTTCTGTAAAGAAATTCCCTGGAATCAGATAGATAGAGAGGGTCTTCCGCTCCAAATTCTTGATTCCAGAGGACTTATTTGCAGATTCTAGATGCATAAGGACTTACGGGCATAAGTCCCAGCCCATTTTGTCATGGAAACTCATCTGAAGCCCATCTGAATGAGATTATGCGCCAAGGCGGGGAAAATCTCTGCAAACCTGGTGGGAAGAATCTGCTGCGCGAGGAGATGCACCTGGGCCGGTCGCGCCGCGCGCGGAAGCTGATTTGACCCATGCGTTTTAAATGTTGACAGTGCTCCAG
>PLTV01000147.1:0-3963 GCA_003164635.1 Acidobacteriaceae bacterium
CCACCGCAGGTGGCGGCTACACTGTCTTGAGACAGCCATGTCCGAAGCCCGACTGCCCGGCCAACTCAAGATCGTCGACTCCCACACCGCGGGCGAACCCACCCGCTGCGTTCTGGATGGTTTTTCTGATCCTGGCGCCGGATCGCTCGCCGAACGCCTTGAACATCTCCGCAGCCGCCACGACCACCTCCGCCGCGCCATCCTTTGCGAACCGCGCGGCTCCGACGTGCTTGTGGGCGCCTATCTCGTGCAGCCGGTCAATCCAACGTCGGCAACCGGCGTCATCTTCTTCAACAACGCCGGCTACCTGGGCATGTGCGGACACGGAACCATCGGCGTCGCCGTCACGCTCGCGCATATGGGCCGCATCCAACCCGGCGAGCATGCCCTCGACACGCCTGTAGGCACCGTCGCCTTCGAGCTCCACCCCGGCAATCGGGTCACCATCCGCAACGTGCCTGCGTATCGCTATCGCACCGCAGTGGCGGTCGACGTGCCCGGCGTCGGACCCATCGCCGGCGACATTGCCTGGGGCGGCAACTGGTTCTTTCTCAGCGAAGCGCATCCTGTCCCGCTCACGCTGGAGCATAGGGATCAGCTCACCGATTACACCTGGGCCATTCGCCAGGGCCTCGCGTCCGCGAACATCACCGGGGCCAACAGCGCAGAGATCGACCACATTGAGCTCTCTTCCCCTCCACACGACCCAGCCAACAGCAGCCGCAACTTCGTTCTCTGTCCCGGAAAAGCATACGACCGCTCGCCCTGCGGCACCGGCACCAGCGCCAAACTCGCCTGCCTTGCCGCCGACGGCAAACTGCAACCCGGCCAGCCCTGGCGTGAGGAAGGCATTCTCGGCACCATCTTCGAAGGAAGCTTCGAATTAGCAGCGCCCGAACAAGGCCACAATCCACCGCACGGACCAAAAATCATCCCCACCATCACCGGCTCGGCTTACATCACCGGCGAGTCAACACTGATCTTCGACCCCGCAGATCCATTTCGCATGGGAGTTCCTGAATGAGCACCGCCTTGAACTGGAAGGGCGTCATGCCCGCCATGACTACCGCCTTCGACACCAACCTGAATGTCGACCTCGCTTTCGTAGCCCGGCACGCCGCGTGGCTCATTGAAAACGGCTGCACCGGCATCATCTGCCTCGGCTCGCTCGGCGAAGCCGCCACCCTCAGACTCGACGAAAAAATTGCCGTCCTCAAAACCGTCGTCGCCACTCTCAATGGCAAGGTCCCCGTCGTCGCGGCCATCAGCGCACTCTCCACCGCCGATGCTGTGGCGCTCGCCCAGGCCGCGCACGCCGCCGGCTGCTCCGGCCTCATGATCCTTCCGCCCTACGTCTACAAAGGCGATTGGCGCGAGAACAAGGCCCACGTCGCCGCCATTCTCAAGGCCACCCCCCTCCCCGGCATGCTCTACAACAACCCCGTCGCCTACGGAGTCGATTACATCCCCGAGCAGATCTCCGAGCTTGCCGCCGAGTTCCCCAACCTCACCGCCGTCAAGGAATCTTCCACCGACGTCCGCCGCGCGACCGCCATCCGCGCTTTGCTTGGAGACCGGCTCGCGGTGTGTGTGGGCGTTGACGACGCCATCGTTGAAGGCATTGCAGCGGGCGCGGTCGGCTGGGTCGCCGGCCTCGTGAATGCCTTTCCCCGCGAGTCCGCCGATCTGTTCAACCTCGCCTCTGCCGGTCGCGCGCAGGAAGCCTTCGAGCTCTACCGCTGGTTCCTGCCGCTTCTCCGCATGGACACCGTGCCCAAATTCATCCAGCTCATCAAGCAGGTACAGCAGGAAGCCGGTATCGGCTCTGCTCGCGTTCGCCCGCCCCGCCTCGAAGTCACCGGCGATGAACTGGCCGCAACCCGCGCCGCCTTCGAATATGCCCAGTCCAACCGCCCATCGATCGCCGTCTCCAGCACACCTTTCACGCTTTAATCTCGGAGTCCTCACGCATGCCCCTTTCTGGGGCTCCAGGTGAAGGGTACGGGCTTCAGCCCGTACCTCAAAGACTCCAAATTCTTTGGGCTTCAGCCCCCGAGGGAATGCGATCTCATCGCGCCATTAAACCCCTTCCATCCCCTTAAACTGAACATGGAGCCTTCACTCATGCCGCTTACCGGACAAGCCTTCATCGGCGCCCAGCGCGCCGCGCACGCAGGATCTACCTTCCAGGCCCTCAATCCCTCCACCGGCCAATCCCTCGACCCGCCTTATTTCTCCGCTTCCACTGCCGACGTCGACAAAGCCGCACGCCTGGCCGGCGAAGCAGCTCCCACTCTCGCCGCCGCGTCGGGCATCAGCAAAGCCGCACTCCTCCGCGACATCGCTGCGCGGCTCGACGCTTTGCAACAACCCCTCGCCGAGCGCGCCCACCTTGAAACCGCGCTGCCCATGCCACGCCTCCTGGGCGAAGTCACGCGCACCACCGGACAGCTCCGAACCTTTGCGTCCCTTATTGAAGAAGGCTCCTGGGTCGACGCGCGCATCGATACGCCGCTCCCCGAACGCAAGCCGCTCCCGCGCCCCAGCCTTCGCTCCATGCTGCGTCCGCTCGGCCCCGTCGCCGTCTTCGGCCCCAGCAATTTTCCGCTCGCCTTCTCCGTCGCGGGAGGCGACACAGCCTCGGCTCTCGCCGCCGGCTGCCCCGTGATCGTCAAGGCCCACGCCGCTCATCCCGGCACGAGCGAACTGGTCGGCGAAGTCGTGCAGCAGGCCGTCGCTGCGGCGGGACTGCCTGAAGGCGTCTTCTCGCTTCTCTTCGATTCCGGCATCGAAGTTGGCGCTGCCCTCGTCCGTCATCCGCTCGTTGAAGCCGTAGCCTTCACCGGATCACTCGGCGCCGGCCGCGCGCTCATGGATATGGCTGCCGCCCGCCCGCGTCCCATTCCCTGCTTTGCCGAGATGGCCAGCACCAACCCTGTCTTCATCCTGCCTGGCGCGCTGCGCAGCGGTCCTGAATCGCTCGCGCAAGGCCTCTTCAACTCATTCACATTAGGCGCGGGCCAAATGTGTACCAAGCCGGGCATCGTCCTGGTTCCCGATCAGCCGGAAGCACCGGCCTTTCAATCGAAACTCGCCGACCTCGTCAACCAGTCCGCCCCGTTCACGCTGCTCACCGCAGGCATCGCCCACGCCTATGCCCGCGCCACGACTCACCGCGCCTCGCAGGCTGCCACCGTCGCCCAGGCACCCGCATCCGCCGCCGATCCAGCCTGCCCCGCGCACGCGCAGCTCTTTGAAACCTCCCTCGAAGCCTTCCTGCGCGAGCCGGCCCTCTCCGAAGAGCTCTTCGGCCCCGACACGCTGCTTGTTCACTGCCCGTCGCCTGCCGATTATCTGCGCGTGGCCCAATCGCTTGATGGTCATCTCACCGCATCCATCCTTGGCAGCGAAGACGATCTCGCCGCGCATCGCGACCTGATCGCCATCCTCGAACAAAAGGCCGGCCGCCTCATCTTCAACGCATTCCCAACCGGCGTCGAGGTCGCGCCCGCCATGGTTCACGGCGGACCCTATCCCTCGACCTCAAACTCCCAGTACACGTCCGTCGGAACCGGCGCCATCCATCGCTTCGCGCGTCCGGTGTGCTTCCAGAATTTCCCCGACGCCGCGGTGCCTCAAGAACTCCAGTCCACCAACCCCCTCGGAATCTTGCGCCAGGTAGACGGCATTCCCACCCGCGATCCGCTGACGAGTTAGCCTCCCACCCAGAAACCTAAGACTCATCACGCGGAGGGAGCATGGGCCTTCAGGCCCCTGAAATGGAACACCACGAACCTGGGCCTTTAGGCCCGGATCCGGACCAAGGCCATGTGCCCCATCCATACGACGCATTAGGTCGCATGGCTGGGAAACCAGGAACCTCAAATCACTTTTGAAGGGTTCGGGCTTCAGCCCGTACATCAAGTCCATTGTTATGAAAGTTTGGGCTTTAGCCCCCGAGGG
>PLTV01000147.1:4001-4663 GCA_003164635.1 Acidobacteriaceae bacterium
CCGCACACCCGCCCCTGGCACGCGCCCATGCCGCAACGCGTATGCAGCTTGGCTTCACGCCAGCTCGTAAAGCCTGCGAGCTCTGCATGACTCACATCCTCGCAGCGGCACACAAACGTCTCCGGAGTAGCCAACCCCCGCAACTCCGCCCTTAACGCAAAGGCCCGCTCCAGTCCTGCGGCAAACCTCTGCATCCGCCGTCTCGCGGAGCCAAGCGCCACAGCCTCGCGCTCCCGCCCCGCCGCGGCCCATCCGGCAATTTCGCCCTCGACCAGCGCCTTTTCCAAACCGCCAACACCCGTCAATTCGCCCACGCACGCCACACCCTTGACCGAACTCTCCTGGAACTCATCAGCCTCGACAAAACCGCCTAAGATCCGGCACCCAAGCAACCGCGACAGCTCCAGGTTTGGCACAAGATGAAATCCACACCCCAGCCAATCGCAGTCCACGCTCCACTGCTTGCGCCCGTTGGTCAGCGTCACGCGCTCCACGCGGTCATGACCTTCCGCTCTCACCACCCAGCAACCCGTCCGGTAGGGCGTTCCGATTGTTTTCAGCCGGTAGCGCGCTCCCTCGGCCAACTTTCCCGGATGCCGCAACAGTGTCGCGCCAAATCCCATCAACTGCTGCAGCGGAGCCTGTTCGTATACGCCCAGCAG
>PLTV01000324.1:0-15085 GCA_003164635.1 Acidobacteriaceae bacterium
TGCGCCTGCGCGGAACCCTTGCATCCCCTTCGCTGCTCGGCCGCGTCTCGATTACCGAAGGCAACGCGATTATTGCGGGAACCCGCTACGACCTGCAGCGCGGCGACATCCTCTTTACGAATCCTGTCCGGATTGAACCGACTATCGATCTGAACGCCACCGCGCGCGTGGAAGACTACGACATCACGCTTGGATTGCATGGCACGCCGCAAAAGCTGGCGGTGACTTATCGCAGCGACCCTCCGCTTCCCGAGCAGGACGTCGTCGCTCTGCTCGCATTGGGCCGAACAGAAAATCAGCAGCGCCTGTACACCCAGCAGCAGGAGCAATCGGTCGCCAACCCCACTACCGATGCCCTGCTAGGCGGAGCCCTGAATGCCACCGTCAGCAGCCGCGTGCAAAAGCTTTTTGGCGCAGGCTCCGTCAAGGTTGATCCCAACTACATCGGGACCCTCGGCAACTCAACGTCGCGCATCACGGTTGAGGAGCAGGTGGGACGCAACCTCACTCTCACCTTCGCCACCGACGTCGACACCACAAGCCAGCAGCTTCTCCAGGCCGAGATCGCCATCAATCGCCACGTTTCGGTCCTCGTCGCGCGCGACGAATCCGGCGTTTTCTCCATGGTTCTTAAAGCTACGCGCCGCTACCGCTGAACCCGCGCGCGGTTCAAGAATTCGCGCCTCGCATGGCGCAAAATTTTTTGCTATTCCAGCCCGACGCGCCGTAACAAATCACGGAATCGCGGATCGCCGCGGAGCAAGTCGTATTCGGGATCAACTTTCAGCGCCGTGAGCCCATGCGAACGTCGCGCGTAAGCCTTTCCCAGCCATGCAACGGCTTCATCTTTATCGCCCAGCCCCGCGTACACCTGCGCGAAGGCCATTGGATCAACCGGGGCTTTGTTATTGATATCGTTTAACCGCTCCATCGCTGCACGCGCCTCAGTCAATTGGCCGGCACGCGCGTGTATATAGGCATTCCAGGTCCAATAGGCCCCTTCTCCGATCGTTGCTCGCGCACTATCGTTGCTCGCCATGGCTTCGGCAAACATTCCTTTCTCGACGTAGGCCGCCACCAGCAGGTGGGCGCGCATAAAGCTGGGATCCATCTCCAAAACAGAACGCAACTTCTCAATCGACGGGTCGTATTTGCGGGAGAAATAGAGAATCGCCCCGTTATCCGCCGCGATAATCAAGGAGAGCGGATCCAACTCATGAGCCCGTTCGCTTTGCTCGAGCGCTTCGTCGAACCGTCCCAGCCACATCAGATGCTCAGCGTACCAATGGTGCGCAGTTGCATCGTTGGGATTCAGTTCGATAGCCCGGCGATATTCTTTTTCTGAGGTCTGCCAGTCCCAGTCATAGTTCTGAACGACCAGAGCCAGAGCGGTGTGCGCTTCCGACGAGTTGGGGTCGATCCGAATTGCCTGTTCTGCCGCTGCCCGAGCCTTCGGCATATTTTCCGCTTCCGGTTGATCGTGGTACGCCGACAGAATGGCGTAGCCCTTCGCCAAACCCGCATACGCTCGAGCCGACGGGGGAGCCTTCGCGACTGCCTGCTGAAAATAATGAATTGCTTCTTCCAGGTCTCCGGGGGTCCGCTTGTTAAAGAAATAGAGCCCTTTCAAATAAAGGTCGTATCCCTCAAAGCTCTCCTGCTGCGCGGCCTGCTGGCTTCCGGCTTCCCTGCGCGCGTCGAAGGTGAGCCGCACCTCTTTTGCGATCTCCTGGGCAACGTCGTCCTCAAGACCGAGCAGGTCGTCTAATTGGCGATCGTACTCGCGCGCCCAAACATGAGTCTGGTCTCTTACCTGAATGAGCTGCGCGGTGATCCGCACGCGATTCTGTTCCCGCCGCACACTCCCTTCCAATACATATTGCGCATTCAACTCGCGTCCGATCTGATCGAGTGGCGTGTGCGCATCTTTGTAATGCATTACCGAGGTGCGGGCGATGACTCCCAGCCGTTCGGGATTCAGATTCCCCAATTGCGTAATCATCTCTTCGGTCAGGCCATCGCTGAAATACTCTTGTCCCGCATCTCCCGTCAGGTTTTGGAATGGAAGCACTGCCAGCGTGATTCTGCCGGGCTGCTCCGCAGGTGCTTTCGTCGAATGTCGTCTCCAAAAAGCGGGCGCGGCAATCAACACAAACGCCCCCACGATCAAGCCCAGGATCGCAGCCTTCCTCCAGGTCGAGTTTTTGCGTGGTACAGAGGACAAAACGCTCTGGCCGTCGCTCATCGGGGCAGAGACGATAGGCACGTGCGCTTCAGCCCCGACACTTGACTCCTCGGTAACCGGAACAACGAATCGGTAACCATGTCCCTGCACGGTCATGATGTAGCGCCGGTCGCTCGTCTCGTCGAGCGCTCTTCGCACCATGAAGATTGTCTGCGTCAGGTTTGACTCTTCAACAAAACTGTTCGGCCAGACCGATTCCATCAGTTGATCTTTCGAGACGGTCTTCCCTGCGTTTTGAACCATCAGGAGAAGGACATCGAAGGCCTTCGGAGTCAGAAGCACAGGCTCTCGACCTTTGCGCAGCACGCGCGCCTGGGGGTCGAGTCCAAATTCTCCGAATTGGTACAAACTATGGGTGGCGTTGAACATAACCAGGCTTTTTAGAAGTCTTGAGAATTTTTGATCAGCGCTTTTAGGACTTTCGTCGCAAGCCGGAACTAGCGTTGGCTGCTGGAGAAATGGAAGAGTCAGGGAACTGGCGGGAATTCTACCACGATTCTTGCACATGGTTCGATGATCCCCGGCTGTAGGGCTTCGAGGAGCCAGGCTCTTTGCCGCCACACCGCCATCCCCAAGAACCAAAACAATCGAGGAGGTTTGTATGTCACGCAATATGGCTTTCTGCAGCATCCTTCTAGTACCGGTATGTCTGGCTTCCCTCGTCGCCCCCGCACGGGCACAGCACTTCAACAAAGTTAAAGGAACTGTCACCAGCGCTTCCGCGGGGCGAAACGAGGTTTTTGCATTCGATGTCGATGCCAACGTTTATCGCTATTCGGCGAGTTCGAAAGCCTTCACCAAGATCGCCAAAACAACGCTTGTCGACATCGCCGTGGGCGGAGGCACCCTTTCACAAACCGACGAGGTCTGGGGAATCAACGCCAGCGGCGACGTATTCCGCTTCAACTTCAGTTCTAAAACCTTCAAACCGATCCCTGGGATTCTTTCCCAGATCACCGTCGGCGTCGGCAACCAGGACAGCTGTCACCCATACGAGGTGTGGGGCGTGAACTCTGCCGACGATATTTTCAGGTACAACTACTGCACAAAGGAGTTTGTCCAGGCGACCGGCCTTCTCACGCAGGTAGCAACCGGCGGTGGCGACGTGTGGGGACTCAACAGCACAGGCCACATCTTCCACTTCAACTTTGGTTCGCAGACATTCGTCGCGGTTTCAGGAGCGCTCACACAGATTGCCGTTGGAGTGAATGACGTATGGGGAGTCAACATCTCCAACAATGTCTTTCGTTACAATCCCAGCGCCAACACTTTTAATAGCGTTGGTGGAAATACCTCCCAAGTCGCGGCCGGCGGGGATGGCGTATGGCTCGTCGACACTTCCAGCCATATCTTCCGTTTCGATCCGAGCGAGGAACAGTTTGTCGAGGTTCCCGGCATCCTCAAAAGCATAACCGTCGGATCTGGTGCCGGTGTGTTTGGCGTGAACCCGAGCGACGCGGCCTTCACTTTCGAACGGCCATAGAGGGCGCACCTACAAAGCCCCGGGTTGTTCGACTTCCGGACAGCGCGGCCTGACTTTCCTCAGGTCGCGATCCGGCTTTTCCAACGGTGCCGCTGCGAGCCAATTGCAGTGCAATTCAAGTTATCCGCTCAAGCAACTTTCCCTGCTCCTTCTTTCTAACTCCTTTCAAGCAAAGAAATTAAATAAAGTATTGTTTTAGATCGCTCTTCGTGTTTCGACTCGAAAACTGGTTGGCACAGTCTCCGATCCGCTCTCCGTTCACACGGTTCCCTTTCTACGGCGCGCATCCTCTCGGCGGAACTTTTCGCTCCGTTTGGGGTTTGTCTAAGTGCGTCAAGGAACGCAGCGAAGCAACTCTGGCTCAGAGATTGCATCTCTCAATCCGTGGTTCGATCGTTTGAAAAACCACTGCGTTCCTAAATTGAAATTGAAACGAAAGAGGAGGAGTTCGATATGTCCCAGACGATGCGTAGAAGCCGGACAACCCTGCTGACCACCACGCTCGCCGCGGCCCTCCTGAGTCTTCCCCAGTTTTCCTTGGCGGCAACCTCAGGCATGGGCGCAAAACCTTTTGCATCCGACGACGGCAGCGCGGCAAGCGAAGCCCAGTCGAAGCTGAACAAGTCGCAATTTAAAGACGTCAAAGTCGCCGTGGACAACGGTGTCGCCACGCTTACAGGATCGGTCGATCTATACGAGTACAAGCTCGACGCCGACAAGCGCATCCACAAGGTGAAAGGCGTTTCGGCCGTGCGGAACGACATTGAAGTCGCGGGTCCGAACCTTCCCGACCAGGAACTGAAGGCTAAACTTGGCGAGAAGCTGACCTACGATCGCGTAGGCTATGGCAATATGTTCAACGCCATAACGCTGGGCGTTCAGGATGGTGTGGTCACGCTCGGCGGCCATGCGCGCACGTATGTTGACCGCGATTCGGCCCTGGCGCTCGCAAGCACGTTTCCCGGCGTGAAACAGGTGAACGATGAGATCCAGGTAGATCCCGCGTCTCCCATGGACGACAGGACGCGTCTTGAAGTGGCGCGCGCTGTGTACAGTTACCCGTCGCTGCAGAAATACGCCATGGATCCAGCCAAGACCATCCGCATCTCGGTGCAGAACGGCAACGTGGAACTCTATGGGGTGGTCGACAGCCAGTCTGACAGAGATGCTGCAAACATCCGTGCCAACACAGTGCCCGGAGTCTTCAGCGTGAAGAACTACCTGCAGGTGGCAAATCAGCCTTCAGAGCGGCAGAAGCAGGCCAACGTCAATCAATAACCAGCAAACCGACCATTGAAGAAATGCGGCTCTGGGGGTTCCTTCCAGGGCCCTTTTCTTTGCATGCCTGACGGCGGCCTTAAAGGCAAAGCACGCGTCACCGCATAACCGCGCTGACCATCTCCCAGTCAAAGGGGCAACGTCAAGAATCCGGAGGGAAGCACGCGCCGGTATACTCGCTTTTTGAGGAAACGCCGTTGCTCCGATCGTTTGCACGTCCCGTCGTTCTTCTTTCCGGCATCCTCGCTTCCCTGTCTCTTCAGGCGCAAAACGCAGTTCAGAGCGCACCGGCACAGAGTCCGGTGCTTCAGACAAACGCACAGGCAGTGTCGGTTGACGTGGTGGTAACTGCGCCGAACGGTGATGCCGTTCAAGGGCTCGGCAAACAGGATCTACAACTTTTCCAGGATGGAAAGCCGCAGACCATCGACCTGTTCGAAGAGCACACCGCGCCCGCTGTACCCTTACTCATTGAACTCCCGCAATTACCCGCGCAAACCTTTACCAATCGCCCTGCCGTACCCGAGAGCGATGCGGTCAACATTCTGCTGCTCGACAGCCTGAACACACCGGAGGCCGATCAGCAGTTCGTCCACCAGCAGATCGTCAACTTCATCCATGACATTCGCCCTGGAACGCGCATGGCGATTTTCACGCTGAATACCAAGCTGCGCCTCCTTGAAGGGTTCACAACCGACGTCAGCCTCCTGAAGCAAGCCCTGGACCGCAAGGCCGCCGCTCCCGGAGCCACCATGGCTTCGCACACGCGCGAGGACGATCTGCGCGATAAGGAGGAAGTCGCGATCATCGCCGAGATGACGGGCAACGCGGACGCATACAACAATGCCGCCGCCAAGGCGCATGCCCGCACACTTGCCGATCAAGCCAGCAACATGGGCGGTGAGCGCGCCTCGTGGACCCTTGCGGCGTTGCAGCAACTGGCGCGCTCGATGGCCGCCGTGCCGGGACGCAAAAATCTCATCTGGTTTGCCGGGACATTTCCCGTCACCGTGTTTCCCAATGGCCGTAACCTGCAAACATTGTCCGATGGGAAAGACATTGGTGTTGCCGTAAGACAAACTGCCAACCTGCTGACGCAAGCCAGGGTTGCGCTCTACCCGGTCGCCGCGCACGGCATTATGGTCGATAACACAACCAACGCTGATTCTGCGGGTCAACCTCTCGGCGACGATTTTGAAAAGGCGCCCAATCAGGAGTCGGCTGCCAACTCGGCCAACACCGCGGCCATGCAGCAGCTCGCACACGACACCGGCGGCAAAGCTTTCTACACCTCGAACAACCTGAGCCAGTCGATTGGCAGCGCCATTCAGAATGGGTCGCATTATTACACGCTGGTTTACACGCCGCCAAGCGTGCAGCCCGATGGCCGCTACCACAAGATTGAGGTGAAACTCACGGCAGGAAAGGCGACGCTCTCGTATCGCCGCGGCTACTATGCGGATACGGTCATGGATGCCAAGCCAGCCTCCGATCCGCTGCCTCCGCTCTTGGCGCGCGAACTGCCCGCTTCCACGCAGATACTCTTCCAGGCGCACGTCGCGCCCCTGGAACCGCAACCAGCGGTAGATGCGCCGCGGGCCGGCGGCAACGGCAAGCTCGCGGCGCCACTCACCCGCTACAAAGTGGACTTGGTCATTAACCCCTCGACGGTTGCACTCGATCTTGCTCCCGACCTAACCCACAATGGCAAAATTGAAGTGGCACTTGTCGCTTACGACAAAGCAGGCCAGGCTGTGAACTGGACGGGCCAGACCCTTGGCCTTGGGTTGAATCCGGATTCGTACGCGCAGGTCAAGCGGGTTGGCATTCCTGTCCATCTGCAAATTGATTTGCCGGCCACAGGCCTTTCACTTTCGACAGGCGTATACGATCTCACAGCGCACAAGGCGGGAACGCTCGAAATCCCTGTCCCTGCGCAGTGAGCCGCAGGCGCAACGGCGGACTCTTCACCCGCCCCGTGATAGATTGAACCCGCGGAGTCTCCCACATGAAGCTCGTATTAAGACGTTATCCCGGCCACCTTGCAATGATCCTTGCCCTCGCGAGCTGCGGCACGCCGTTTGTTTCCTCCCAAACTCAGGCGGCATCCTCGACGAAGCCTGCAGTCACTTCGGAAGTGGCCCAACACATACAGCGCGTCGAGGCAGGTCTAATTGCGGGAATCGTCGTGAAGGGCGACCCACACGCAACCCACAACCTTGCCGATCGCATGAAAGAGCTCAACGTTCACGGCGTGAGCATTGCTGTTCTCCACAACGGTAGCATCGAGTGGGCGCGCGGCTTTGGAGTCGCTGCCGTCGGCGGCCCTGACGTCGATGCAGAGACCATGTTCCAGGCCGGCTCGATCAGCAAGCCCGTCGCCACCATGGCTGCCCTTCGCCTGGTCGAACAAGGCAAGCTCTCGCTCGATGTGGACATCAATACGCTCTTGAAAAGTTGGAAGCTCCCAGCCGATCCAGTTACTGGCGGGAAACCTGTAACCCTGCGCGAACTGCTGACGCACACGGGCGGAACCACCGTCCACGGATTCCCCGGCTACGCCTCGAATGAGACCGTTCCCTCGCTTGTGCAGGTGCTGAACGGCGAGAAGCCCGCCAACACACCCGCCATCCGCAGCGAGGCCGCTCCCGGCAGCAAATGGAATTACTCCGGCGGCGGGTTCACGATCATGCAGCAGGCCATGATTGACGCAACTGGAGAACCCTTCCCAAAGGTGCTCCACGACATCGTGCTGGCACCTATCGGCATGACTCACAGCACCTATGAACAGCCGTTGCCTGCGAGTTTTCATTCCTTCGCGGCTACTCCTTACCGAGGCGACGGCAAACCGGTTGAAGGAGGCGCACATACCTATCCAGAGATGGCCGCCGCCGGCTTGTGGACCACGCCAACCGACCTGGCTCGCTATGCCATCGAAGTGGAAAAATCGCTTCAAGGCAAATCCAACAAAGTCCTCTCTGCCGAAATGACCCGGCAGATGCTCACCCCGGGAATGGGTAAATGGGGCCTGGGGCTCGAGATCGGTGGCGCCGCAACCAATCCCTATTTCTCTCACGGCGGCGTGAACGAGGGATTCATCAACATTTTCGTCGCTTACGAAAAAAATGGCGAGGGCGCCGTGGTGATGACGAACTCTGACAATGGAGGCGCGCTCGGCGATGAAATAATGCACTCCATTGCTGTTGAATACGGTTGGCCGGACTATCAACCAAAATATCGAACCGTGACTTCAGTCGATCCCAAGGTTCTCGCTCAATACCCCGGAACCTACGAACTTCAGCCTGGATTTAATCTCGTGGTGACCATTGAGAATGGCCAACTCATGGGGCAAGCCACCGGCCAAGATAAAATCCAGCTTTACCCTTCTTCGGACACCAGGTTTTTCCTCACAGTAGTCGATGCCGAGGTTGAATTCTTCAAGGATGATCAAGGCAAAGTCACTCACCTTATCCTTCACCAGGGCGGCCGCGATATGAAGGCGCCGAAGAAATAGCTCATGCGCCTTCAAACGGCTGCGGAGCATTCCGCGAAAGGCCTTCGTTACTCCTCGATGTCGTCATCGTCTGGATCGGCTTGCTTCGCGCCCGGCGCGGGCGGTTTGGCAATCGCTGCCTCGGGTTTTTCTTTGCCTCCAGCAGCAGGAGCGGGTTCTACCGGCAGCGCCGGATGCTCGAAGCTGTAAAGCTCGTTGAAAAAATACTTATACGTCGCGTGCGATTGCCCGCGGAACTGCGGCTTGAATCCATAAAGCAGGATGCGGCCATGGCCGTATGCAAGTTCAACTGCGGCGATCTTGCCTTCAATCGCTTCAGGATGCAACAGCAAGCCGCTTTCCAACGGATTGGTCTGCTTGGGGTAACGAGCAAGCACCGCGCCATGAAATCCAGGTAGAGTCTGGAATGCCGGGCCGGCCTGAAACATGACCACCGGCGACTCCGAAATGCCGAAGTTCACCGCCAACTCCGGATGCTCGGTTTCCACGCGCAGCAACGCGCCCGAACAGAAAAACTTGTCGCTCTTTGCGCCTTCCAGCACATTCTGAACGGGGAGAGACATCAGCGGAATCAGCGTCGATGCCGTGCGGTTAAACGCGATCAGCGTTCCGCCCGCGCGAACAAACTCGCGGAGCTGGCTAAGCCCGTCTTCGCCCACGCCACCCACATACTGGCCCGGCACAATGCCCACCGTGAACCCCTGCATGAACTGCCGCGCCGACTGATCCGGCAGAATGATCACGTCATAGCGATTCTTCAACCCCGCGGATCGAATATCGGCGTTGTACAGGCTCTTGGGCTCGAACCCGTAATTCTCCAGAACCCATCGTGTCCAGCCCTCGTCGATGGAAGGCGCCCATGGCCGATACAGCCCGATGCGCGCCTTCTTCAACGGAATCGTGTGCGCGGGCGCGGTGACTGAATCTGCCGCGACTGCATACTTCTTCGTTAGCCCGTCAACCGCTGCCCGGCTCAACCCACTTACAAGGAAAGCACCGGTCTCGTTTCCCTCCGCGGTCTTCACTGCATCCTGCGCCAGCGCGACAGTGCCACCCTGCGCAAGGGCCGCATTCACAAGCTCGAAGGACGCGTTCACCTTGTGACTGAATGCGACTGTGCCGCCTGCACCTTCGACGGCGGCGTCGGGCAATTTCACAGTGTCGACCTTGCTGAGGAGCGCGCGTTGATCCGCTTCGAGTGGATCGGTCACCGCATCTACATCGACGCCCATTTGCAGGCTGAGAGTCCAGCCCGTCACGTCGTAGGGCAAGTCAACCGCCTTGGCTGTGCCGTTTTCAAGCGCATCAGGATAGCGCTGCCGCTCAAACAGTTCCTTGGCCAGCGCGGAGTACGGCTGATCCATGGGAATCACCCACGACCCTGCCGGATACGTGACGCCATTGGCCTTGAAGCCATCCTTGGTTGCGTACACATCGAGGCCGTTGTCGATCATCTTCTGAGCCAGCAAGCCGGCTTCCGGCGTGTCCGCCTGCTTGTCGCTGATCACATACGCAAAAGGCGGCTCCTTGCGGAAGTGCTGAATGTTATCGCGCGCGGCCTGGTAGCGGTTGTAGAGCAGCGTCTCGCGATTCCTGGCCGCCAGGTCGAGTACCGACATTGATCCCGCCACCATGTAGTCCACCGCATCCTTCAAATGCCACCAGCCGCCTTCCCACGGCGTGGTGTACATCGTCAGCGCACGCAAGTCCTGTTCGTTTTTTGGGAACTCGTCCGCGGTATAGAACCGGGGCGTCGCGTAGCGATAGAGTGCCGTCTCCGTGAAGAACGAAATCTCGTTGCGAAACACGCCTGCCCAATCTGTGAAACCGGCATACCAATTATCGAAGCGCGATTCGGAGATCGCTCCCGGCATGTTGTGCGCGTCGAGATACGCCGACATATTGGTGCCTGTTACATTGAGCCAGCTGCGCACATAAGGGCTGATGTTGCTCGAGATGGGATCGGAGAATGGTGGAATCCAGATGCGCGCCGGGAACGGCGCCGTCTGATGCTGGCAGTAGAAAATCACCGGGCTGTATTCGAGCTCGGCCTTCGTCACCACCTGCTCTTCTTTCATGTTCATCATATAGCCGTCGCGGTTGTTATCGTGCCCCACGTATTCCTGGTAAAGCCACGGCAGCGGGCTGACCTCGTACTTGGTTCCCAGATTCTGGCGGTACCAGTGGACGACCATATCCTGCCCATCAGGATTCAGCGTGGGCCACAAAACAAGAATCACCTGGTCGAGAATGGCGTCGATCTCGGGATCGTCTTTCGCCGTGAGCAGCTTGTAGGCCAAAACCATCGTGTGCTGCGTGCCGGCCACCTCGTCGGAATGGAGCCCTCCGTCGATGTGGACGATCACCTTCGAATGCCGGGCCAGATCCTTGGCCTGATCGTCGTTCAAGTCTTCCGCGCGCGCCAACCTTCCGGCAATCTTCTTCGCGTCGTCAAGCTTCGCCAGATTGGCCGCGGATGAAATGACTGCGACCTCAATATCCTGCCCGCGCGTGCTCTTGCCTACCGTAAACATCTTGATGCGATCCGATGAAGCAGCAAGCGCATGAAAATAGCGAATGGTATCGGCGTAATCGGCAAGATAAAAGTCATCGCCCGGCGTATGCCCCAGAACAGATGCGGGCGTCGGAACCTGCGCGGCGGAAAATGAAAACGCCGACGTCAAAAGGCCAGCCAGTGTGAGACACGGGAACAGCTTTGAAAAGCACATCGAGGCTCCTGAGATTGTTCGGATAGTCAGTGCAAGGTCGAGAGAAGGAAGGCGCCGCCCCAAGCTCGGTGCGGTCGAGACAGTTCAAAATCGGCGAGCGTTGCTTCAAGGGTAACGCTTTCGACAACGAGCGCATAGATGAAAGTTCAAAAGCGAGCGGCCAGCCGAGGATCGTGCTATTCTCTGTGCAAATCTCGAACACGAGAAATCCAGTAACCAGCAGCTGGTGACTGATTCTACAATCGAGATTACTTTGTATTCTTCCGAAGACTTTCCGTCACATCCTCAACAGCGCATGCGCGCCCATACTCAGAATGCAACTAAATCTCATCAGGTTGATCCGGCCATTCTTTAGAGCGGGAGAAGCCTGAATCCGGGCCTCCGTCGCCTTGCTCTACTGACCGTCGCCTCTTGAAGCTCCCCCGCAACAATTGGCTCTGTAATTCCTTGCTTTGGAGATATCTCTATGTCCGTGCGTCGGGCTTCCTATTGCCGTTCCCTGTGCGATCGTCTTGCTGACTGCTTCGTGGAATCCACCGCAAGTCGTTGCATCTTGAGCCTCGTTGTTGTGGCCATCATCATTCCTTCACCCTGGGTCTTCGCCCAGACGCCAACACCGGTCATCGTTCCCACCTGGCGTTATGACATCACCCACGCCGGGCAGAATACGAATGAGACGGCCCTGACTCCGTCGAATGTCAACGTCAATTCCTTTCGCAAGCTGTTTTCTGTGGCGGTTGACAGCACTGTCTACGCGCAGCCGTTGTACGTGCCCGGGCTAGCGATGAACGATGGCAACGTTCATAATGTGCTCTTCGTTGCTACCGAGAACGATTCGATTTACGCGTTCGACGCAGATTCCAACACCGCCGCCAATGCCAGCCCACTTTGGAAGATCACTCTGCTCGACGCGGAGCACGGCGCCGGCTCCGGGGCCAAGGCCGTCAATTCGAAGGGCACGGCCATCAGCAACCAAGGCGATATTGGGCCAACCATCGGCATTACCGGCACGCCCGTGATTAACCCCAACACCAATACGATGTATGTAGTAGGCAACACTGAAGAGAGCGGAGCATTTTACTCTCGTCTCCACGCAATCAACATCCTTACCGGAGCAGAGCAAACAAGCCCCACCGTGCAGCAAAGTCCCGTGACGATTTCCGCTACCGTGGCCGGCACAGGGCAAGGCAGTTCAGGCGGAAAGCTTGCATTCAATGCCCTGATGGCGAATCAGCGCCCGGCGCTGAACTACTACAAAGGCTCTGTGTACATTGGCTATTCGTCGCATGGTGACATCGGCCCATGGCACGGCTGGCTCTTCGCTTACAACGCCACCACAATGCAACAGTCCGCCGTGATCTGTCTTTCACCGAATGGCACTGGAGCCAGTCTTTGGGGATCAGGGACCGGCTTCCCCATCGACGACGACGCTACCGGCGGCCGCATGTTCATTGTCACCGGTAACGGAACGTTCGACGCCAACTATCCGCCCTTCACGCAAAGCTCGGAGCTTGGCGAGAGCATTGTGCAGGTGAACCTCGCCAACGGGGGACTCACGCCGCAGGATGCGTTTACTTCGTTCAATGCCCAGACGCTGAATGATCACGATGACGACCAGGGTTCCGGCGGAATACTCATGGTCCCGGACCAGCAAGGATCCACTCCGCACGTGATGGTCCAAGAGGGCAAGGAAGGCCGGATTCTCGTGTTGAACCGCGACCATCTGGGCAGCTATGCCTCCGGCGCCTCTTCCAATACCAATATCCTTCAGGACATTCCCAAAGCCTCGAAAGGTACCTGGAGCACGGCTGCTTACTGGAACGGTCACGTCTATATATGGGGTAGCGGCGATCAGGGCACTGGTGCCGACTCGGCCAAGATGTTCTCGATGACCGATGGGGTGTTGAGCGACGAACCTACCAGCGTATCCAGCGTGACCTCGCAATTCCCCGGCGCCTCCTTCTCAATCTCCTCAAACGGAACAGCCGACGGAATTGCCTGGGCCGTACGATCGGATGGATTCAACACCAACGGCCCTGGAATTCTCTACGCATGGGACGCGAACGACCTGACGAATATTCTTTATGAGAGCGACACGAACGCCTCGCGCGACAGTATGGGCACCGCTACAAAGTTCTCAGTTCCGGTCGTAACCAACGGCAAGGTCTATGCGGTCGCGCGCGACCAGGTCGACGTATTCGGGCTCACCAATTACACGCCCACCGTGGCCGCGCCGAGTATACAGCCAAATGGAGGCACCTTCTACTCCAGCCAGAACGTTACGCTGAGCACTGTTCCATCAACGGCGCAAATCTTCTACACGCTCGACAACTCCAACCCAACGCCGCAATCCTCACTTTATTCCGATCCCATCACAGTCAGTGCGAACACGACTGTGAATGCCATTGCGACCGCGCCCGGATACGTCCAGAGCTCGACCGGCAGCGCAGTGTTCACCTTCCCTGACCAGCCCCCCGCGGTCACCTTCTCTCCGGCGGCCGGAACCTACACAACGGCCCAGAACGTGAAACTTCTTGACGGTGACTCTTCGGCCTCCATTTACTACACCACGGACGGCACGCCGCCATCGTCGAATTCAACTTCCTATACCGGCGCCATTCCAGTGAGCGCTGGCACAACAATCAATGCAATTGCGGTCGACACTTCGTTGGGAACAGAAAACAGCAACGTTTCTACTGCCGCGTATGTCATTCAGCCGGCCACCGCCGCCATCAACTTCGGCAGCGGCTTTGCCTCCACGACCGGCCTCACCTTGAACGGGAAAGCGACTACGAGCACCGCGCAGCTTCTGCTCGTCAACGGCGTGAAAGAGACAGCGGGAAGCGTGTTCTGGAATAAGGCCGTCGGAGTTGAGGCCTTCACCACCAGCTTCACGTTCCAATTGAGCAAAGCCACGGCCGATGGCTTCACTTTCACCATTCAGAATGACGGGCCAAAAACCATCGGCGGAAACTCGGCAGGTCTCGGTTATGCCGGCATCAAGAAGAGCGTCGCCGTCAAATTCGATCTCTATAGCAATGCAGGCGAGGGCACAGATTCCACCGGGGTCTTTACGAACGGCGCCCTGCCTACAGTTCCCGCCGTCAATATGACTTCGAGCGGCGTGATCCTGCGCAGCGGAGACACCATGCAGGCGACCATAACCTATGACGGAACAACGTTGACCTTGCAGCTTCTCGATACAGTCACCAATAAGACCTTCTCAATGTCGCACGCGGTCAACATTCCCTCGATTGTGGGTTCCAAGACGGCCTACGTGGGATTTACGGGAAGCACGGGCGGCCTGACGTCGATTCAAAGACTACTTACCTGGACATACACGGCCAACTGAACCACTGCGTCGCCATAGCCCTCTTCAGCACATGCTGCGGAGGGCCTTTTTTTTGTGCCGCAGTGCGATTCAGGAATGAATTTCCCCAGGCTGATTGGTATCGTCCGCCATGCCCGATCGCGGCCACTTCTTTCAAAATGAATTGCAGAGAATTACCCACGAAAATGCCATCCTGATACTGAAGGTCGTAGGGGCCGCGAAAAGCCTCCCCACGGAGGTGGTAGAGGCATCGGCAACGCCTATTCGGAGACGCGCCGGTAACTCCATGATTCCATGTGCGGTGTGCCCTCACTGCGCTTCATGTCGCCAGGTGGGAGCAAGGACAGCCGTCTTTTACAATTTTCTGGAGATATTGTCTAGATACCTAAGTAATCGAAATGAGGGATCGGATGTAACCAAAAAGTGTGAGATTGTTCATCCATAGTTACGCTTATAGTTGTGACTACAGACACCGACATAGCAGCTTACCGGAATTAATTTTTGG
>PLTV01000324.1:15124-15489 GCA_003164635.1 Acidobacteriaceae bacterium
GCTCGGGTTCAATGACAGCCTTTACGCATTCGTGAAATAGATCCCAGTTCTGACTTAGTTTCCGATCGGAACCAGACGGTGACACGACCGCGTAATTGTCCGGCACCTCGATGGTCATTCTCCCAACCCGCGTACTTCTTTAAAGGGAATTGTCCAACGACGCAGGTCTCCTGCGCCTACCGGCCCTTTGTGTCTTTTTTTGATGAGCGACTCCGACCGGCCTGTTACGGCAAATGCCGGACTTAGGAGAGGACGATGAGGCCATTGGGACAGACTCTTTTGAGAGCTATGACGGGAAAAACCGAACGGCTGATTGCATCGATGGCGCCGATGAGGGCCACCAATCACAGCATTGCAGCGCAAAT
>PLTV01000378.1 GCA_003164635.1 Acidobacteriaceae bacterium
GTGCCCAACATCAGCCACGTCTTCCGTCAGGATCAGCATTTGTATTTGCTGTATGAGATTTATAGTCCCGCACGCGAGAAAGCGGCGGCCGATGCACCCAAGGGGACCAAAGCGGGCATCGACCTGTTGAGCAGCCTGGAGTTGATTCAGGGGTCGACCAAGGTGTACGAGACGCCTATGGTGCAGGCCAAGACAATCAACGTAGAGGGGCGGGATGCCGTTGCAATTGAATTGGACGTGCCGTTAGCGGGGCTGAAGCCGGGGCCGTACCTATGCCAACTCAATGTGATTGACGACGCTGGCGGGAGCTTCGCGTTCCCGCGCTTTGCGGTGCTTGTGCGCGACGCGGCAGCGGCTGCCCCGGCGACTCAGTCCGTTGGCGACGCGGGTTCTGGGGGCGCGGCAGGCGCTTCGGGTGGCGCGAATCCGTAGGGACAGTGCCGGCAATGATTGCCGCAGCATGCGCCGCGCCTGAGGTGATAGGCCGCCGTAAAGACGAGATTGCCGTTTTCCAAATAGAAGTCTCCAGGGTCGAGACTTACCGGTTGTTCTGTGTGCGGCATATTTCTATTCTCACCTGATTCGGGGCGTGGGGCGCGGAGAACGAGCGCCAACATGGATAGAATTGAAAAATGACCGTTTCGGCTGAAGATCGTGCGCGCCGTATCAAAATTATTCTTTTCGATGTGGATGGTGTCCTGACAGATGGGACGATCTGGGTGTATCCCCTTCCGATTGTGCTCCCCGACGGTACAACAGGTACCAAGGTCGTGGAGCCGAAGGGGTTCAATGCCCACGATGGCGCGGGGATGACGCTGGCGCGCATTGGCGGCATGAAGGTAGGGGTGATCACCAAACGCATCAGCGAGACGGTGGCGGCGCGAGCGCGGGATCTGAAGATGGAGTTTGTGTACCAGGGCGAGGCCTTCAAAATGAAGGCCGTGCGCGACATCGTTGAGAAGCAGGGCGTGGCGCTTGACGAGATTGCCTATGTGGGCGACGATGTGGTGGACCTGCCCGTCATGCGCGCAGTCGGATTTGCAGTGGCCGTGAGCAACGCTCGCAGCGAAGTGAAGGCCGAGGCCCACTATGTGACGCCCCATGCGGGCGGCGCGGGCGCGGGACGAGATGCAATCGAGTTCATTCTTGCGGCAAAGGGGCTGCTGCAAACGGCGATTGAGAAATCGATCGATGAAAGCAATCCCTTGCCGGCATCCATGGATATCGGCAAGGGTTTGGGAAATTAGCCTCCAGCGCAACTTGTGAGTTTGTGCTTGCAGCAAACGAAACGGCGGGTGAAGGTTGTCAGCGAGTCAAGAGGGACTGGGGAAAAAGGCTGTGGTTCTGCTGAGCGGTGGTCTGGATTCGGCCACGGTGCTGGCCATTGCGCGCGGACAGGGTTACGAACTGAATGCGCTGTCTTTTTCTTACGGGCAGCGGCACATTTGGGAGTTGGAGGCGGCGACGCGCGTGGCCGCTGCGATTGGCGTTGCGCAACATCGCACGGTGCAAATCGATCTACGCGCCTTTGGCGGTTCGGCGCTGACTGCTGCGATCGATGTCCCCAAGGGGCGATCGACGGAGGACATGGCTCATGGGATTCCGATCACGTATGTTCCCGCGCGGAATACCATCTTTCTGTCGTTCGCGCTGGCATGGGCTGAAGTTCTGGGAGCAAGCGATATCTTTATTGGCGTAAATGCTCTGGATTATTCCGGGTATCCCGACTGCCGGCCGGAGTTCATTGAAGCGTTCGAAAAGATGGCGAACCTGGCAACCAAGGCGGGAGTGGAAGGGCGACAGATGCTGAAGATCCACACGCCGCTGATTGCGCTTTCGAAGGCAGCGATTATTGGCAAGGGCATTGAGTTGGGCCTGGATTACGGGCTTACGAGCAGCTGTTACGATCCTTCGTCTACAGGCGAGCCTTGTGGGGAGTGTGACTCGTGTTTGTTGAGGGAGAAGGGATTTCGTGAAAATGGAATTGAGGATCCGTTGAGGAAGAGCTAGCTGTCAGCTTTCAGCTATCAGCATTATCGTGCTGAGTCGATTGACTCGTAATTTTCAAGAACAAGCTAGCAGCTAGCGGATAAAGGTTGCACTTATGAGTTATGCGGTTAAAGAGATTTTCTACACGTTGCAGGGCGAGGGGGCGCAGACAGGGAGGCCAGCGGTGTTCTGCAGATTCACGGGATGCAACTTGTGGACAGGACGCGAGGCGGATCGAGCTGCGGCCGTTTGTCAATTCTGCGATACGGACTTTGTGGGCGTGGATGGGCCAGGAGGCGGGAGGTTCCCCTCGGCGGACGGGTTGGCCACAGCTATTGAAACGAAGTGGCCAAAGGACGCACACAGCGGAAAGCGATTTGTGGTTTGTACCGGCGGCGAGCCGTTGCTGCAACTGGATTCGACATTGATTGATGCGCTGCATGCGCGGGGATTTGAGATCGCCGTAGAGACGAATGGGACGATTGCCGCTCCGCTGGGATTGGACTGGGTATGCGTCAGCCCGAAGGCGGGCTCGAAACTGGAACAACTCAGCGGCGACGAGTTGAAACTGGTTCATCCGCAGACGGGGTTCGATCCAAGCGAGTTCGAGCAGTTGGATTTTCGACACTTCTTTCTGCAGCCGATGGATGGGCCGGATCAGAGTGTAAATACAAGCCTGACGGTTGAATACTGCATGGGACATCCGCAGTGGCGGCTGAGTTTGCAAACGCATAAGCTGCTCGGCATCCCGTAGCATTTCTTCAACGAGGACTGCTCGAATACGGCTCGAGGGCGGCCGGGTTCTGATCCGGCTGGACGAGCCACACCGAACGATTCTTGTAAAGACGGATCAGCTCATCGTTGGCGGCCGCATCCATGTCGCGAGCCCAGATGACCGCAGCCCGATCAAGATCGGGAGCGTTGTAAACCCATTCGTCGAGCGGACTATGATTCGGGCCATAGCGGACGATCACGAGCTTGTTGCCGGGTGTGTTATTCAGCCTCTTCTCGACGAGTGCACGAGGAAGACCCAGTTGGCCGGGGCCTGCCCACGTTGATGCCCAAGCCGCGCTGGGCCAGGGGGCAAGCACCAGATGCAGCGGCTGGGCGGCAAGTCGAACCGCTGCGAGAGCTACGCAATTCAAAACCGTAAAGCGGACAAGCGCCGCGCCCACCGGCTGTCCGCCGGGCTTCCATTGACGCAGATGACGCAAGCTCTGCAATCCGAGCGCATAGAAGGCTGGAGTAATGGCGGCGAAGTAGTGAGGAATGAGCCAGGTTTCGAGCGCGACGCCAGTGCAGACAAGGATGACGCAGACGAGCAGGAACCGGATGCGGCGATCGAGGAAGGTGCGGCGGATCATCAGGAGCGGCGGAAGCAACGCGATGCCGGCGAAGAAAAGAAGCGTGCGCCCGGGCTTGGCTAGCAGCGTCTCAGTAAGAAAGCCAGGAACAGTGTGCAGGCGCTTGGCATAAGCGAGTTCCACGTTGATGTAAAAGTCATGCAGGGCTTTGTGCCGGTAAGCGGGCTCAGGACGCGGAGACTCCCATATCCAATAGGGTGCAGCGGCATATTGCGCGCGATCCACGCTATACGGAAGGGTAAGCGGATTGCCAAAGGCGCGAGCGTCGTAGTATCCCAGCCAAGCCAATGCGGCGAAGATGATTGCGAGGGGCAATGCCGAGTAGCGCAGTAAGGATGCGAGCGAAGGCCTGCCGGAGCGAAAAAAGGCCCAGCGTAGGAGAACGAATCCGATTGGCACGCACAGAAGCAGTCCTTCGAAAGGCCTGCTGAGCGCAAGGATGCTGAGGCCAATCGCCATAAGCATGCTGTAGCGCAGGCGGGGGGCCCTCAAAAATCTTGGGAGAGCACCGAGAAGGAGAGCCGCGCCCAATGCGGCAATGGAGCCGCCTCCGGAATATGTGTTGATCCAGTAGCTGAAGAGACCAATGCGGAGCACTGCGAGTATTCCGCCCAGGAGTGCCCATGCAGGCGGAAGCCACGCCTGCAACATCCAGCAAAGTGCGGCGCACATGAGTGCGGTAACGCAGAGAAGACCGAACCATGCGTGTCCGAAGAGCACTTTGCCGGCGGCGAGGATGAGACCTTGCGCTGGAAAGTACATTGACATATAAGTCGGCTGCAAGGTGATTTGTATGCTTTCAAAGTGAGTCCACAGCGCGGGCGTGGGGTTGGTGAGGCGACCCAGCGCAAACGTATTGGCAGCTAGAAGAAAGCTGAAGTCGTCTTGCACGAACGGAAGGGGAATCGGGCAGATGGACAGGATGGCCAGGCGGAGAAGGAATGCCGATGCGCCGACCAAAACGACGGAGAGGATTTTTTTGCGGGCGATGCGGGAGAACGTTTTTTCGACGCGAGAAAACCAGGACGAGCCAACGCGAGGCAGTGCAAAGGCCAAGGCGAACACGGTCATCGTAAAGCAGCCTTCGATGAAAAGGAGCGAAGGACCTGTGTCGGGGCTTGGATTCACAAACATATTTTAGCGATTGGTTGCGGGTGTTGGCGGTCTCACTGACTTCGACGACTCATCGGGAATTCAAAGGTCACGTACCTTGATGCTTTCGGCTGTTATTCCGAGCATGGTTTTAAGACCACGGCATCGTGCGGATGAATGACCGAGGAGGCTTCATCCGCGATTATATGGAACTCCAGTATCCATTTGGTAATTAGGCGCGACGGGCAGGCTGAGAGTGGCATTTACGGCGGACTTTTGGGGGATGCCAATCCCGTTCACAGGCGTGTATGTATGAGTTAGTCGAGCGACGGCGTCTGTAACCTTTGGTCGTGCAGTCAAAGTAATGACGAAGGGGTTGTGGCCACAAGTCGTTCGAATCTAGCCCCTTTCAGGGGATCTACGGTTTTCTGAACTCCCGCCAGGACAGCAAGAATGCCGCAGCGAATATGGATGGTGAAATGGCAGCTGGGAATGTTCTTGTCATGGAGGTCGAGGGAAGCGCCCATTTCGCTACGAAAACGGGCATCTTCCAAATTGAGTTATCGATAGTGATTCCTTGCCTGAACGAGGCGCTGACTATCGGGAAGCGCGTGCGGCAGGCCCTGGGTGAGCTACGTGGAGCCGGCGTGGCGGGGGAAGTCATTGTTGCCGATAATGGTTCGACGGACGGGTCGGCTGAGATTGCCGCGACCGAAGGCGCACGGGTGGTGGCGGTGGCGGCGAGGGGATACGGCAGCGCGTTGATGGCCGGAATTGCTGAAGCGCGGGGCGAGTATGTATTGATGGCCGACGCCGACGAGAGCCACGATCTCACGCATATTCCGCGGTTTCTTGCGGAGTTGCGCAAGGGACAGGACTTCGTAATGGGCAACCGGTTCCGCGGCGGGATTGCCGACGGAGCGATGCCGTTTCTGCACCAGTACCTGGGGAACCCGGTGCTGACGGGGATAGGCAGGCTGTTTTTCAAGTCGAAGTGTGGGGACTTTCACTGCGGGTTCCGAGGTTTCCGGCGGGAGAGCTACCGGCGAATGGACATGCGATCGACTGGGATGGAGTTTGCCAGCGAGATGGTAGTGAAAGCGTCGTTGCTGCGAATGAAGATCAGCGAGGTGGCAACGACGCAATTGCCCGACGGACGAAATCACCCGCCGCATCTGCGGACCTGGCAGGATGGATGGCGTCACTTGCGGTTCTTGCTGATGTACAGCCCGCGCTGGCTTTTTCTCTATCCAGGTTTTGCCTTGATATTGGCAGGGTTGGCTGGATGCGTCTGGCTTCTGCCTGGGCCTCAGTTCATCGGTGGTATCGGATTCGACGTGCATACCCTGCTTTATGCGTTCGTTTCCGTGCTCCTGGGCTTTCAACTTGTAGCCTTTGCCGTCTTCACCAAAATATTCGCCATCTCCGAGGGTTTGCTGCCTAAAGACCCGCGTCTCAATCGCGTCTTTCGCTACATCAAGCTGGAAGCGGGTCTGCTTGCCGGTTGTCTATTGATCGCTCTAGGACTTGGTGGCTCAGTCTATGCCGTTTCCGATTGTGTCAACGGAAGCTGCGGCGCCTTGGAAAGTGCGCATTTGCTGCGCATTGTCATGCCGTCGGTCTTCTCCCTGACCTTGGGCGTGCAGATCGTTTGCGGCAGCTTCTTCCTGAGCATTCTCGGCCTGAGGCGCAACTAAGATTTTCAAAATCGACGCAGGTACGCAGAGCGCAGGTGCATTCAAATAGAATGTCTGCCGGGTGCACATGTGAGGAGTTAATGAATGGGAATGCACGGTTCTGCGTCAGCACTTCAAGTAGAGAAACCACGAGAAAAGGATGCGCTTCCCGGAGATTCCCAGTTTGCACACCGGAACCTGACGTACACGATTTACGCTTTGGCACTTGCTACCGCGATTTCCATCTGGTTTATCGCCATCCGCGCGCCACTGTGGATTGATGAGACCGGGGGGTATTGGCAGATCTGTGCCGGTTTCTCACAAATATGGCCTCGCCATTTCGTGACGCTTTCGTCCCCCGAGCATGCTTTCATTCTTTGGTTTTCAACCAAACTGATCGGGACCAGCGAAGTCGCTTTAAGAATCCCTTCTCTCATCGCCATGCTGGGCGCCGTCTATGCGCTCTATCTTGCCGCACGCGAGCTATTCGATCGCGATATCGCCATCATCGCTGCCATAGTCTTTTGCCTCCACCCAGTTATCGTTTTCGAGTCAATCGATGCGCGGCCCTACGCATTTGGAGCGCTGATGGTAAATTTCACCATCCTGATCCTGCTCCGCTTGCGCAATAACAATTCAAACTGGCTGGCGGCGTTATTCGGCATCGCGGCCGGATGCATTGTGTGGTTCCAGGACCTGTTCGTAGTGATTTTGCCGGCCCTGGTGATTTGCTTTTTCGTTGTCAAGAATTGCGACCGGAAGACCCTGTGGAGGCAGTTTGGAATTGCCCTCTCGGCCTTCATGCTGGCGTTCCTGCCAGTGATTCCCATCATGCTCTTCCTGGTCCGCACCAGTAAGACTCACGTTGTCGAACTTTCTCCGACGCCGGCGGACCTGCTCCGCTTATTTGCGCCAGGGTGGCTCATTGTGGGGGTATGCGTCACCGGTTTCATTGCCTTTCTCATGCACGCCTCAGGACGGCAACGCAATTCGTCGAACCGGCTGGAGCCATCTCATCTGCTGATTTGCGCGTCGTTGGCGTTTATTCCGAGCCTGTTTCTCTATGGCGTGAGCGTTGAAACATCGGTTCATCCGTTTCTTCCACTACGTCACTGTCTGGACGCGATTCCAGGAATCGCGCTTTGCTGGGCATTCATCCTCAGTCGTGTTGGTTCCCGCATTCTGCGATTATTGTTCATGGTGAGTTTGGTGGCGGTGACAGCATTCTTCCAATTCAGCTCTCCGCTTGCACGGCTTCATAACCCTTCATGGAGAGATGCCCTCCAATACGCCGAAAAGAACGCGAGCACCGATCAGGCGCCTGTGATGATCTGCAGTGAGTTCCCCGAGTCTGATTTCGTAACAATGCCGGTTGATTCGGCAAAAAGCAGCAAACTGTTCTCCCCGCTCTCTTACTACAAGGTCAGTGTGCCGGTTATTCCCATGCCCAGGGAGCTCAACGACGAAGCGATTCGGATCGGTTCATCGTTCTTGCACGAGGCCGCCGGGAAGCACGAGCGCTTCCTTGTCCTTGCACGACGTTCTTCCGACAAGACCCTCGATTGGCTCACACAGATTGCGGCTGCAACGTACTCTGTTCGACAGCTGGGCGAACTCGATGGAGTTGTGGTGCTTGAATTTGTGCCGCGCCAGTCTAACGCGTTGTAGTGATGGACGCCTATCAGCGTCGCACTGCCACCACTCTGAACGCATCGAAGAGATTGACCGGTATACCGAAGTGAATTCCACTTAATCGGGGGGGCCGATGCATGCCCAGGATACGACCTAGTTGATAAATGATCAATCCGAATGGCACCGTCTTCCAGGGTTTGCGGCACTCGATTACGTCGAACCCCACTCGCGCCAGCATTGCCGAAAGTGTGCGTGGTGAAAAGAAGAAGAGGTGTTGTGGCGGCGTCATCAGTCGCCAATCTTTTCCCATGCGGCGGCTCAAGAACGATTCCCAATCGCCTGTCGTGAGCATCAGCTTGCCACCTGGCTTCATTGCGCTGTAGATGAGCTCCATTGTATTGTCCGGCTCTGTCAGATGCTCGACCACGTCGAGCATCACAACGGCATCGAAGGGCGCATGATGCCCAACATACTCTGCCGTAAGTGTCCCCTGGTCGACATCGAAACCGCGCTGGCGGCAGAAGCGCACCGCGCTTTCACTCATTTCGATCCCCTGCACTTCAAAATGCGCGCTCGCTTCGGCGAGAAAAAACCCATACGCACATCCGAGTTCCAGCAACTTGCCGTTGCTGCAGCCTGCTTCACGGAGATCCTGAACGGCGGACCGAAATTCGCCGCGCAAAACATTCTCACTTCCGGCGTAATCCGAGTATCCGTCTGCCTGTCCGCCCTGAAAATATGCTTCAGTGTAAATACTGTCTGGCGAAAAATTCTCAGGCAGTTGAGTCATCCCTACGCCGCAAGTGGAACAGCGCACAATCGGAAAGGTGTCGCGGACGAAGACTTGAATGCAGTCCCGGCGGTCTCCGCAGACTGGACAGTAGATGGATGATGACACCTAACCAGATTACCGCACTTCCTCAAATCGGCCGGCCAATGTGCATGAGACTCAGTGCTGGCCAGCGGCTGATTTCTGTATTCCTGGATACGGCGTGACTATCGCCGGGAGTGAATCCGGTTCGATCAGCCAGGCTTGGCGGTCGCGGTAGTAGTTCATCAATTCTGCATTATCGGCGTTGTCCATCTCTCTTGCCCAGACGACTTTGGAAGAATCGATATCGGCGGAATTGTAGACCCACTCATTATGCGGATTGTGCCTGGAGGAGTAGCGAACAAGCGCGAGTTGTTTCCCGGGCAGCCGGTTCAGACCTGCTTCAACACGAGCTCTTTCCGTTCCGAAGTGATCTGGGCCGTACCACACGAGACTCCAGGAAGTTGGTGGGTACTGGGGCAGCGCGAGATGGAGTGGTCCTGCAAAGAGGCGCAGTCCAGACATGATGAGACAGACGAGCACGGTTGAGCGGACCATCATCAAGCCTACAGGCCTGTTTTCAGGTTTCCAGACCCAGAGGTGGCGCATGGCCTGCAAGCCGATGGCGTAGAAAGCCGCGGTGAAAGGGGCCAGGTAATGGGGAAGCAGGAAAACCTGAACTGCCATTCCCGCCGCAACAACAAGGACGGTTAGAACCAGGAATCGAATCCGTCGATCAAGGAGCACGCGGCGAATCATAATGAGAGGAAGAAGCAACGCAACGCCGGTGAAAAACTGAATAGTTGCCCCGGCCATGACTAGCTTCGCCAGCAGATAGCCGGAGATGGAACGACTGCCGGAGGATACCTTGAGTTCGTTTTCTTCGTAGTAGTAGCGCATGACAGAATGCCTGTAGGCTGGTTCGGGCCGCGGGGCCTGCCAAACGAAGTAGGGCGACATTGCGTAGGTAGCGCGATTGATCGTGTAGGGCAGAACCAGAGGGTTCCCGAAAGCTCGGTAATCGTAGTAGCCAAGCCACGCCAGGGAAACAGCGATGAGCGCCATCGGAAAGGCCGCGCGGCGAATTAGCGACCTCTTCCCACACCTGGTGTTCCCGGAGAAGAGCCACCGGCCAAGCGCGACCGACACGGGCAAGCAAAGAATCAGGCCTTCAACGGGACGCGAAAGCGCCATAAAGACAATACCGATGGCGAGAACCCAACCGTATAAGGGGCGTGCCGACTTCATCAAGCGCGGCAGGGCGCCCAGCACCAAGGCTCCGCCAAGCGCAGCAATCGCAACTCCAATATAGGTGTTCATCCAATAACTAAAGAGCCCCAGGTGCAGGACCGCGATCATGCCGCCAAGAAATGCCCAGGTTGCGGGTATCCATGCCTGCAGCATCCAGCAGATCGCGGCGCACATGAGGGCGCAACAGAGCAACTGGCCAAACCAGGGATGGCCTAGAAGCACCTTGCCTGCGGCGAGAACCAGTCCCTGCGCGGGGAAGTACATGGACGTATATGTTGGCTGCATGGTGATGTGGATGCTTTCAAAATGAGTCCACATGGCAGGAGTGGGATTTGAGAGGCGTCCATGCGCGAAGGTATCGGCCGAGAGTAAAAAGCTGAAATCGTCAGGAATAAAGGGAATGGGGATCGGACAGAAAGGGAGAATGGCGAGCCGAAGCAAGAGAGAGGAGAGGCCGACGATCGCGACTGCCAATCCACGCCTTCGCGCTATACGGCCTAAGGTTCGCTCGATAGAGGATAAGAAGGACGTTCCGAGGCGCGGCCAGCCGATAGAGATAAGGATGGATAAGACGACCAGACCAAACTCAACCGTCAGCGGCATCACGGTGAAGCGGGGAGTTCCTGTCATTGCGTTCGTTCAACTCCCTGGCGATGCACCTTTGAGCAGTCCGGCAATTCTAGTGTCCCTCAGTCACCTGAGAATAATACAACGAGACCACTTTTCTGCCACTCTTGGCGAATTTCTGGATGCGGACGAGGCCGAGTCTGTGGGCGACAACCGATAGAGTGGTGCCGATGACACCGAAGCCGTATTCGACGCTGCGCTTGAAATTGATAGAAGAGGCTTCCTTGAAATACTTGGTCGGGCAGGAAATTTCGCCGATGTTGAAGCCGAAGACGACCGCCTGGGCAATCATCTGGTTATCGAAGACAAAGTCGTCGGAGTTTTCAAGCAGCGGCAGTTTCTCGAGGAGCTCGCGCGAGAAGGCGCGGAAGCCGGTGTGGTATTCAGAGAGCTTCACGCCGAGGCAAAGGTTTTGGAAGGCCGTCAGCATGCGGTTGAAGACGAACTTATAAAGCGGCATTCCACCTTTGAGCGCGCCGTTGCCGAGAATGCGCGAAGCAAGCACCATGTCGTAGACGCCGCTGGCGATCATTCCGGCCATTGCGGGAACGAGAGCGGGCGTGTACTGATAATCGGCGTGGACCATGACGACGATGTCGGCGCCGGCAGCCAGAGCCTCGCGATAGCAGGTCTGCTGGTTGCGCCCATAACCATAGTTGGCGTCGTGGACGAAGGTCTGAACGCCCAGTCTCCGGGAGAGTGCGGCGGTGTTGTCTTTGCTCGAGTCATCGACGAGGATCTTGATGTCGACGACATCGGACAATTCGGCCACGGTCTTTTCAAGAGTGCGCTCGGCATTGTAGGCCGGCATGACGACCGCGATGCGTTTTCCGTTGATCATGATTCTTCCCCCTGAAGGAAACATCGGCCCGGATGCGCATTCGCATGAAGCTCAATGTGAGCCGTTAGCGGGCTCCAGGGTCGCCGGATAGGGCAAGACGGTTGCCGGCAGCGAATCTGGTTCCACCAGCCACACAGTGCGCGCGGCGTAGTAGTGCATCAACTCCAAATTATGGGCGGCGTCCATCTCTCTTGCCCATACGACTTTGGAGGTATCGATGTCAGGGGCGTTGTAAACCCATTCATTTAAAGGGTTGTGGCGGGGGGAGTAGCGAACAATGACGAGCTGCGGACCGGGACGCTTTTCCAAGTCCGATGCAACCCGAGCGCGCTCCGTGCCGAAGTGATCAGGGCCGTACCAGGTGTCGGTCCAGTTGGAGGCAGGCCACTCGGGAAGGGCAAGATGGAGTGGGCCGGCGAAGAGGCGCAATCCGGACAGAATCACGCAGATTGAGACGATCAGCCGGACCATGGCGCGGCCCGCGGGGTTGCCACCGGGTTTCCAGACGCGGAGATGGCGCATGGCCTGAAGACCGATAGCGTAGAAAGCCGCGGCGAAGGGCGCGAGGTAATGGGGGATGAGAAAGATTTCAATGACCATGCCGGCACACAGGACGAGGACGCACAGGACCAGAAACCGCACACGCCGATCGTGAAACACTCTTCGGATCATGAATAGCGGGGGGAGCAGCGCAAATCCCGCGTAAAACTTGAAACTGCGAATAACTTTGATCAGCGTTTGAGGAAGGAAGCCGGCGAGGCTATGAATCTTGGCGTAGGAATCGAGCTCGTTGTGCTCATAAAAGTAGCGCAGAGACTCATGGCGATACGTGGGAGCGGGCCGCGGCGACTGCCACACATAATAAGGAGCAACCGCGTAGGTGGCGCGGTCTACGGAGTACGGAAGAGTGGCCGGGCTTCCGAAGGCGCGGTAGTCGTAATAGGCCATCCACGAACCGGCTGCGATGAGAAGTGCGAAGGGCAGGACAGCGAGCCGGAGGAGAGGCGTCGGCGCGGGACGATTGTTGCCCTTCAAGAGCCAGTGACCGAGATAGACAGCGGAAGGGATGCAAAGCAGCACGCCTTCATACGGCCGGGTTGTGGCGAGGATGACAATCCCCACAGCGAGAAGCAGGGCGTACTGCAGGCGCGGCGTTCGGGTGAGGCGCGGAAGAGAGCCCAGAACGAGTGCGCCTCCAAGCGCCGCCATGGCGCCACCAGCTGAGTACGTGTTGACCCAGTAGCTGAAGAGGCCGATGCGCAGGATGGCGAGGATGCCGCCGAGCAGAGCCCACTCCGCGGGGAGCCAGGCCTGGAGCATCCAGCAGATGGCGGCGCACATGAGGGCGCTGGTGACGAGGATGGCGAGCCATGGACTGCCAAGCAGCACTTTTCCCGCTGCGAGAGCGAGGCCCACGGCGGGAAAGTACATGGACATGTAGGTGGGCTGCATGGTGATGTGGA
>PLTV01000293.1:0-16312 GCA_003164635.1 Acidobacteriaceae bacterium
GCCAGCCGGAGTTTATTCCGCTGCTTGCACGCGCAGCCGTCGCCGCCGGAGTTGATGGACTGTTCCTCGAAGTCCACGACAACCCGTCTCACGCCAAGTCCGACGGCGCCAACGCTCTTAACCTCAAGCTGCTGCGCCCGCTGCTCGAAACGCTGCTCGCCATTCACGCCGCGGCAGCCCCCAAAGAATGAACTCCGCAGCAGGTCCCCGGCCTTCTTTTCGGAATACGTCAAGGATCCAGTCTCTGACGGCCAATCGCTCGCTCCGCGTCACCCTGTGGTCCATCGTCGTCGCGCTCAGCGTACTCAAATTCTGCTACCTCGCCGCCGACTTTCCCAACGAGTCCCCGTGGCTCATCGACCAAGCGAAGTTCACCGACGAAGGCTGGTGGAGCAACGCCGCCGTAGCGCATGCCCTTACCGGACATTGGTTCGTCCCCGGCGACTACAACCCTGCGGTCGCTCTTCCCGTTTGGCCATTTCTAATCTCACTTCTCTTCCGCTTCACAGGCGTCAGCTTCATCGCCGCGCGTGCGCTCAACGTCGCAATTTCCGTCGCGACACTCGGCGTCGTCTTCCTCCTCCTTCGTCGCTTCGCCCGCCCCAACTCCGGTTTTCCTGCGCTGCTGGGCGTCGTGCTTCTCTCCGCCAGCCCTTTTGCTTTCGCCTTCAACCGCCTCGCCATTCTCGATACGCTGGTTGTCTTCGAATTCCTTCTCCTGCTGCTGCTCGCGTCGTACGCCTCCCAAAAACGCATCGGCCTTTGGATAGTGATTTTCCTTCTGGCTGTGCTCATGGTCCTCACCAAAACAACCGCGCTGCTCCTGCTTCCTGCCGTCCTCTGGATGGCCTGGTCAGCCGCACGGCGCACCTGGCGCTCCCTTTTGCGCGCACTCGTCTTCATCGCCGTTCTTCCCGCCGCACTGCTTACGGGCTACTCCGTGCTTGTTTCCGCGATGGGCTACGGTCTCGACTACCGCTACTTCTTCAGCGTCAATGCCATGCCCGGCCTCGATTGGGGTCAGACTTTTTCCACCCTTACAGATCTCTTCCAAAACTGCTTTTGGATCGACCGCGTCCTGTATCCGGTCGGCCTCGCCGTCCTTATCCTTGCGCTCGCCTGGAGGCGCAAACTCTGGGCCAATCCGCTCTTCGCAGCCTCGTGGATCGCCATCGCCATCCAGGCCGCCTTTATCTTCCGCCGCCAGCAGGACTATGCTCCACGCTACTTCCTCGTCATGCTCGCCCCGCTGGTTTGCATCGTTGCCATCGCCTTCGCCGATCTCCGTCTCCCTTCTCCAAAGTCAGCCTTGTTTATGCTGCTCGCGCCGCTTGGCGCTTTCCTGCTCAACCTTGCCATGATCGGCCACTTCCTCACCCATCGCGACTACGATCTTCGCGACGCGGCCCGGTCCATCGCGCAACTCGTTCGCTCGCATCCAGAACAGAAGCCGCTGCTCATGGGCGTGAGTGGAAACCAGCTTTCGCTCATGACCGGCATCCCGTCCATCAACGACGGATTCGGCACAGAGCGTTCGTCTCAGGAAATGGCCAGCTACAAGCCCGGCTGGTACGCAGAGTGGAACGACACGCCACGCGATCCATCCGCCTTCGCCGGCTACACGCTCGAGAAGATGGCAAGCTACCCGATCTTCGACGACGAAGACCGGACCACGCTCATCCTCTATAAGATCGTGCCCGATGCAGTGAATCCCTCCGAACCTTCGCTCTCGGCAACGCCAACGCCTATTGCGAAATGATTCGCCAGCCGGGACTGCCTGCTTTAACAACGACGGCGCTTCGCCTCACTGATAGCATTTCCGTATGCTTTTGAAATCGCTTCGTCTCGTTCTCCCCTCCGCGCTCCCCGGCATCGTGTTTTTTGGTCTCGCGTTCACCCTGCCGCAGGTCGCCGCGCAAGATGGGTCCGCCGCCAATCACACGCGCGTTGACGAGGTATTGAAGAATCTGAATCGCGGCCGCTCTGTGGGCCAGGTCACCATCTCTCCAGACGGCAAGCGACTTGCGTGGATTCAAATGAGCAAAGACGGCGCGGAGATTCGCGTAGCCCCGCTCGACAAGCTCGACAAGGGCGTCCGCTTCACCGCAGGCAAGCCCGAACAGCACTGCCGCGAAGGTCAGATGACCTGGGCGCCCGACAGCCGCGCCGTCGCGTTCTTCTCTGACTGCGCCAGTTCCAGCGAACAGACCGACCTCTACATCCAGCCCATCGAAGGCGGCACGGCGCGACGTATCACCGAGCTCAAAGGCTATGTCGGAGCGCCGGCATTCTCGCCCGACGGCCAATCGATCGCTTTTCTCTACGTCGAAGGCGCAACCCGCCCAGCAGGCGCGCTTGCCGCCATGAAGCCCTGGTCCGGCGTCATCGGCGAAGACGGAGTCGAAATCCAGCGCGTCGCCATCGCCCGCGCCGATGCGCCCAAGCCGACCGCCCCCACACTTGCCACGCCCGCGAATCTGCATGTCTACGAGTTCGACTGGCGTCCCGATTCCAAGGGACTCGCCTACATCGCTGCCAATCCGCCCGGCGAAAACACCTGGTGGATTGCCAGGCTCTACACGCAGACGCTCGATTCCGCACCCAAGCCGATTTTGTCGCCCGCCGAAGTAACCGGTCCACTCCATGGCTTGCAGCTTGCCGTCCCACGCTGGTCCCCCGATGGCAAAGCAATCGCCTTCATCGGTGGCCTCATGAGCGATCAGGGCTCCACGGGCGGAGACGTCTATATCGTCTCCGCCGACGGCGGCCAGCCCGTCGACCTCACCGCTAACCGCCCCACCTCACCCGCCTGGATCGAGTGGGGCGACGACGAGCACATCTTCGTGAGTGAACTGGCGGGTGGAAACTGCCAGCTCGTCCGTTTCCGGCTTCAGGGCGACCGCACCGCTCCCACCGTCGCCACCAGTTTTGGCGCGCCCATCTTCAGCATTCCCGGCAGCGTCGGCGACGGCCGCATGGAACTGAGCTTGTCCTCGACCGCCGACCGCTCGCTCTTCGTCTTCCACGCCAGCACCTTCGACCATCCTACGGAAATCTACGAAGCCAAGACTGCCACGGTCATGAGCTCAGGCCTCGAAGGCGTCATTCCGCTAACGCACATGAACGATGGCGTTGAGCCGGCGTGGGGCCACTCAGTCTCCCTCTCGTGGAAGAGCGACAACTTCCACGTCCAGGGCTGGCTCATGCTGCCCAAAGACTACGACCCCGGCAAGAAATACCCTCTGCTTGTCCTGGTTCACGGTGGCCCCGCGGCTGCTGCAATTTCTCATTGGGGTGGCGGCGGCGGCTTAAGCGCAACGGCCTTCTCGGCGCTCGGATACTTCGTCCTTCAGCCCAATCCGCGCGGCAGTTACGGTCAGGGCGAGGCCTTCACGCAGGCCAATCGCAAGGACTTTGGCTACGGCGACCTGCGCGACATTCTGGCCGGCGTCGATGCTGTCGTGGCCAAGTACCCCGTCGACGCCAACCGTGTCGGCCTCACCGGGTGGAGCTACGGCGGCTTCATGACCATGTTTGCCGTCACCCAGACGCAGCGCTTCAAGGCTGCAGTCTCCGGAGCCGGCATCTCCGATTGGGAAAGCTACTACGGCGAAAACTCCATCGACCAGTGGATGATTCCGTACTTCGGCGCTTCGGTCTACGACGATCCAGCCGTCTACGCGAAAAGCTCGGCCATCGACTACATCAAGCAGGCCAGGACGCCGACCCTGGTAGTCGTGGGCGACCGCGACGGCGAGTGTCCAGCTCCGCAGTCGTTCGAATTCTGGCACGCGCTGCGCGATGAGCATGTGCCCACCCAGCTCGTCATTTACCCCAACGAAGGCCACGGCTTTGTGGATCCCGTGCATCGACGCGACGTCATGGAGCGGGCCGTGGCATGGTTCGACAAATATCTGAGCAATGGCGATTGAAACGCCCGGATTGCTCCCCAACTCGCTTCGGCTGAGTCTATGGGAGCAGGGCCAATTCATGATGGCGGAAGGGTCGGAAACGCTTGGGCGAGGCACCGCCTGCAAGGGCGGCCCTCCCTGATACACTTTTCTATGAATATTCGCGAGCGGCGTTTGAAGAACGGGTTGGATGCGAAAGCTGCCTCCGGCTTCAGTTTTTATGAGCGAATGGGTCCGGCGGCGAGCGACGGGACAGGTTTTTGCGCGCCGCATCATTAAGTATTTTCGGAAATTGAGGTTCGCGATAATCCAATTTCTTAAACGTCATTCGGAGAGACCGTTCCGCGGTTTTACGAAGCGGGGCGGGGAGGATTCATGCGGCGGTTTTTGACGCTTGTTTGTCTGCTGTGCGTGGCCATTCCGGCCGGAGTATCCATTACCGGCTGCTTCCGCAATCCGGCGGGAAATTTTTGCAACGGCCTTGGCTACGGGTTGAGAGACACCGACGTCGCCTCCATCTTTCTTTCCCCCCAGACCACCGGCATTTCCCTGGCCTTCGGCCAGACGCAGCAGCTTGCTGCCCCATTGGCGAAAACCTGCAAAGGCACCGCGGCCAGCGTGCCCTCCTACACCTACGGCACCACGAATAACCAGTTGATCGACATTTCGCCCACGGGCAACCTCTGCGCGGGCAACTGGAACCGGAACACCGGCGGCGGCATCCCCAATTACACCATCTGCAATTTCCCCAGCCCGCTGCCTTCCACAAGCAATCTGCCGTATGCGACCGCGTACGTTACGGCTTCAGCAAGTTCGGTGACCTCGAATCCGGTGGAGATCTACATACACCAGCAGGTCACATCTCTAAGCTTAGTGGGCCCACAAAGTTGTCTTTCGCAAACCCAGACCGCGACCCTCGATGCCCAGGCCTGCTTTGCCAGCAACGGAACCCAATATGAGTTCTGCGCGCCTGCCGGCGTTACTGCCACCAGCACCCCGGCCTTCGCCTGCCCCGGCGGATTGGCTCCCGGCGTCACGTCAGTGCCCGATTGCTCTGTTCCCCTCGGCACCCTGAACTACACCGTTGGAAACGCCGCCATCGCCTCAATCAACCAGGACACCAACGTGATCACCGCGGCTCAACCCGGCACTACAGTCGTTACCGCTGCGATTGCCGCCGGTGCGTCCTCTGCCGGCTACTTCTCCACTTGCCCGCCCGCATCCATCAGCGTGCGCCTCGCCAATGGAAGCACCTCGGGCACGGTCACGCAAGGCGTCCAGGAAAACCTGACGACCACCGTGATTGACACCAAGGGAAACACCATTACCGGACTCGCCCTCGACTATCAATCGACCGATCCGATCGACATTCAGACCAGCACCGCGGGCGGCATCACCACCAGCTTCCCCGGCGTCGCATCTATCACGGCAGTCTGCCAGCCCAACACGTGCAATCCGGCGCCCATTAACGTCACCGGCGTGAATGGCACAGGCCTTTCCGTATCGTCGAATCCCGTCACCATCACCACGCCCGGCACCGCCAGCGATTTCGTCTGGTTTGGCGCTCCCGGTCAATCTCAGTACTTTGCGCCGGTGGAATTGTTGACCGGAACCGTCGGTGCAACCGTGCGCCTGCCGTATGTTCCAAACTCCATGGTCATGGACCGCAACGGGCTGAACATTTACTTCGGTTCCTCGCACGAATTGATGTACTACGCAACCTCGACCAACACCCTCACCAAGCAGGACACGACCGTTCCCGGCGTGGTGCTCGCGGTTTCGCCCAATAACACGCAGATCCTCATCAACGATCAGGTGCGCCAGGTCTTCTACATCTACACAGGATCGAGCTCTACCTCACTCACCTTTGGCGGAATGGGCACCGCGGCAGAATGGACGCCCGACAACAAGACGCTGTACATCGCAGACAGCGCGGCCGCCGGCGCCGGCCATACCGATACGCTCTACGTCTACAACGTCAACACGGGCTTCTCCAGTTATCCGCTCACGGCCTCGGGTGGAGCAAACCCCGGCGCCCAAAGCGTTGCGATCACCATTCCCAGCGTCGGCGCCTATCTCAGCGGCAACCCCACCGTGGCGCATACCTGGTGCCCGTCAGGCACTGTGGGCAACGCCGCAAGCATCGCGTTTTATCCGCAGGGCGACTCCGTCGCCGCCCTCACTGACGTTCTTGCTGCAACCACCGACGGCCAGCACATTCTCGGCGCAGCCTTGAGCGGGGGAGCGGTCACTCTTTCTGACATTGGCATCACGCTTCCGACGACGACCGATGCGGCCGGCGCTGTTACCCCTGCCACTTGCCCCGACGCAGCCGGTGTGCTCTCGCCGTTGCCCATCACGCACACGATTACGCAGGCTCCCGTTACCGCTGCCGGCGCAACCTCTGTCAATCAGATTGTGCCCGCCCCCAACTCCGGCCTGGCCTTCCTCACCTACGACGGAACCACTGCCGGCGCTTCGCTTCCGTATTACATCCCGGGCACGGGCGGCGCCGCTGGAACCGTCGGCTACGTTGCGCTGAACAATGCTTCCGCGATCACGGCCCCGCTGGCCGGTGCATTCACGCCCGATGGCACGCTGTTCTTCGTCTCCACCGCGGGCGACAACCTGGTGCACTACATCACCATTCCTGCGGTCGTCACCGCCGCGACTCCGCTCATTGACAAGCAGCAGATCGCTCCCAACCTTCCTCCCTGCACTCCAGTCTCGGCAGGCGGCAACGATCTCGGCTGCACCTACACTGGCAGTGGCACAGTCGTCCCGGCAACGGTCATCACCGTCAAGCCGCGCTCGACAACCTAAATAGAGTTCGTACCCATGTGGCTGACCCACCCAACCTAGGGCTTAGGAAACTTTGGGTGGGAAAGCACAAACCTCCTGCGAGCGAGAAGCGAGCGTCTGCCGCACCGCAGGTGCCTGACCCACCGCAGGTGGCACGGTAAAATCAGGCAATGAGAGTACGACCATGATCAAGGCAATATCCTTCCTGCGTCCCGCCGCCGATGCCGAGGCTTATGAGCGCGTCTCGCGCTTTCTTGACGCCCTCGGTTTCGCCCGTGGCCCAGGATGGCGTGAAGAGGAAAGCCGCGGCGCATCGTTCCTCGCTCCACTGGGCAATCTCGAAATCGTCGCAGGCAAATTTCCCTCGACTGCCGACATCCTCGTCGAAGTCACGGCTCTGGACGCTGTGCACCAGGCTGTGTCGGCCTGGTTGCGCGTCGAAAGTGGTGACCAAGCCCTGTCCCATGTCTCGCCCATCACTGAAACTCATTGGAAGTCGAGTATCTTTACGGTCGAACCCGAGCGGGGTTTTCGCTTCAGCTTCTGGGCCTGGTCCGATCCGCTGAAAGGCAAGCCTGTTGCCGTTGAAGGCGATCTCTCCGCCGCGGACATGCGCTTCGCCATTGTCGTCGCGCGGTGGAATGCCGTGATCACCGAGCGTCTGCTTGAAGGCGCGCTCGATGCTCTTCTTCGCAGTGGAGCGCAGCGGTCTGCCATTGAAGTCGTTCGCGTACCCGGCGCGTGGGAGGTTCCTGCCGCTGCCCGCACCATCGCAAACCGTGGAGGCGCAGGCAAAGTCGACGCCATTGTCACCCTCGGCTGCTTATTACGCGGCGAGACCGCTCATTACGAAGCCATCTACAACGAGGTCGCGCGCGGCATCGGCCAGTCGCAGCAGGANNAGGCCGGCAACAAGGGCTTCGAAGCGGCGCTCGCTGCCATCGAAATGGTGAGCCTCAACCACAAGCTCGAGCAAGGGGCTGCAGTTTGAGCGCCGGAGCGCGGCGCAAGTCGCGGGAGCTCGCGATGCAGATGCTTTTCCAAGCTGACATGGGCAAGCAGACTCCCGATCAGGTCCGCGCCACATTTTGGAAGGCAGGCGACGACGCGGTCGAGCCCGAGGTTCGCGGCTTCGCCGAAGATTTGTTTCGGACCGCGATCGAACACCAGGAAGCCATCGACGAACTCATCGTCGCCAATTCCAAACACTGGCGTCTGGAGCGCATGCCCGCGGTCGATCGCAACCTTCTGCGTATGGCCATCGGCGAGATGCTTGGCTTCAAAGGAACGCCGTTTCCCATNNTTGCCGTGGCGTGTTTCTGCGCCATCCCGTTCCTCCTGCTTGCCACCGGGCCAGCCGCGTGCCACAAGGAAGAACAGGCCGTCGTCGGCGTAGCGCATAACGCAGTGCAGGCCGCGCAGCACGCGCAGAGTACCGCGCAGGCAAACGCTTCCCAGCGCGACCAGCAGCGAACCGAGCTGGCCAAAATCCCACTGCCCACCAAGAGCCTCTACGTCGACGTGCATGAGCCCTCCATGTGGAGCAATCCTTTTCTCTCTGTGGGCGCCACTACCCTCAATCTTCGTATTACCCTGGCCGATGCCAACCCCAGTCCGGTAGGGCAGGGAACTTTGCTGCGCCCTGAGGCGGCACGCCGCCAGGAACTGCAAATCCGCCCCGCCGATCTGGCCGACGCCGTCGTTGCCCTGCCACCCGGCGCGTGGCGCTACGGCCGCGTGATTGCCGTGGCCGAGTCGCCTCTGGCAGTACGCAAAGATCGCGCCGCTGTCCGCCGCAATGTCGAAGCCGCCATCAATCAACTCAACGATCTTGGCATCGTTGTGGAAGAGTGGCCCGCGCGCTGATTGCGGCGCGTGCATCCGCTCACACCGTTTCCGCTCGCAATGAACTACGATTCCATCGTGAGCATTCTCCCGATTTCCGCCTTGTTGAGCCAGCCGCCGCTCGATCACGAGCGCTTTGCCGCGCACAAAGATCTTGAAGCCCGCATGAAGGCCACAGTTCGCGGAGACGTTCTCTTCGATCTCGGTTCCCGCGCCCTCTACGCAGCCGACTCCTCAAACTACCGCCAGATGCCCATTGGCGTCGTGAACCCCCGCGACGCCGCCGATGTTGAAGCCGCGCTCGCCGCCTGCCGCGCTACGGGAGCCGCTGTGCTGCCCCGCGGCGCAGGCACCAGCCTCGCCGGCCAATGCGCCAACGTCGCTGTCGTCTTCGACTTTTCCCGCTACATGCGCGGCCTTACATCCATCGATCCCGAGTCCAAACTCGCGGTCGTCGAGCCCGGCATCGTTCTCGATCGATTGCGCGAAGCCGCCGAGGTGTATCACCTCACCTACGCTCCCGACCCGGCCACGCACAGCCGTTGCACGCTCGGGGGCATGATCGGCAACAACAGTTGCGGCGTACACGGCCTGCTCGGCGGCAAAGTCGTCGACAACGTGCAATGCATGGAGATCGTGCTCTACGACGGCACGCGCATGACCGTCGGCCCGACCGCTCCCGAACAGATAGCCGCGCACATCAAAGCCGGCGGCCGTGTCGGCGAAATCTATGCCCGCCTCGCCGATCTGCGCGATCGCTACGCCAATCTGATCCGCGAGAAATTTCCACGCATTCCGCGCCGCGTCTCCGGCTTCAATCTCGATGAGCTTCTGCCGGAGAACGGCTTCAATCTGGCGCGCGCGCTGGTGGGCTCTGAAGGCACGTGTGCCACCGTTCTCTCCGCGACTCTCAACCTGACTTCAAGCCCGCCCTTTCGCGTCCTCACGGCGCTTGCTTTCGACGATCCGTATCTCGCCGGTGACGTGGTGCCGCGTGTTCTCGAATTTGAGCCCATTGGCCTTGAGGGTTTCGATGGCCTGCTCGTCGAATTCATGCTGCGAAAGAACCTCGCTGTTAACGATGTGAAATTACTTCCGCCCGGCGGCGGCTTTCTTCTCGTGGAGATGGGCGCATGGACTCTTGCTGAAGCGCAATCCAAAGCCGAGCAACTCGCGGCAGCAGCAGCGCGCTGGCCTGAATCGCCGCGCGCACGCATCTACAACCACGAGGATGCAGAACGCGTGTGGGCGGTGCGTGAATCCGCACTCGGCGCCACGGTGTGCGTTCCCGGCGAGCCGGATCGCTGGGAAGGCTGGGACGACGCAGGCATTCCCCCCGAGCAGGTCGGAAACTACCTGCGCAAGCTCAACGCGCTCATGGCCGAATACGGCTACCGCAGCCCGCTTTATGGTCACTACGGCCAGGGTTGCGTCCACCTGCGCATCAACTTCGATTTCCGCACCGCCGAAGGCCTGCGCAAATTTCGCGAGTTCATCGACCGCGCCGCCGATCTCGTCGTCTCTCTTGGCGGATCTCTCTCTGGAGAACACGGCGACGGCCAGGCCCGCGCCATCCTCTTACCCAAAATGTTCGGGCCTGAATTGATGAAGGCTTTTCAGGAATTCAAAGCCATATGGGATCCCGATAACCGCATGAACCCCGGCAAGCTCGTCGACGCCGTGCGCGTCTACGATCCCGTCGAGAACCTTCGCCACGCCCCGCCGCCCGAAAACGCAAACGGCCACACGCACAAGCCTCTTGAAACCCACTTTGTCTTTGCCGCCGATCATGGATCGCTCGAAGATGCAACCGCGCGTTGCGTCGGTGTCGGCGCCTGTCTCAAAAAAGAGGGCGGCGTCATGTGTCCCAGCTATCGCGCCACGGGCCAGGAACAGCACTCCACCCGGGGCCGCGCACGCCTGCTCTGGGAGATGCTTGCCGGCGCGCTCACACAGGAAGGATTCCAGAGCGAAGCCGTGCATGAAGCGCTCGATCTCTGCCTCAGTTGCAAAGCCTGCAAAACCGAGTGTCCCGTACAGGTCGACATGGCGCAATACAAGTCCGAATTTCTTGCGCAAAAATATAGGGGCAAGCTGCACCCGCTGCATCACTACGTCTTCGGCTTCGCCGACAAGATGGCGCGTCTCGGCTCCATCACGCCCGCGCTCACCAACTTCGTTCTCAGCAACGGCGTCACCAGCCCGCTCATCAAGCACGTGGTCGGCGTAGCGCAAGAGCGCCAGATGCCGCAGCTCGCAGCGAAGAGCTGGAAAGCTTCTCGCCTCCCGGACGAAACGACGAATGTCCCCCGCCACCAAAAGCCGGACACCCCATCCACTCCGCATTCTTCAGCAGAAAGGGTGGCAGAGCACGAACCCCAGCAGGTGGTCCTCTGGGCCGATACCTGGAACAACTACTACCATCCGCAAACTCTTGCTGCCGCCGAGTCTGTCCTCACGCAGGCCGGCTTCCGCGTGCAGACCACCAAAGGCCACATCTGCTGCGGCCGCGCCCTCTATGACTTCGGCCTCCTCGACACTGCAAAAACCTACATGGCCAAAGTCCTCAGTGCTGTAGCCCCGCAAATCGAAGCCGGCCTGCCGTTCATCTTTTTAGAACCAAGCTGCGCAAGCATTTTTAAAGACGAGGCCCTTGAGCTCTTTCCCAACGACGTGCGCGCGCAAAAGCTGAGCAAGCAGGTTTGGCTTCTGGCCGACTGGCTCGCCGCCAAAGCTCCCGACTGGGTCGACGGAAGGCTCGCCGGTGCGCAGGTTCTTCTCCATGGCCACTGCCATCACAAGGCCGTCTTCGGTGGCCCAAAAAACGAAATCGCCCTTCTACGCAAGGCCGGCGCTGAAGTCAGCATGATCGACACAACCTGCTGTGGAATGGCCGGTCCTTTCGGCTTCGAAGCCGATAAAATCGAAGTCTCGAAAGCAATTGCTAACCTCGGCCTGCTTCCTGCCGTGAATGCCGCTGGTCCAATGACCATCATCGTCGCCGACGGCTTCAGTTGCCGCGAACAAATCAGCCAGCTCTCCACACGCCAGGGAATGCACGTTGCCGAAATCCTCGCCCACAGTTGCGGTTGCTCGGGGTAAGCGGCCCTCCCCATCCGGCTTACCCATCTTCGCAATGCAATCGCACATTCATCTCTCCCGTGCATACTAGGGAAATGATCTCGCGCATGCGAAAGTGTGTTTTGCTCGTTGGCGTGGCGTTGCTCGCTCTGGCACAATCCGTCCCGGCGCAGACCGGCGTCACCGCGGTTCTACCCAACGGCCGTGTAATTCATCCCGCCGGCAACTGGATCGCGCTTGCGCCCTATCCCTTCGCGCTCGCCGTTCGACCCGATGGCGCTGAAATTGCCGCTCCTTCCATCGGCTTTCCCTTCGCCTTGAATGTCATCGCCAACCCCGCGGACCCGCAGCCGTCCGTGCGCCGCATGCCCGCCGGTGAAAATAGCGACCCTGCCATTGAAGTTCACGCAGGCCTCGCCTACTCCGCCGACGGCTCGCTCCTCTACGTAGCCACAGGCGACTCCGGAAAAATCCGCACCTATAAAACATCCGACTGGACCAAAGCCGCCGAAGTCTCTCTCGACGGTCCGATTCCTAACTTCTCCAAGCCCGCCGAAGGCAGCTTCGCCGCAACCGTACTCGCTTCGCCCGACGGCAAAACCCTCTTTGCCCTCGACCAGGGCAACTGGCGCATCGTCGTCCTCGACGCCGCCAAACTCGAACGCATCGCCGAAATTTCCACCGGCAGCTATCCCTTCGGCCTCGCGCTCTCTCCCGATGGCGCGCGCCTTTACGTCACGAACACCGGGCTCTTCGAATACACCACCATTCCTGGCGCCAGCGAAAAAAATCCACTTGGCACTGGCCTTCACTTTCCACCATTCGGCTATCCGTCCAAAGCCGCGCGCGAAGGCGCCACCGTCGAAGACAAAAAGATTCCCGGCCTCGGCGATGAAAACTCAGATCGCGGCAGCTCTCTCTGGACCTACGATGTTCGCGACCGCGAACACCCCTCTGCCACCGCCAAACTCCGTCTCGGCGACAAAATTGTTGACGCCTCCGGAGGCACCGTCGGTGGTGCAGCGCCCACGGGCGTCGTCGCATCCGACGATGCGGTCTACGTCTCTTTGGCGCACGAAGATCAAGTCGTCAGGATCAGCGCCGATGGTAAGCAGGTGCTAACCTCGGCCGATCTATCTCTCTTTTCGGGTCCGCGTTTTCAAGACCCCCAAGGTCGCCCCCTGCGCGGCGTCATGCCCAGCGGACTTGCCCTCCATGCCGGCCGCGTCTACGTTGCCGAATCCGGCATTGATGCTGTCGGCGTTCTCGACGCGGCTTCCATGCAAGTCGTCGAACACATTCCTGTTGGCTGGAATCCTTCGGCTGTCGCGTTCTCGCCCGATGGCCAAACGCTCTATGTTGTGAACACCAAGGGAAAGGGCGCCGGCCCCAACGGCGGAAAGCAGCACGACCCCAACGCTCCCAGCTATGTCGGCTCGCTCGAAATGGGCAGCCTCAGCGCCATCCCGCTTGCCGACCTGCCTTCCGCCGCGGAACTCGCGCAAACCGTGCTCGCTTCCAACACCGCCGCCATCGCTAGCCGGCCTGCGCTGCCCCATCTCAAGCATTGCTTTCTCGTGATCCGCGAAAACCGCACCTACGACGAGGTCCTCGGCGACGTCACCGGCGCAAATGGCGATCCCTCCCTTGCGCGCTTCGGACTTGATGGATGGGCCGAAGAGCAGAAATCCGCCACGCATCTCAAGGTCACCCCCAACCTCCACGCCCTCGTCGCGCAATTCGCCATGAGCGATAATTTCTACGTCGATAGCGACGTCTCCGCCGATGGCCATCGCTGGGTCATGGGCATCAATCCCACGCCGTTCTTCAATACCGCATGGACTTCCGGCTATGGCGGCCGCCGCAAAGACTCTGCCGGCGCCGCGCAACCGGGCCGCCGCGCCCTCTTCGGCGGAGCGGATGCGCCCATGCCCGAAGATGAACCGCAGTTCGGCTCGCTCTGGGAGCACATCGCCGCCAGCGGCAAAGGCCTGCTCAACTACGGAGAGGGCCTCGAACTCGAAGGCAACGCCGAGCTCGAAGGCTCCCAGCCCGAGGGCCAGCGGCTTTTTCTCAACTCACCCTTGCCCAAGCCTGTCTTCGAGTCCACTGACCGCCGCTATCCCACCTTCAATCTGGGCATTCCCGACCAGTTTCGCTTCACTGAGTTCGAGCGTGACTTCCGCATCAAGCTCGCTGCCGGCAAAATCCCCGCCCTCATCGTCATTCGCCTTCCCAACGATCACACTGCCGACCCGCGACCTGGCGACGGTTATCCTTATCGCGCATCCTATGTCGCCGACAACGATCTTGCGCTCGGCAAAATCGTGGATTTTCTCTCCAAAACTTCCATTTGGAAAGACTCTGCATTCTTCGTCACCGAAGACGACGCCCAAGGCGGTGTCGATCACATTGATGCCCATCGCAGCATCCTTCTAATCGCCAGTCCCTGGGTCAAGCCGGGCACGGTGAGCCACGATCACACCAGCATGGGCTCGATCACCCGCACCATCGACGAGTTGCTCGGCCTCGGCCCCATGAATCTTGAAGATGCTCTCGCCGGTGAGATCGGCGGCATCTTCGACGCCACGCCACACCTTGAGCCTTTCCGCCTTCAGCCCTCCGATACGCGTGTCTTCAATCCAGCCGCGGCGCGCTTCGCCAAGCCAAAAACCAAAAAAGAAGCAGCCGCTCTGCGCGACGTCGACGATGCCGAAGAGATACAGAAAGAAGTCGAAAAATCCGCATCCACGCTCCGCCGGCCCAGCAGCAACAACTGATTCCCGTGCCGCCCACTCGTTGCGGCACATCTTAGATTCAAAAGAAATTGCTGGACATAACATCGTTTTTGCGGATAATGGACTGTATCCAACCCTGCTTGCACTTCCTCGGTTCGCACATCGCGCATGGGTTGAAGTGATTTTCATTTCCCCGTAACCAAAGTCAACGCACTTTTTAATACGGTCCACGTACCCTGAAGTCAAACAAAAGCTCAGAGATCAGAGCCATGTCCCCAGGTTGGCCCGCGAAAGAGTGCGGACCTCCCGCTGGTTTTAATTGGATTCCCTTGTGCCACATGCATGCTCTGGCTGCGGAACGCTCCAGCAGCCTTGAATTCCCGGTCGCATGCCATTGGCCTTCTCGGGCAGTCTTCCTTCCAGCCACTCTTCAGCTCTAACTATTCGAAATCGCTCAGATCGATTTGATTCATCGTTCCATTCAACCCAGGGCAGGTCTCATCACCTTCCCTTGCACCACTTCAGGAGACAGTGATCCATGCAAATGCTGATGCAAGTTTGTCGACAAGGGGCCATGCGACTCTTAACCGCGCTCGCGCTGCTGCTTGCGCTGTGCTCGGCCCCGAGCCGCGCGCAATCCACCCAGGGCTCCATCCTCGGCTCGGTGAAAGATGCCCAGGGCGCTGTTATTCCCAACGCCGTCGTCACTCTCACCAACACCGATGAAGGCACCGTGCGCAGCGCCAAAAGCAACGGCGTCGGCGACTACCGCTTCCAGGACGTGAAATCCGGCCACTACGCAATCCTTGTCTCCGCGCCCGCTTTTGAAAAGTGGGCCATCTCCGGTGTTGTCCTCGACGTTCGCCAGGAACTGCGTGTCGATGCCAAGCTCTCCATCGGCACCGTGCAGCAGGAAGTCCAGGTCACCGGCGACATGGTCAGCGCCATCGAGACCGATACCCCAACCATCAGCGGCACGTTCACCGCCGACGACACCAACAATCTTCCCGTCAATACACGGGCCAGTTTCAGCGGCACCAGCGCTGCCAACATCTTCAGCGCCCTGCCCGGCGTGCAGGCCGACGGCGACAGCTCCGGCGTTTCACTGCAAGGTGCGTTGCCCTACCAGGTCGATGTCACCGTCGACGGCGTTACTGTGAAAAGCGCCACCGGCGGCACCTACATCGGCGACTCATTTCCCTCCACAGAGTCCATCTCCGAAATCCGCGCCGACGGCGTGTTGACCAATGCCGAATTCGGCGACCCCGGACAGATCGTGGTCACCACGAAGGGCGGAACCAACTCGATCCACGGCTCTGGCTTCTGGTATTACCAGAACTCGGCCTTCGACGCCATCGCCTACACCTATCCGACCACCCTCACCAAGCCCAGCGTCACCGGCAACACCTTCGGCGGCAGCGCAGGCGGCCCTGTTGTCTTTCCCCACCTTTACAACGGCCACAACAAGAGCTTCTTCTTCGGCGCGTATGAGGGATGGCGTCACCCCGCGCAAACCACCATCGACGAAGTCGTGCCCAGTACGCTCATGAAGCAGGGCGACTTTTCCAAGTACACCTCCTCCTCGTTTACCGGGTTGACCAATCCCTATACCGGCGGCAGCTTTGGCACCGCGATCCCCTCCGGAAATCTCAGCACAATCGCATTGAACGCTCTCAAGCAGTTCTATCCCGATCCCAACATCGGCGACCCAACCGCCTACACTGACAACGGCGTCGCCAACTACCAGGCCAACGTCGACAACAGCGGACACTCCAACCAGTTCGACGTTCGTGGCGACCAGTACTTCGGCTCCAACCAGAAGTTCCTGCTCTGGGGTAAATTCACCTGGAAGAACTTCCCCATCACCAACCCTGAAGAACTGGATATTCCCTCCTACCTTTCCATCAGCCAGAATCGCGCGTTGAAGGTTGACAC
>PLTV01000293.1:16356-24057 GCA_003164635.1 Acidobacteriaceae bacterium
TCCTTCACCTACGACTACAGCGACACCCTCATCTGGACCAAGGGCAACCACACCATGAAGTTCGGTGGCGATATCCAGGAGCTTGAAGCCGTCACCCCGCTCGGCTTCAATGGTTCTGACAACTACGGCACCTATCAGTTCAACACCAGCGCCAGCACCGGTTTGTTCACCGGCGTTGACTTCGGCGACTTCCTCCTCGGGATTCCCAATCAAACCTTCTACGACGTGGTCAAGCAGGACAACAGCGGCGTCTCGCAGCACTACGCTTTCTTCGGCCAGGATGAGTGGAGGCTCAGCCCGCAGTTGACGCTGTCCTACGGCGTTCGCTACGAGCTGCACCCCGGCTACTACGACAAATACGGCGACATCGGCAACTTCGATCCCAGCGTCGCCCTTTCCGGCCGCGTCATTTATCCCACCGGCAAAGAGAGCCTGCTGGCACAGGGCTTCCTCGCCAGTGCCAATGCCTGCGACGCCGACGGCGTCAACAGCACCAACTCATCGGTTGTGAACGGCGCTGCCTGCATGCCCGTTGTGGGCAACCAGGCTGCCGGTTATCCTTCCGGCCTGAAGCAGTATCCCAAGAAGCGCTTCATGCCACGCTTCGGCTTCGCCTATCGCCCCTTCGGCGACGACAAGTGGGCCATTCGCGGCGGCGTCGGTCTCTACAACATCAACATGCTCGGTTCCAGCTTCTACTCGCTCACCGGCACAGTCCAGGCCTACACGCAGCAGTTCTCCAACACCTACGACCCCAGCACCCACGCCATCGGCTACCAGTGGCCGCAGATTTACGCCGGCGCAGGCGGCACATCGGCGCCCGCCTACGGCTCCGATTACTTCGGCACCGCCAACAGCACCAACTGGAAAGATCCCTACACCGAGCAATGGTCGCTCAGCATCGATCACGATCTCGGCTCGGGTTACGCGGCACGCATCTCCTACATCGGCTCTGAAACGCACGAGCTGGTTTGGGCGCCCGACGAAAACTCCCTGCCCTTTTCCAGCACCGTCTCCGCTTTCAACGCGCCCATCGCCTCGCGCCTCTTCCCCAACTGGGGGCGCATCAACACCCGCGCCACCGGCGCCAACGACAGCTACCATTCCATGCAGGTTGAAGCCAGCCACCGCCTGCAACACGGCCTCGAATATCAATCCGGCTTCACCTGGGCCAAGAACCTTGCCGACAACCAGGGTCCCAACAATACCGGCTTCGCCGGCGAAGGCGGCGGCGCGCGCTCCAGCACCATCTTCACGCGCCGCGTCGACTTCGGCAACGTCGGGGGAACCCGCAGGTTGCGCTGGAATTCGTCCGTGCTCTACGACCTTCCCATTGGCCGCGGCCGGTCCATCGGCGCCAACATGAATCGCGCTGCCGATCTCATCGTTGGCGGATGGCGCCTCTCTTCCATCTTCACCATTCAGACAGGTCCCTTCCTGACCGCCTATTTCCCCAGCGGACAGGGCGATCCCTCCGGCACAGGCTCCGGCCTCAACGGCGCATTCGGCGACGGCACCGGCAGCTTCGATACCGGCCACCGCAGCCAGCACGCCGACGATGTGGCCGGCGTCAGCATGAACCCCGCCGGCAAGAATCGCTTCAATTGGACCAACGCCGGCGCCTTTGCCTGTCCCGGCGATTCAACGTGGACCGCCGGCAACCCCTGCACGACCGGCTCCGGCTACACACCCACCTCCAGCGGAACCTTCGTTCCCAACGGTCCTTCGCCGCTGCCCATCGGCCGCTTCGGCAACAACCAGGTTGGCTCCGTTGTTGGTCCCGGCCTCGTCAACCTCTCCTCCGGGCTGAGCAAGACCTTCTCCATCACCGAGCGCTTCAAGGTCAAAGCGGAAGGCACGTTCACCAACGTGCTTAACCACACCAACCTCGGCGACCCAAACCTCAACCTGAGCTCAGGCAGTTTCGGCCTTGTCTCCAACAGCATCGGTTCCGACTTCGGCGGCGCACGTACCGGCCAGATCGCCGTCCGCGCCGAATTCTAGTTGCCGCACCATCGCCGGGTGCCCATCCATGCCGCGCTTTCTGCGGCATGGGTGGGAAACCACGAACCCGTAACGCGGCGTGTCTCAGGAAAAAATGTCATCCACGCGGCATGAACCTCCTTTAAAGGCTCATGCCGCATTTCTATTTGCCCATGCTACCCGTGATTCCTCCGCAGGGCAATCAACGCGGTTGTCGGCTGCATGTCCACAGGGCATTGCTGTATCGTCGTGAAAAGGAGCAGGGAACTGGCGCACCTGCCTCCGCGTTGCAACTCGAACAACGGAATCTGCGTCCAATCGGTGAGATTACTGCGAAGATGAAGTCGAGGTCCGAATTCACCCGCGGTGATCTTCAGTACCGGACCCGCAACATTTGCGACGCTCCGGGGAGTTTTGATACGCTCAGGCATTCTTAAAGGCCGGGCGAAAGGAGAGTTTTCATCATGGCAGAGGACAGCAAGATTCATCATCTGGGTTGGTTCCTGGCAGGACTGGGCGTCGGCGCAGTCGTCGGTATTCTCTACGCTCCCAAAAGCGGCCGCGAAACACGCGAGGACCTCGCCAAGGGCGCCCGCGAGGGCACCGAGTACGTGAAGAAAACCGCCCAGCAGGCCTCCGAGCAAGTCGGTGTTTTCGTCGACAAGAGCAAGGAGCACGTGGGCAAAATCGTCGACAAGAGCAAAGAACACGTGAGCAATCTCGTCGACATGAGCAAAGAACATGTCAGCAACCTCGTCGACAAGAGCAAAGACCTGGTAGACAAGAGCAAAGACCAGGTCGGTGAATACGTTGACCGCAGCCGTGAAGTCGTCGATCGCGGCCGTGCGCAATGGGAAGAATTCGTAGAGCGCGGCAAGGGCCTGGTCACCGATCAGTCCACTCGTGTCAGCGCTGCTGTTGAAGCGGGTCGCAACGCCTATCGCACGACCACCGCCGATCCGACGGAGCTGTAGGCAACTGCCGTTACCGGTTTCAATCCGGTGCGCCCTAACCCCCATCCATTGGCTCCTGAGTCGGGCTTGTTTGAGCGAACCATCGGCGCTCATCAGCCCACTCCGGACAGAACGCTTCCTCCGGCCGTGGGCGCGTTGAACGATTTGCTGCACACACATACCGCAGCAGAACTGCGCGAGAGCACTCCATGCAAAATCACGAAATCCTCGAGCTGGTTTTTGTTGTCATTGCCGCTTTGGCCCTGACCCTCCAGACTGCCATCCTTTTTGCCCTCTATCTCGGCGTGAGCAAATCCTTCAAGTCCCTCAAGCAGGAAGTGGAGGAGATGCGCTCCTCTGTGATGCCCACTATCGAAAAGACGCGCGACATCATCGACCGTGTCTCGCCGAAGTTCGAACAGACGGTCGCCGATTGCTCTGAGATTGCACGTAGTGTCCGCGCCCAGGCCGTCGAAATCGAAGCCGTCACTTCTGAAGTCCTCGACCGCGTCCGCAAAGAAACGGGCCGCATCGACGCCATGTTTGCAAATACCCTCGACGCGGTGGATAAAGCCGGCGCTTTCGTTTCGGATGCCGTCAACAAGCCCATGCGCCAGCTCTCCGGCATTCTCGCCGGTATCAAGGCAGTCGTTGAGACCCTGAGCACCACCCCGCCGCCCTCACGCGGAAACAATGTCCATCGCGACGAGGACATGTTCGTCTAGCCACCTGTCTCCTAATCAAAAACGGTGGGGGCCCCATCCATCGCGTTTTTCACGATGGGTGGGAAAGCACAAACCTCCGTCACGACCCGCTCTTACGCCACTGCGAATCGTCAAGATCACCGATGCACTCCCGTCTGATACTTTAAGCGTGTTGAATGGAGCGCCCCCAATGAGAAAGCTCTCACTCTGCGCGATTGCCATCGCCCTGATCGCCCACTGCGCCTCCGCACAAGTCACACCCGCCGCCAGCCTTCTCGCCCTATCCAAGCAGGACCACACCCTCTCCATCGTCGACCCCGTCAGCCTGAAAATTGTCGCCACTGTTCCTGTCGGCGACGATCCGCATGAAGTCATCGCCTCTGCCGATGGCAAAACCGCCTACGTTTCCAACTACGGATTCGGCGCCTTCCACACCCTCGCCGTTATCGACCTTGTAGGCCATACGCGGCAGCCCTCCATCGATCTCGGTGCGCTCACCGGCCCGCACGGCCTCGACTTCAAACTCGGCAAGGTCTTTTTCACCGCCGAGGCTGCCAAAGCCATCGGCAGCTATGACCCCGCCAGCGGCAAAATCGACTGGATCATGGGGACGGGCCAGGATCGCACGCACATGGTCTACGCCTTCGCCGACGGCAAGCGCATCGTTACCACCAACGTCAACGCTGCCACCGTCACCATCATGAACAAGTCCGAGCGCCGTCCCGGCGGTCCGCCTCCCGGCATGGGGCCGGGCGGCCCTCCTCCTGGGATGCCACCGGGTGGTGGTCCGCCCCCGGGAATGGGAAATCCTCCGCCACCGCCTCCCGGCGGCTATTGGGATCTCACGGTCGTGCCCGTCGGCCACGGCGGCGAGGGCTTCGATGTATCGCCCGACGGCAAGGAAATGTGGGTTGCCAACGCGCAAGACGGCACCATCTCCATCATCGATCTCGATCAGAAGAAGGTCACCGCCACGCTCCAGGCCAACGTCCGCGGCGCCAACCGCCTCAAGTTCACACCCGACGGCAAACTGGTCCTGGTCTCGCCTGGTTCCGCTCTCGTGGTCCTCGACGCCTCCACGCACAACGAAGTGAAGCGTCTCCCCGATGTGCACGCCTCCGGCGGCATCCAGATGCAACCAGACGGCGCCCGCGCCTACGCCGCCTGCGGCCGCGACAACTATGTCTCCGTCATCGACCTCAAGACCTTCGCCGAAGTCGGCAAAATCCCCGTCAACGGCCCCGACGGCCTCGCCTGGGCTGTGCGCCAATAGGCGGGTTCCCGCCAAGCTGAATGCTGGCAAATGCGTCGCACCGTTCGCGTTTCACCGTGGCATGCCGCGTCAACAATTGTGTTCCCGATGTCGAGAGTCACGAAAGCACAACCCTCGTGCGAACGGCTAGCCAGCGTCTGTCTCACCGCGGTGGTTAACGCTCTTCTAACTCGATAACCTGGATCGCATACCCGGGCACAGTGTGCCGCAGGTGCTCGCTTACTCCATGAAGGACCGACTCCGTCGGCACAATTTCTGAGGGCCGCTGAATCGTATTTGTGGCCTGCGTCGTGTGCGCGCTCAGAGTCACGAGCTTGCCTGCCTCCGCCAGCTTGGCGCCCGCCCATTCGATCGTCACCGGCGCCGGCGCCGAAGATGCGTTCACCAGCTTCAGATAAATCCGCTTCTTCGCCGAATCATGCGTCACGGAATAAAACAGCTTTGGCCCCGCCCCCTCCAGCTTCGATTCCAGCGTCTCACTGCCCAGGTACTTCGAGAACATCACCTGCGCCCAGTAGCTCGGCGAACCATAGCTGTGCATCGTGTCATATCCGATCAGGTCGCTCTCCCACTGCATCCCCCCCGGATTGACGTTCACCAACAGTGGTGCATACGCGGCCATCACGACGATGTCGCTGTTGCGTTCCAGGCCGGTCATCCAAGCCGCGTCGCCGAGGGCCGCGCCGAAATTCGTGGTGGGTGAACCCTCCCGCGTCGCCCACTCGCCGACAAAGATTTTCGGGCCGTTGCGGTCCGTCTTGTCGTAGTGCGTCGTGTCCTTGAAAAACTGCGTCGCGCGCAAATAATAGTGGTCGTCCACCACATCGGGCTTCATATTCTTCAGCGGCATCGTGGCGATTAGTTCCAGATCTGGATACTTCGCCTTGATTGCCTTGTAGTACTGCGCATACCGCCCCTCGTAGCTTCCTGACTTGTCGAAGAAATCCTCGTTGCCTATCTCCACATAGTGCAGCTTGAACGGCTCCGGATGTCCGTTCTGTGCACGCACCGCGCCCCACTTCGTGTCTGTCCCGCCGGTCACGTACTCCAACTCGTCCAACGCGTCTTGCACATAAGGGTCGAGATCGGGTCCTGGATTCACGTGCTCCTGGGCCATCGAGTAACCGGCATACACCGCCAGCACCGGCTGCATCTTCAGGTCCTCGCACCACTCCAGAAATTCCAGAAAGCCCAACCCGTCCGACGAGTGATAATGCCACGGGCTCGGATGCGTGGGCCTGTCCACCAGGGACCCAATCGTCTTCTTCCACTGGTACCGCTCGTTAATGTGGTCGCCTTCAAGATAATTCCCGCCCGGAAAGCGAAGAAATGCCGGGTGCATCTCTGCCAGCTTCTCCATCAAGTCGACGCGGTTGCCATTCACGCGATCGCGATACGTTGGCGGAAACAGCGAAACCAGGTTCAGCCAGAGCGTTCCCGCATGCCCCACCGTAAGGCTCAAATGGTTCGACACCGAGGGCGCAATCGCGTCCGTCTTCAGCGTGAATTGAAACTGCTTCCAATCCGTCCCAATCCCAGCAATCGAAGCGGTAGCCAAGGGCTTCCCGCTGTCGTCACTCACCAGGCTCACCGTCACAGACCCAAGCTCGGCCGAGTCCGTTTTTGCGTAAAGCGACCCTTTGTAGGTGGTATTCGGCCGCAAGGGCATGCCCCACCATCCATCGTTTAGCACTCCCGCCTGGTTCTGCGCATCGGCCTGCTTCACCTCGATGCGCAGGCTTGCCTTCAATGCCTCACTTGGCCCCGTCTGTTTATCCGGCGCAAGCGCCGCCTCGGCGGTCCCTTTCTCCACCAGAAACCAATGCTGAATGCCGCTCCAGTCGCCACCGAAAGTGCGATTGCGTACCATTTCCGCATAAATGCCGCCGTCGTAGGAGTAGTTGATCTCCTCAGTCATCAGGCCATAGAGCGTAGGGCTAACCTGCGATGCAGGCTTGTCTGCGCGGATCGTCAGGACCGCGCCCGAGGTCTGGCTATGCAGGGCGAAGGGAGCCAGGCAGGCAAGCGGAACCACGATCCATGCCGCGGCTCGAGCAAACGTTTTCTTAAGCATTGAATTCTCTCCATAAATGGGTGACGGGCCAGTATACCCTGGGTCATTTGCGATCGAGGACCTTGCTTCCGTTGGCAAAGTCGAGCGTTGAAAGGCCAGACCGGGTCGTGGGCTGGTGTTGCCTGGGCCAGTAGATCAGACCTGAAGGGATTCGCATGCAGCGTTCTACCCGGGGGATCGTGACTCCCCTGGATTACCGCGCCTCGATTGCAGATAAATTCGCTGCCGAGGTGAACAATAACTCTGTGCTCACTCGTCCAATCTCGTTCGTGCAACCGAAGCTTCGTCCGAGTGTCGGAGATGCGCCCGGTCTAATCTGTCGGAGATCCTCCCCGTCCGTACCACCGGGGTCCTGACCCCCTACCCCGTCCCCTTTTTGCTGCAAACCAAATAAAACGCATCGGTTAGATGCAAAAAACACCCTGAAAAAGGGCGTTACGAGCATGGATTTCCGTGCCCTTCAACCAAAACTCGATCTGGCGTAGAATAGAGAAACGCAGCACGAGCCAGTTGGCCCGGCTCGCACCTGAGCATTTTCTGCAACGGAAAATGCTGAATCACAAAGGGGGCGTCACGGTTTCGACGGGATCGATTGCGGCAAGGGAGACATGTCGGGGTGTGGGCACCCGTAATCGCCTGCAAAAACAAAGTTGCCAACGAAGAACTGGCACTTGCTGCTTAATTAATTAAGTAGCCGTTCGCCGCGGTTTTGCC
>PLTV01000127.1 GCA_003164635.1 Acidobacteriaceae bacterium
TGATCCGCGACATCATGATGACCACGCAGTACGTGCAGGATCACGTGGTGCACTTCTACCACCTGCATGCACTGGACTGGGTTGACATTGTCAACGCCCTCAAGGCCGATCCCAAGAAGGCCGCCGAACTGGCGCAATCCTTCTCCAAGTGGGACAAGAACACCCCCGCTTACTTCTCCGAGGTCCAGGACAAAATCAAGGCATTCGCCGCCAGCGGCCTCGGCATCTTTGCCAATGGCTACTGGGGACACCCGGCCTACAAGCTTCCTCCTGAAGTGAACCTCATCGGCGTCGCCCACTACCTCGACGCGCTCGAGTGGCAGAAGGAAGTCGTCAAGATTCATGCCGTCTTCGGCGGCAAGAATCCACACCCGAACTATCTCGTCGGCGGCGTTCCGTGCTCCATTGACACCAACGAAGTGGCCGCCATCAACTCCGACCGGCTCAATCTTGTCGCGCGCCTCATCAGCCAGGCCGACGAGTTCGTCAACCAGGTCTATATTCCCGACCTGCTGGCTGTTGCCTCCTTCTACAAAGACTGGGCGCAATGGGGCGGCGGTTTGAAGAACTACATGAGCTACGGCGAATACCCCACCCAGGGCTATGGCAAACCGGAAGCCTTCAAGTATCCGCGCGGCGTCGTTCTCAATCGCGATCTCTCCACGGTGCATCCCGTCAACCCGCGTGACTCGCAGGAGATCAAGGANNTCAACTACACCGGGCCCAAGCCGCCATTCGAGACGCTCGAGGGTCACGCCAAATATTCATTCCTCAAGACCCCACGCTGGAAAGACAATCCCATGGAAGTGGGGCCGCTTGCCCGGCTCGTCGTCGCATACGCTTCCGGACACACCGATGTGCAGGAACTGGTGAAAGACACACTCGGCAAGCTCAACGTGCCCGTGGGCGCACTCTTCTCCACCCTCGGCCGCACCGCCGCCCGCGGTCTCGATGCTGCCCTCGCCATGATCTGGCTCAAGGAGTTCTTCGGTCAGCTCATGGACCGCGTCAAAATCAACGAGACCTCAACATTCAACGGCGAGCGCTGGGAGCCGAAGTCCTGGCCCACCGATGCCGAGGGCGTTGGCCTCGTAGAAGCGCCGCGCGGCTCCCTGGCACACTGGATCAAGATTCACGACGCCAAAATCGACAACTATCAGCTCGTCGTCCCAACCACCTGGAACGGTTCCCCGCGCGATGCCAAGGGCCAGCGCTCGTCCTTCGAAGCCTCGCTCATTGGCACGCCCGTCGCCAAGATCGATGAGCCCGTCGAGATTATCCGCACCATCCATTCCTTCGACCCGTGTCTGGCCTGCGCCGTACACTTGTACGATCCGCAGGGACGGCACATCAGCCAGGTTTCATTTGAGTGAGAATATGAGCACGCCAGCCCTGGATACAAAACGGAGTCTGATCGCAAGAGCCGCTGCCCAACCGGTCGACTATCGACGCATCTATGTGTGGGAACTCCCGGTTCGGGCCTACCACTGGATCAATGCTGTGGCCCTCACTGCACTTCTCATCACGGGCTATCTCATCGGCGCTCCCATTCGCATGTTCTATGCAAGCGAGGCCTACCAGCTCTATTGGTTCGGGTGGGTCCGCTTCATCCACTTCCTCGCGGCATTCATTTACGTCTTCAACTTCCTGGCCCGTCTCTATTGGGGATTCGTCGGCAACAAGTACGCCAGTTGGGCAGCGTTTTTCCCGCTCAAGCGCTGGCAGCGCCGGGAAATCGTGGATGTCATCAAGGCCGACGTCTTCGAGGTCAAGGCCCACGGCCCCATCTCCACCGGCCACAACGCGCTCGCCGGCACAATTTACTTCGGCACCTTTCTGGCCTTTGTCTTTCAGACGATCACCGGCTTCGCCCTCTACTCCAGCATGAGCAACTCGTGGTTGCCGCGCATGTTTACCTGGATCGTCCCGCTCATGGGTGGCGAATTCAGCGTGCGCTTCTGGCACCACCTCTTCCTGTGGTTTTTCGTCACCTTCATCATCGTTCACATCTACCTCGCCTTCTATCACGACTACATTGAAGGCCGCGGAACTGTTTCTTCCATCATCGGCGGCTGGAAATTCGACCGCGAGAAGCCGCACAAATAGCGCCAAGCATCGAGGGCATCTTGAATTTTGATTGCGAAGAGAAAACACTCATCCTCGGTCTGGGCAATGTGCTCATGGGCGATGAAGGCATCGGCGTCTACGTCGTGCGCGCCGTGCAGGAACATCCACTCCCGCCGAACGTCGAGTGCATGGACGGCGGAACCGGTGGCTTTGCTCTTCTCGGCACGCTGCAAAGCGCGGATCGCATCATCCTGATCGACGCCGCCGACGACGGCAACGCGGAAGGCACGGTCACCCGCACCACGCCGCGCTTCTCTCGCGACTACCCGCCCACACTGACGGCGCACGACATCGGCGTCAAAGACCTGCTCGACGTCTTTTACATCCAGGGCGGAGGTCCCGAAGTGGTGCTCTACGCCATCACCATCGATCCGCGCCAGCCCATCCGCATGAGCCTTTCGGAAAAAGGCGAGCGCGCTGCAGACCGAGCTGTCGAGCGCATTCTCGCCGAACTCGCCGGTTACGAAGAAGACAACTGCGAGCCGCTCTGCGCCCCGTCGCCTGCGCGCCTTGTGAGAGCTTAATTGACCGCGGTCGTTTTTTGATTTTTGCTTTCCCACCCCGGAGCTACCTGGCTGCCGGTTTCCATTTGAGGTAGTCCAGCAGCCACTTCCACGTCCCATCCATCGTCTGTTCCATTGGCGGCGGTGCGGGTGTTTCTTTCGGGAAGGCCACCGCGTTGCCGCGGTGCGCTTCGGCAAGCTGCTTGAAGACGCGCCCCTGTTCCTTCACGCGGCCGTCGTTGGTCAGCAAACCGAGACTGTATTCCAACGAGTTGAAGTTGAATTTGCGGTCGACATCGTGGCTGTCCCAGTACGTAAACCAACTCACGCCTTCTTCAATTCCGGCCGTGACGGCTTTCTCAAGCCACTCGGCTTGTCCCTTTTCCGAAAGTGTCTCGATACAGGTGTTGAATTCCCCGGCCCATACAGGCTTTTGCGCGTCGCCGGCGTACGATCGCACCAATGCCGCGAACGCCGCCAGAATTTTCGTGCTCGGGGGATCCATCGGGCCTCCGTACTTCAGCGCATCGGACCACCACGGATAGGCATGAATCACGGGAAACCGCTGCGCAGCCAGCGCCCGGGCCGAGAACGTGTCGGGGAAGAACCACGGGTGATGATCCACGCCATTCACATGCAGACCGCCGGGATGGGCCTCGTTCATCAGCGCGAACATCTTCGTCATCCACGCATCGCCTATATTCGTCGGAGCATGCCAGCAGGTGTTCATTTCATTGCCGAAGTCGAAGCCGATGATGTTGTCGTGCGCCTTCATCGTGCGCGCCAGCGCCCGTATCAGAAGTTTCTCAGCCGTCCACAACTCCGCATCTACAAAGATCGCCGGATCGGGCTTTTGAAACGATGGCAGAAAGAACCAGCCGCTCAGCTGTCCCGTGAATACGGTGACAAGTGCATCCAGCTTGCGCTCGCCCATCAACGTCAGCAGTTGATTCAGCCGGTCCAGATGCGCATCGCTTACCCAGGTCAGGTTTGGTTGAAAGTCCGGCCAGATCAGCATCAGCCGCAGATGATCTGCGCCCAGCGCCGCAATCGCGTCAAGGTCTCGCTTGATGGGGTCTGGATTCCAGTCGTTCCAGCAGAACCACCAGTTGTGCGAAGGCGTGTAGTTCACGCCGAAGCGATGCCGATCGAGCGCAAGGGGGAAATCGCTCGCCAGCGAGGCCGCTCCCTGCATCGATCGCGGGCACACCGCCAATGCCGCCGCGCCGGCAACAAACTCCCGCCGATCCATGGCCTACCTCACGCAGATCCGCTGCTCTCGATTAGCGCCAGCGGAAGATGCGTAACGATACCACAAACGGAACCACGAACCACGCCAGCAATATGCCCACTTGCGGCAGCATCTGTCCGACCCCGATTCCCTGCAGCATGTTTCCGCGCATGGCGTCGATGCCCGCGGTCAGCGGCAACGCCCTTACAAACGGCTGCACCATAGCCGGAAACCTTGTCGCCGAGAAAAACACGCCGGACAATATCCACATGGGCAGCATCACCAGGTTCATCAGCCCCGACACGGCTTCCATCGTCCTAGCGCGCGAGGAGACCAACAATCCGAGCCCGGAAAACGCCATCGACGTCATAAGACAAAAAAAGACCAGCTGCCAAAGCGGCCCGCGAAACGGCACACCGAACGCGATCTTCGCGAACCCCAGAAAAAAGGCGACCTCGATAATCAGCATCGCCAGCCGCGTAAGCAAGAACGACGCCAGGTATTGCCACTTCGGCATGGGCGACGCTACCAGCCGCTTCAACAATTTCTTCTGCCGGGCCTCGACGATTGCGAATCCAAGCCCCCACATGGCCGAGCCCATCAGGTTCATCCCCAACAGCCCCGGCACCACAAAGTCGATGTACCGCGCCCCGGTCTCGTGCACAAGTTCGTTGCCCGCATGCACTGCGTCCTTGCGTCCCGCCGCAGCCTGGATTGCTCGATCTGCCAGGAGCCTGGCGCTCCGCGCATCTGGATTCGTATCGTCGTACTTGTAGGCCACGCCGTCCGGCCTTTGAATGGCGAGAAGGAGAATGCGCCCAGTCGCCAGTTCATGGGTGCCTTCGGCTTCGTCAACCGTATCCGCCGTCAGCCCCTTGTCCGCTGCCAGTGCCTGTGTCAATTGCGGAGTTGTGGCGCCAACCTGGAGCACGTCGGCGGGACGGTTGCGAAATGCGATGCCCAGTCCCACAGCGAGCAGAATTGGAAACAGAAATATCCAGAAGATCGCCTCGGGCTCGCGCAGAAACAAGCGGAACCGCGCCATGGTCAGCTGGTACAGGCTGCTCAATTCGAGTTTATTCATCGCGCAGGTTCCTCCCCGTCAGGCGCACAAACACATCTTCCAGCGTGGCCGAGTGGGTGCGAAATTCGCTCAAATGCAACCCCTGCTCATTCAGGGCGGCGAAGATGCGCGGCACCGCGATATGCAGTTCGCTCACCGAAAGCTGGTGCAGTCCCGCATCCACGCGGTGCGACTGGACGCCGGGAATCGCCAGCAATGCCGAAACATCGACGATTCCACGCCCGCTCGTCTCACTCCCTGTCACTGCAAACTCGACAATGTCTTCTCCGCCGACGGTGCCAATCAACTGCTGCGGCGTTCCCATCGCAATCACTTTTCCGTGGTCCATGATCGCCACTCGATCGCAGAGCCGCTCGGCTTCATCCATGTAGTGCGTCGTCAAAATAATCGTGCGTCCCGCCTGTTTAAGCTCATCTACCAAATCCCACAAATGCCTGCGCGCCTGCGGATCGAGTCCGGTCGTCGGCTCATCCAGAAACAGCA
>PLTV01000335.1:0-19432 GCA_003164635.1 Acidobacteriaceae bacterium
GACAAGGTATTGGAGCCGGAATCCTGCAACATGAATGCGAAACCACCGAAGCTGCCGACGCCCTGAACCGCTGGGGGCTGCACGAGCATCACCAATCCGCCATTGGGGGCGAACATCAGCATTTGCAATTTAGGCGCAAGGTCGGCAACGATGTCGGACGCAGAGTGCCCTTTAGCTCGGCGCTGATCGGCCGGAAGTGTGCTGACAAACATCATTCCCGCGTTGGACGACCCGCCCGCAAAAGAGAAACCCATGATGGAGAAGGCCCCGGCGATGTCGTGATTTGTGGCAAGGATGGCTTGCGCGCGCTCGGCCAGATTTGTTGTATAGGACAGTGACGAACCCGGAGGCGCCTGCACAATCACCATCAGGAATTCCTGGTCTTCCTGCGGGATGAAGCCGGTGGGGACATGCTGATACATCCAAACCGTGGCGCCCAGGCCGGCGAAGAATACCAACAGGAGCAGGTAGCGAAGTCGAAGCGCCACATGGATGCCTTTGGCATAAGTACGCCCCAGCCAGCTCACGGCTGCATCCGCCCCATGCACAAAGCCGGCAAATGCGCGCGAGACAGGCCGGATGTGAAGAAAGTCGAGTTGTTTGGGCCGGTCCTCTTCGCCGCGCAGGAACAATGCCGACAGGGCCGGCGAAAGGGTCAGCGCGTTGAAAGCCGAAATAGCGATGGCGAAGGCAATGGTGAGCGAGAACTGGCGATAGAGGATTCCCGTCGTTCCGGGGAAGAAGGATACCGGGATAAACACGGCGATAAGCACCAGGGACGTGGCAATGACGGCACTGGTGACCTCGCCCATGGCGTTTGAAGTTGCTTCGTGCGGGTCGGAGTGCTCCATTGCGATATGCCGCTGCACGTTCTCAATGACGACAATGGCGTCGTCGACCACCAGGCCCGTAGCCAGCGTGATGCCAAACAGCGTAAGCGAGTTAATTGAGAAGCCGAATAGCTTGACGAAAGCGAAGGTTCCGATGAGTGACACCGGAATCGTCACCGCTGGAATAATGGTGGCGCGCCAGTCAAGCAGGAAGAGGAAAATGACCACGATCACAATGGCAATAGCTTCAGCGAGGGTGACAAGCACTTCGCGGATGGAGTCGCCGACCACCGTAGTGGAATCGAACGCGACGGCATACTTCAGCCCAGGAGGAAAAGTCTTCTGGAGTTCCTTGAGGGCGGCCTTGACGCGCGTATCGACATCAAGGGCGTTGGCGTTGGACAACTGCATAACGCCGATGCCGTTGGCGGAATGCCCAAGGTATTCGAGGTTGGCGCTGTAGTCCTCGGCGCCCACCACGGAGTGACCGACGTCTTTCAGCAGCACCAGCCCGTTGGTCGAGTTTTTGACAATGATGTTGTCGAACTCAGCGGGACTGCTCAGGCGCCCGACAACCCGCACCGGAATCTGAAAAGACTGCTTCATGTCGGCAGGCTGCTGTCCCAGCTGTCCTGCCGGAATCTCAACGTTCTGTTCCGTAAGCGCGTTGATCACATCGGTGGTCGTCAGATTGCGGGCTGCGAGCCGGACTGGGTCAAGCCAGATGCGCATGGCGTACTTGCGCTCACCAAAGATCATCACGTCGCCCACGCCGGGAACGCGCTTGATCGCGTCTTTGACGTAGACATCAAGGTAGTTCGAGAGAAACTCGGGCGAGTAGCGGCCGTCGTCGGTGTAGAAGCCGGCGCCGAGGACAAAGTTGAAGTTCGCCTTGGTGATGGTGATGCCGCTTGAATTTACCGCCGCGGGCAGACGTCCCTGTACGCTGGCCACGCGGTTCTGCACGTCGACCGCCGCGATATCCAGGTTGTAGCCGGTCTGAAACGTGGTGGTAATTGTGCTTGTACCGCTATTGGTGCTGGAAGAACTGATGTAGCGCATGCCCTCGACGCCGTTGATTGCTTCTTCCAGCGGGATCGTGACTGCTTTCTCCACCGTGTCAGCATTGGCGCCCACATAGTTGGTTGTCACCATCACCTGCGGAGGCGTCAGGGTGGGATACATGGCCACAGGCAAAAGCGGAAGACAGATTGCGCCGGCAAGAATGATCAGCAGCGCGCAGACCGTGGCAAAGACAGGCCGATGAATGAAGAAATCGACAAACAAGAGGAGCCTTCCTTTGAGTCCTGCAACAGGTAAACCGAATTGACTGCTTCAGAGCCGACTGGACCGGCGCCGCGTGCGCAGTCGGGTCAGGATTGCGCACCGAGCGGCATGACGGGCATGCCATTCACAAGAAACTGGGTGCTGGAAACAATCACTTTGTCGCCGGCCTGCAATCCGGACTGGATCGCATACGAGTTGCCCACCGTGTCGCCAAGCGTCACCGCCGTCTGCTGAGCCATCCAGTGGCCGCCTTGCTCGTGGGCCACAAATACAAAGCTCTGGCCGCCCTGGCGGGTTACCGCAAGCACTGGCACTACCGCCATTGACGAGGTGCTCCAAATGACTTTTGCCTTCACCAATTGCGCGTTGCGAAGAATCTGCGGCGACGCGTGCACCGGCGCTTTGGCCAGAATTCCCTGCAGCGTGCTATCCACCTGCGGAGAAATGAAGTCAATCTTCGTCTTCTCGAGCAGGTTGCCGCCCGTGTCCAGCAGATCGACCGGCAGACCCATCTTTACCTGGCCAGCGCGCTCTGTGGGAACGTAGATGTAGGCTTCCAGGTCCTTGTTCTCGTCGACCGTAGTCAAAATGGTTGTGGAGGAAACGTAATCGCCCATATGCACGGGAATGTCACCGATTACGCCATCGAAGGGTGCGCGTACGGTGTAGTAGGCAAGCTGCTCATCCTGCGTCTTGCGCGACGCCACGGCCGACTCGTAATCCGCCTTGCTGTTTCCGTAAGCCTGTTCGGCCTGCTCGTAGATGTCGCGGCTGATGATGCCGGCCTCAAAGAGCTTTTTCTGCCGATCGATCTCCGACGTGTTGTAGTCGAAGACGGCTTTCTTCTGCCGCTCGGTGGCCTGGGCAGAATCCACTGAAGCCTGCTGATGGAGCGGGTCGATGCTCATCAGCACCTGCCCGGACTTCACATGGTCGCCCGAGGCAACTTTGATCTCGGTGAGCCGTCCGTCGACCTGCGGCTGCATGGTGGCCGACCGCCTCGATTTGATGGTCGCCACGTACTCTGAGCCTTGCGGCACCGGCGCCATGGTCACGGCCACCGTTTGCACGGGCATGGCCTGCATGCCGGCGCCCGCGGGCGGAGCTGCTGACTTGTTTTGACAACCCACGGCTGCAAACAGCCCGACTAGCGGCAAAAGATACCGAAAATTGCGTCTCAACGCGCTCATCCTCACTCGCTCTGCTTGGTTATTGTCGATCTACGCGAAACCGGGCTCTGCTCGACACGAAGCTTGATACGTGTCGCAGTCCGCTCCTGTTCCGGGCCGGCCATGCCGGGCGGATTCCGCCTGAAGGGTGGCCCTTTGGCGGCAAGATGTGGATTCTTCAGGTCCTTCTCTATTCTGACGCCTCAGCGCGCCGCATTGACGCAAAATTTCCACCGCACCGCGCAGGGGTGCTTATCCCATCCATGTTTTTGACAGGTCAACCTCAAGTTGATAGCCTTCAATACGGGCGCTTCCGCCAATTCCCCGGCTGCTCTCTGCCCTCATCGCGTCCCCGTCGTCTAGCCCGGCCTAGGACACCGCCCTTTCACGGCGATAACACGGGTTCAAATCCCGTCGGGGACGCCAAAAAGCTGACTGCCTTCGCCTGTTGAGACAGCTTCCGTTCGCTGGGCGGATCTTTCCGCTTCGTCTGCTAATCAAGTTCGCCAGCCACCAGCCCCTCCTTATCCCGTAATTGCTTTGCCACTTCTATTTTGCGTCCTCTATCATGTGCGCATGTCCGGCTTCCCTATGGCCTTCGGCCGGAATTCGAGTCTCGAACGATGGGGCTGTCGGGGCCGAGTTTGCTGCCGCGTGGCGCACGTTGAAGTCCCGGCCGTTGGGCCGGTCTCAGGGGAACGCCTTTGATACCGAGTCGAGCCAATGTCGTCCGTCCGATACCGCTGCGGCCTCGAAGATGGGCCCACGGCAGTCTGACCCTCGTATCTTGTGCTGCAGCCGGAGCTTTGCTCGTGGGAACATTCGGTTGCCATGCTCACCGTCAAGATGAGCGAGCCTCCTCCGGTACACAGCACCTCGACTTCAACCAGGACGTGCAGCCGATTCTCGCAGCTAACTGCTTCAGTTGCCACGGACCAGACCCGGAAATGCGCAAGGCCGGGTTGCGCCTCGACCTTGAAGAGTCCGCCTTCAAAAAGCGTCCGGGCCATCCCGACGCCATCGTGCCCGGCCATCCCGAACAGAGCGAGCTCATCAAGCGCATTGAATCAACGGACCCGCACCACCTGATGCCGCAAAACGCACAGGGCGAAGCCAGGCAGATGAAGGCCGCCGAGATCGCCGTTTTAAAGCAGTGGATCAAAGAGGGCGCCGTGTATCGCCCCCATTGGGCCTTCGAAAAACCCGCCAGGCCGCCGCTCCCTGCCGCCACGCAAAACGACACGTGGGTGCGGACGCCGATTGACGCCTTCATTCTGGCTCGACTGCGCAAAGAGGGGCTGCATCCCTCACCCGAAGCGGACAAGCCGACGCTCATTCGCCGCGTCACCCTCGACCTCACCGGCCTGCTCCCTACCCCATCCGAAGTTCGTGCCTTCGAGAACGACCACTCACCCCAGGCCTACGAGCACCTGGTGGACAACCTGCTCGCTCGGCCTGCCTTTGGTGAAGACCGAGCCCGCTACTGGCTCGATTGCGCGCGCTACGCCGACACCTATGGTCTGCATTACGACAACAGCCGCGACATCTGGCCTTATCGCGATTACCTGATTCGCTCCTTCAACAACAACAAGCGTTTTGACCAGTTCGCCATGGAGCAAATTGCCGGCGATCTGCTGCCCGCCAGGAATCTCGATCCGCTCATCGCCAGCGGATACGTGCGGCTCGGCGTCAGCAGCAACGAAGGGGGCACCATCCCCGAAGAACTGCGCGTGAACATGGCGCGCGAACGCACCGAAGCCTATGGCGCTGCGTTCATGGGCCTCACGGTAGGCTGCGCTGTTTGCCACGATCACAAGTACGATCCCACCACCCAGAAAGACTTCTATGCGTTAAGCGCTTTCTTCAACAACCTTGAAGAGAAACCCTTCAACGACGACCGGCCTGTCTGGGCGCCGGCGGCGCGCATCCCCCGGCCGCAGAATCAGGACGAGTACAACCGCGTGTGGACGAAGCGGTCGGAACTCGCCGAGCAGCTTCGTACGTTGCGCCTCCGCGATCGCAGCCTNNGGCAAATTCAAACCGCAATGGGGCGAGACCACGTGGCTCTGGCCCGATTTCCGCATGGACACGAACACCCATATCCTGCTCGGCCAGAATGGCGACTACGAACAAAACCAGTCCTTCTCTTCCGGCGGCTGGTTCATGATGCGCTCAGCTCCCAACTACGGGCTCGATTGGGAAAAGGGCACGCTCCTTTCAAAGATGGACGCCACGCAGCACAACCGTGGGTGGGATCTTTCGCTCGACAACGGAGTGCTCAGTGTCGATCTCGTGAACCAGGGCCCGAAAGACCTCGTGGTCCACAAAGACGCCCCTGCAAGCAATGACGCGAAAGATAAAAAGAGCGCCAAAGACACGAAGGAGCCCAAAATAAAAGAGGCGTTCGATTTTCCCACGCCTTCCGATCTAACTCCCAAAGATCTCGCTCCCAACAAGCCGAAAGCGAAGAAGGAACCGCCCAAAGAAAAAGACGCGAAGAAGGACGATAAAAAGAAGGATGCGAAGCCGCCGGTGCCCAAGCCTCCAGAGGATAAAACTCCGCTGGTTGCGCTCAAGGTTTCTTCGGCTGCTCCACTGCCGCTCGATGGCCATTGGCGTCACATATTCTTCACCTACGACGGCTCCGGCAAGGCCTCAGGCATCAAGATCTATGTGAATGGCGCTCCGATCGAAACCAAGATCGTCGCTGACACGCTCACCCAGGCCACGATTCGGACCCAAGCTCCAATGCAACTCGGCTGGAGAAGCCCCGACGCCAATCCTTCCCGTGAAACGCGCTACCAGGACATTCGCCTTTACGGCCGCGCCTTGACTGCCGACGAAACGCGCCGCCTTCCCTTCGAGGATTACGTCGCCGAGGTGGCCGCCCAGCCTGCGGATAAATGGAATGCGGATGAATTTCATTCGGTCAGCCAGTTCTACTTCAACAACATCGATCCGAACGTCAGAGCCATTGAGGCCCAGATCCGTCAGCTCGATGCCGAACTCGACAAGCTCAGCGAGGGCGGCGACCTCACGCTCGTCTCCTGGGAAAAGCCCTCCATCGCCTATGCCGATATCCTGACTCGCGGCGGATACACGGCGCGCACCGAGCGTGTTGAGGCCAACACGCCGCACTATCTTCCCGCGTTGCCATCCGGCGAGCCGCACAACCGGTTGGCCCTCGCGAAGTGGACCGTAAGCGTAGAAAATCCGCTCACAGCGCGCGTCACCGTCAACCGCATGTGGAATGAGATCTTCGGCGCAGGCCTCGTCGAAACCACAGAAGACTTTGGCATCATGGGCCAGCGTCCTTCGCATCCCGAGTTACTCGATTGGCTGGCCGTCGAATTTCGCGAGAGTGGCTGGGATATGAAGCACATGTACAAGCTCATGGTGATGTCGGCAGCCTATCGGCAGGGCGCCAAGTCGACGCCTGAGCAGCTTGCGCGCGACCCCAAAAACCTGCTGCTTGCTCATGGGCCGCGTTTCCGCATGGATGCCGAGATGCTGCGCGATGTAGCTCTCCAGTCGAGCGGCCTCCTGGTGAATAAGATCGGCGGCCCCAGCGTCAAGCCTTACCAGCCGCAGAACATCTGGGAACAAATCGGCATCGGCGGCAGCGACACGCTGGTTTACGAGCAGCAAAAAGGAGACGCGCTCCACCGGCGAAGCATGTACACCTACTGGAAGCGCATGGCCATGTTGCCCGACATGGATGCCTTCGATGCACCCATGCGCGACGTGGTCTGCACACGCCGCCAGCGCACCGATACACCATTGCAGGCCCTCGTCACCATGAACGATGTGCAGTGGGTCGAAGCCGCGCGCGCCCTCGCGGAACGGGTCATCAAAGAAGGCGGAAAGCAGCCGGAACAGCGCATTGATCTGATGAGCCAGATCTTGCTCGCCCACGATCCATCTGCGCAAATGGCTGCCGTGCTTCAGGATTCACTGTCCAAAATGGAAAAACATTACGCCGCGGATCCCAAAGCGGCGCATGCTCTCGTCAGCGAAGGCGAAACCAAAAGCGACGCATCGATTCCTGCTCCAGAGTTGGCTGCATGGACCATGGTCGCCAGCGAAATGCTCAATCTCGATGAGACGATTACAAAGTAGTTGAGGTTTAGGACATGAAGCAGCATCCTCTATGCACCGATACCGAACACGCTCACGACGTGTTGGCGCTCCCTGTTCCCGCAAGTGTGAAACAGGAATGGGCCGAGTTGCAGACGCGCCGTCACTTCCTCGGCCGCTCAGGAAAAGTGCTGGGCTGGGCCGCCATGGCCAGCCTCCTTGGCAACCGCGCTCTCCGCGGCGATGCTCACGCGCCTGACTACGGCAAGCCTGGTCCGTCCACCGACGCCCTGAAGCTCCCACATTTTGCTCCCAAAGCCAAGCGCGCCATCTACCTCTTCATGTCCGGCGGTCCCTCGCAGGTCGATCTTCTCGATTACAAACCGAACCTCGTCTCGCTCTACGACAAGGACATTCCCGACTCTGTTCGCGGAGCTCAGCAGCTCACCGGCATGACCGCAGGCCAGGCGCGTTTCCCCATCGCTCCATCCCATTGGGAATTCAAGCGCTACGGCGAAACCGGAACGTGGGTGAGCGAATTGCTGCCCTACACCGCACGCATGGTCGACGACCTGACCATCGTCAAATCCACCAACACCGAAGCCATCAATCACGAGCCGGCCATCATGCTCATGAATACCGGCAATATGAATGCCGGCAAGCCGTGCCTCGGCTCCTGGCTTTCTTACGGCCTCGGCAGCATGAACGACAATCTGCCCACCTTCATGGTGCTGCAAACCAAGCTCAACACCAAGGAGAATAACCAGCCCGTTTCCTCGCGTCTTTGGAGCAGCGGCTTTCTCTCCTCTGAATATGCAGGCGTCGGTCTGCGCTCATCCGGCGATCCCGTCCTCTTCCTCACCGATCCCGATGGAGTCGACCGCGAAGTGCGCCGCAACATGCTCGACGCCGTCAACGAAATCAATCGCCAGACCTATCAGGAGTTAGGCGATCCCGAAACCAATGCGCGCATTGCTCAATACGAAATGGCTTATCGGATGCAGACGTCGGTTCCGGAACTGGCCGACCTGAGTAAGGAGCCTAAATCGACATGGGATCTCTACGGCCCCGAAGCCAAAGAGCCCGGCACCTTCGCCTACAACTGCCTGATGGCCCGCCGGCTCGCGGAGCGCGGTGTCCGCTTCACCCAGGTCTACAAGCGTGGATGGGACATGCACGACAACGTCACCGGCATCCTGCCCATCATCTGCGGTGAAACCGACCGCGGCTGCTACGCCCTTGTCACCGACCTCAAACAGCGCGGCCTTCTCGACGACACGCTCGTCGTCTGGGCCGGCGAATTCGGCCGCACCGTTTACAGCCAGGGCGGCCTCTCAAAAGAAAACTACGGCCGCGATCATCATCCCCGCTGCTATACGACGTGGATGACCGGTGGCGGCGTACGACGCGGCATCACCTATGGCGAAACGGATGAGTACAGCTACAACGTCGTCAAAGATCCCGTCACAGTGCGCGACTTCAACGCCACTATCCTTCACTGCCTCGGCATCGACCACAATAAGCTGACCTATAACTTCCAGGGCCTCGATCAAAAACTCACAGGCCCCGTTCCGGCAAGCGTCGTGAAGGGCCTGGTTGCGTGAACAACAGTCAGCGGTTTGCGGCACGCATGCATCGCGCAATGCCGCAGAACAACACGACTCGTGCAGCCTGGATCGCCTCGCTCCTCTTCAGCGCCATACTCATCGCTCTTCCCTGGCTCGTTCATCTCGACGGTCATCCTCACTCCAATTGGGAACAATTCCTCGGCCGCTTTCATCCTCTCGTCGTTCATCTTCCCATTGGCTTGCTGGTGCTTGTTCCCTTGCTTGAAATCGCCGGCGCATTCCGCCCTGCCTTGCGCGAAGCCGCAATGTTCGTCATGGCCCTCGCCTTCGCCGCCTGCCTCCTCGCGCTCACTCTGGGCGTCCTGCTCGCTCACGGTGGCGGCGAAGCAGGCCAGGGCGTGTCGCGCCACATGGCCGGAGGCATCGCCCTCACTATCGGTGTTCTCTTGTGCCTGCTGGCTCGCCTCACGTGGTCCACGGGCCAATTCGCTTACGTCTACTCCGCTCTCCTCTCCTGCACCATCCTCGCCCTGGTCTGGACAGCCGATCAGGGCGGCGCGCTCACCCACGGATCCAACTACCTGACCCAATACATGCCCGCACCGCTCAAGCGCCTCACGACCTGGCGCACACCAACATCCCCCGCCGCCTCTTTCTACGCGCACCACATCAACCCCGTCTTCGATGCCAACTGCGTCTCCTGCCACGGCGAAAGCAAAACCAGCGGAGGCCTACGCCTCGACTCCTACAACTTCCTGATGCAAGGCGGCAAAGACGGACCCGTCATTCAAGCGGGTAGCCCCGACATGAGTCTCCTCCTTCAACGCGTCACCCTTCCAACGGATCACAAACAGTTCATGCCCGCCGAAGGCAAGCCCCCTCTTCGCCCTGAAGAAATCTCCTGGATCAAAGCCTGGATTCAGCAAGGCGCTTCACCCACGGCAACCACTCTCGCCGACATCACCTTCCCCGACGAGCTACCCGACTTGCCTCTTCATCCCGTCGGCGATTACTCCGCACTCCTCCCCGAGATTCGGCAGATGGGGAAATCTCAAGGCGCCAAGCTTATCCCCGTATCGTCGAAGCCCGAAGACGGCCTCATCCTCTTCACTGTCGATGTGGCGAGCAACTTCGGCGATGCGCAGCTCGCCCAATTCCAAAAGTTCGCACCCTACATTGTCGAAGCCGAACTTGACCGCACCGCCGTCACCAACGCCTGTTTCGACACCCTCAAGCAGTTCACAAATCTTCGCGCGCTGCATCTTGAAGAAACGCACATCACCGGCGACGGTTTCGCGAAGCTCACCCCGCTTTCTCAGTTGACCTACATCAATCTGAGCGGCACGCAAGTCACAACGCAATCTGTCGCAACACTTCGTTCCATGAAGAATCTTCGCCACCTGTATCTCTACAACACGCCTGCCGAGGAATCGCCTACGGCCCAACCTGCGCCGTCCGTTGCAAGGACAAACTCATGAACCCTTCCCGTTCCGATCGCTTGAACCGCCGCCGCTTCTGCGCCCTCGCCGTCCTCACGCCGTTAGCCGTTTCTTCGGCCTCCGCGCACGAGCTCGCTTCCGCAAGCCCCTCATCCAGCCCGGCCACGCGCACCGGCAACGGCGAGTGGATCTACGACGTCGTGCCCGGCTGGGGCCAGCTTCCCCCCGGCACAACCTATGGTGGAACCCACGGGGCCATCGCTACTGACCAAGCCGGGTCGGTTTACGTAAGCACGCAAAGCGAGACAGGAATTCTCGTCTTTTCGGCCGGCGGCGTCTTCATAAAAACCATCGCAACCCAGTTCCCTGAAGCGCACTCCATCTTTTACGCCCGCGAAAATGGCGATGAAGTCTTCTACACCACGGTGCAAAAAGGAACGCCCCACGAAAACTGGCTCTTCGTCAAAATGAAGACCGACGGCACTGTCCTCCAGAAAATCACCGCCCCGCCTGAAGCAGGCTTCAAAGCCCCCAATGAATGGCGCATCACCGCCGCAGTCCCCGCGCCCGACGGCAGCATCTTCATCGCCAATGGATATGGCGACTCACGCATCTTTCGCTTCGACAAGCAAGGCGTCTATCGCGCCGCGTTCGGCGGCAAAGGCACAACCGAAGGTCTCTTCGATTGCAGCCATGGCCTCGCCGTCGACACGCGCTACGACCAGCCCTACCTGCTCGTATGCGATCGCGAAAACCGACGCCTCTGCCACTTCGATTTCGATGGAAAATTCGTGCGCACCGTCACCCAGCATCTACGCCGACCGTGCCAGGTCAGCTTCCATGGCGACTATGCCCTGGTCTCGGAACTCGAAGGCCGCGTGACCATTCTCGATCGCGACAACGTGCCCGTGGCCTTTCTCGGCGACAATCCCGTGAAAACACAATGGGCCAACTACCAGTTGCAGCCCGATCAGATTCCGACCGCGTTCTTCAGCGCCGCCCACGGCTGCCACATCGACTCAAATGGCAATATCTACGTCTCCGACTGGAACCAAACCGGCCGCGTCACCCGGCTCGTGAGATCGACTTAGCCGCAATGCAATGTCTTCTTGAGCACTGCAACTCACCCGCCTCCACGTCTATCATCGCGATGTGCAACCGCATTTCCATCTGGGAGACATCCTCGCCAACGCCATCACCCACGGCATCGGCCTCCTTCTCGCCATTGTGGGCACAATCTTCCTCGTAGCCGCATCCACGCGCGGATCCGTTTCCGTCGTCGTGAGTTGCAGCATCTTCAGCGCAACGCTCATTCTCGTTTACCTCTGCTCTACGCTTTACCACTCGCTTGTTCGCACACGAGCGCGGCATGTGTTTCAGGTGCTCGACCACTCCGCCATCTATCTCCTCATTGCCGGAACCTACACGCCCTTCACCCTCGTCTCACTCAAAGGCAACGTAGGCTGGTCAATATTTGTAGTGGAATGGGCACTCGCCATCGCCGGCGTCGTCTTCAAGAGCTTTGCGGTCGAAAAACTTGCCATCGCGTCGGCCCTTGTCTACCTTTTTCAAGGATGGTTTGGCATTTTTGCGGCGCGCCTGCTCGCCCATGCCATCGGATGGGATGGCGTTCTCTGGCTCGCCGCCGGCGGGCTCGCCTATACATTCGGCATTGTCTTTTTTGCACTCGACCGACGACGCTACTTCCACGCTGCGTGGCACCTTTTTGTGCTCGCCGGAAGTGTCGCGCACTATTGCGCAATTCTTTTTTACGTGGTGCCGCGGCGTAGTTAAACGCATCGTCTTGCCTACGGACCGCGGCCGGAAAGAGATCCGCGATCGCCGGCCAACGCAATTCAGTTCGAGATGTTCTCGCAGGCCGCGGGCATTCCCGTATATGCGCGGCGACGAAGAATGACTTTGATCGCAACCCGGCAATGCTTCTGCTGCATCTCAGAAGCCGCAATAGCCTCATCGGCATCCGCTTGCCTCCTGAGCCTCTCGGTGCATCCGGGCGAGGTTCCGTACATTGTGATCACTGCTCGACCCATGTTGGTATTGAGCCTGGCTATAAAGAGCGCCTTGATTATGGCCGCCACCGCTCGTTCTGCATCTGTTTTTGCCGCACCCTCTGCCTTGTCGACGAACTTCTGCGTTTCAGGAGGGGCGACGACTTCTCCACCTTCAAGGAACATCGTGCCACTGCAGTGCCTGATCGCCCGGGTGGCCTCAAGGCCTGCATCGGCAAAGCTCGCACTGATGTTTACCGGGGGCTCTATCCCTTGTTGCGCCGCGAGGGCGCACGCGCTCATGGCGAGAAAAAGGCCTAAGAACAAATCTCTGCGCACGATTTTCTTTCAGAAAATGAGAATTAAGGTTGCGCAATTATAGGCAAGTCGCTCGAGTTTCGGCCAACCTATCTTGCCGATTTTTCACCCGCGAAGTAACCGGCACGTTTTTTGACAGAGCCCAGGCCCGTCTCTATGATTCGATCCGTGAAGCCTCGGAAACGCAAATGCACGCGCGCAGGCAGCAACGATCTCCCTTCGCGGGCCCTCCTGTGAAGGCTGTCGAACCAGGCGCCCGTTTCTCCGTGGTCATCGTCAACTACAACGGCGGCCCAATGCTGCTGGCCTGTGTCTCCTCGGCTGTGCGCGAGGGCGTCCCCGCATCCCGGATCATTCTCGTTGATAACGGAAGCCACGACGACTCTCTCGCCAATCTGCTCCAGAAGTTTCCAGAAGTCGTTATCCTTCGCAACCCATGCAACGCCGGATTTGCCCGGGCCGTCAATTCCGGGATCCAGGTTGCATCGACCGAATTCATTCTTCTCCTGAACAACGATGCGCAGCTCGAACCGGAAGCGCTGCGCGCCTTGGCCGAGGGATTTGACCGATTTCCAAGCCTCGCCATCGCCGGAGGTCAGCTTCGTTATCCCGATGGGCGCCTGCAAAATGCCTTCGCTCCCCTACCCTCACTTGTCGAAGAAATCCTTCCGCTTTCGTTGCTCAAGCTGATCGACCCTGTTCGCTTCCGCCGGAAATCCGTCGACAATCGACCGATTTTCGTTGATTGCGTCTTCGGCGCCTGCCTCTGCGTGCGCCGTTCGGTTCTGCCTCCCCTCGGTTTCCTCGACGAAGGCTTTTTCTTTTTCTTCGAAGAAATCGACTGGTGCCGCCGTGCGCAACGGCTCGGCTTCGAGGTGTGCCATCTTCCCGCTGCCAAGGCCGTTCATGGCGGCGGCCTGACCGCCAATCGATTCCGTGGTCCGGCCCGCGTCGAATATCAGCGTTCCAAACTCACATACTTTCGCAAAGCATCCGGTACCGCTGGGTATGTCGCCGTCTCCGTGGTCCTGTTTCTGCGAACCTTAGTGAACGCACTCGCCGGCGGCGTGGCCTGTCTGGCAACTCTGTTCTTGAACCGCCGGCTGCGAACCAGGGCGGCCACCTACTGGTATCTCGTCTGTTGGCATATTCTGCTGAGGCCGGCCTCATGGGGCCTTCCCGGCAAATGCCCGCGCGCCGGCGGAATGTAAGGAGCACCCAATGGAACGCGACGAACGCGAACAGATCCTCGCCATGCTCGCGCAGGGCCGCACCGCTCTTCCTGCTGCCGTCGCCGGCCTGACCGAAGAACAGGAAAAACACATTCCCGGCCCGGGCCGATGGTCCATCTTCGAGTGCGTGGAGCACATCGCTACGTCTGAGGACTATATGTTCACCCAGATCGCCCAAGCGAGCGACTCCGCGATCCCCGCCATCAATCTTGCGCGTGAAGCCAAAATGCTCGCGCGCGGCACGGATCGCAGCCGGCGCATTGAGTCGCCGGTTGAAGGGCACCCGAGGGGAGCCTTTCCGAGCCTGGACGCGGCCGTTGCCCATTTTCTTGAAAGCCGGGACCGCACGATTGCCTTTGTGCGGGAAAACCGCGAAGATTTGCGCTCAAAAATGACCTGGCATCCGATTCTGAAGGAGGCAAACTGCCATGAAATGCTTCTCAGCATCTGCCTCCATTCGCTGCGTCATGTGAAGCAGATTGAAGAAATCCGCGCGGATCTGGCTCTCGAAGGCACAAATTTGCCTTAACCTTTCCCGGCTCAGCAGCCCCCGCGGAATTGCATTTTGATTGGAAAGCCGGTAAACTACCTTAGTTTGGCGATTCCTGCCTGTCGCCGTGGATCCGGTCGTTCGCCTTGGCTTTTCTAGGCTTGAGCGCATCTGGACTGCGGACCGGAAGTTTTCCGCCCGAGCAATTTGAATTATGAAGCGCCCCTGCCTGGCAGGATTCGAGCGCTGGAGGGTTTATGTACGCTGTGATTCGCACCGGCGGTAAGCAATACCGGGTTGCTCCCGGCGATGTCGTCAAAATCGAGAGCGTCGTCTCCGAATCTGAAGACAAGACCATCGAATTCAGCGATGTTCTGGCCGTCTCCGGCGAAGCGGGAATAGTCGCCAAGCCTGCGAACGCCACGGTCACCGCTGAAGTTGTGGGCGATGGACGCGGTGAAAAGATCCTGGTCTTCCACCTGAAGCGCAAAAAGCAGTACAAGAAGCTGCAGGGTCACCGGCAAAACTTTACCGAAGTCCGCATCAAGGCCATCGTGGCCGATGGCGTCACGTATAACGCTGCCAGCTAGTGCTTTGACGGGGCATCGTGTCGGTACCAGAACAGTTCCCCGCGCGGGGATGAATTTGAGAGCTGAAGGCAGAGAGCCGGAAGCTGGAATAAGGGGATGGAGCAATGGCACATAAGAAGGGTGGAGGCAGCTCCACAAATGGTCGCGATTCCAATGCACAGCGGCTGGGCGTGAAGGCCTTTGCCGGCGAACTCGTTACAGGCGGCTCGATCATCATCCGCCAGCGTGGCACCCGCATCAAGCCCGGCGTCAACGTCGGCATCGGCTCCGACGACACGCTTTTTGCGAAAGTCACTGGCCGGGTGAAATTCGTCGATCGCGGAAATCGCGGACGCTTCGCCTCGATTGAACCCATCGCGGCCGAGTAGCTCGCTTTACACACAAAAATCAAAGGCCATCCGCCGAAGTGGATGGCCTTTTCTATTTCCCTGGCTCTGTCTTAAGACTCCGACTCGCGGCCTTTCAAGTTCCTGTTCAATACTTTCTCGACCACATTCTCCACGTCTGTGAGGAAGAAACTGTTGGCCGGTTGCTGCACGGCAACCTGTGTGCCCGTGTGCCCAAGCGCCGATGCGATCTCGTTCCACCGGTAGATGGTTGAATTCACCGGCATCACCACCGGCTTGCGCATGGGTTCAGGAAGCGCGCAATACACCACCCAGGTTGAGAGCGAGATAAGAATCACTGACTCATAGGCGAATTGCAAGGGCGCCGTCAACGTGGCGAAGCGAGCTGTGAGCGAGGCAAAAATGAAGTCGTTCGACGACATGATGCCAAATCCGAGCGCCAGTCCGAACGCCAGGTCGCGCACACTCAGGCGCAGCGCATTCATGCTCAGGCATAGGAAGGCGAGGAGGCACAGCTCAAGCAGGCTGACCGAACGCATGAGAGCCACGCCGATATCCGGAAGCAGATAAAGTCCTCGATTCGATACCGGCAGAGTCGCAAACGTGACAATGACTGAAACCAGCGCTGCCCATCGGAAAATGACCAGGCCGAAGCGCAGCAGCCCGGGAAGCGATGCCAGCGCGGAGCGGAAGACCTCGAGGCAAATAAAGTAGACCAGAACGGCGCTGGCCATGTATTCGCCCCAGAAGAGGAAGAAGTATGGCATGTAGAACTTCCCGCCCCACGGCTGCGAATACGCGATGAATAGAAGGGAAAGGATCGGCGTCGAGACAACGCGCAGCGCCAGGTAGGTACCCATTGCGGGGAACCGGCGCTGCAATCCACGTTTCCAGAAGATAGTCCCCATCAGCGCCGAGAGAAGAAACTCCCCCGAGCCCATGATCGACATCGCTACCTGTGAAGACATACGGGGCGCCTGCTATTCCGAGATCATCCACAGAATAGCGCCGTCGGCTGCACGATACAACCCATTCGCCCTTTACGCTTCTGGCACTTTTGTGCCACACGTCCAACTTTTGGGTTAGCGGCTCTGCGGGCAGCCGGGGATTCCAGGCCCGCAAAGCGGAACCGGCATCTGAGCCATTGCAGCCTGGTGGCTCGGAAAGAACTTCGGTGTGGCGGAGGAGACGGAGGCAGCGGCAGCGCCGGCGAAAACGATGGAAAGAGCAAGGATTCGAACTGTGAGCTTCATTGGTGTGGCCCTCCTTGAGAAGTTGCTAGATAGTAAGTTACTCTCATACACCGTAGAGGGTATACCACAAAAGTAGGTAAGTCTATTTTTTTCATAAATATAACAAAGTAGTAACTGCAATGGTTACTGAGGTAATAGGATCGATTCGTAATAGCGCAATGGTGACCTGAGGGTGATTCATAGGTCTTGGGAACCAAAGGACGACCGTCCCAACTCGGGGATCCCGATATGAGCCAAGTTTTCACCCCAAAAACCGGCCAGACCTGCTTTTCACTGGATTCTATTTAACTTGATGATTCAAAATAATTTATCCATGCCCTGTTCGTGCCGTTTTTTGCCTCTTCCACATGCTAAAATTTGGCTAGCGAGCGATCGTCAATCCCGCCTCATTTCAATCGGTTAATGCTTGGGGCTGATCTCCGAAATGAGCACATCTGGCAGCTTGGGATGAACCGAATCGACCGCGCGAATGGAATCCTGATGGCGACTGAAATTCCTGGGGGTGCTCCAATTCCCGACGACGACGGCAACAACGGCAATGGCAATTACACCGGAGAAAATATCCGGATTCTCGAAGGCCTCGAGGCAGTCCGCCTGCGCCCGGCCATGTACATCGGCTCAACCGGCGATATGGGACTTCACCATCTCGTCTACGAGGTGGTGGACAATTCCGTCGACGAGGCCCTGGCCGGCTATGCCAAAAGAATCGAAGTCACCATTCACGTCGACAACTCGGTCACGGTTGTTGACGATGGCCGCGGCATCCCCGTGGACATGATGGCTTTGCCGAATGGGCAGATGATGCCCGCCGTGCAGGTGGTGCTGACCAAGCTGCACGCCGGCGGCAAGTTCGACGCGTCGACCTACAAGGTATCCGGCGGCCTTCACGGCGTCGGCGTGAGCTGCGTCAACGCGCTCTCGCAGGAATTCAGCGTTGAGATCTGGCGCGATGGCCACACTTGGGAGATGGATTTCAGCTGCGGTGCTCCCACCAGTGAATTGCGCCAGGCCGGCATCAGCAAACGGCGTGGAACCAAGGTCCACTTCCTCCCCGACAAGTCGATTTTCACAGCCACCGAATTCAACTACGACACCCTGGCTCAGCGCCTGCGCGAGATGGCGTTCCTCAACAAGGGACTCGAGATCTCACTGACCGACGAGCGTACCGCCGACGCCAAAACCGGCGAAGCGCGGCGCGCGGAGTTTAAGTACGCCGGCGGTATCTCGGAATTCGTGAAGCATCTGAATCGGGGCAAGCAGGTGTTGCACGAGAAGCCAATCGTCATGGAAGCTATGCGCGACGGCGTCGAAATCGACATTGCGCTGCAATACAACGACAGCTACTCCGAGACCGTGTTTAGCTTTGCCAACAACATCAATACCGTCGATGGCGGAACACATCTTTCCGGCTTTCGCACCTCGCTGACCAGAACCATCAATGCCATCGGCCAGTCGCTGGGTCTGTTCAAAGATCTCAAAGAGAACTTGAGTGGCGACGATGTGCGCGAGGGCCTTGTTGCGGTGGTCAGCGTTAAGCTTCCCCAGCCTCAGTTTGAAGGTCAGACCAAAGGCAAGCTGAACTCCGACATCGCTGGCACCGTTCAGGCATTTGTGAACGAGCGCCTGGGGATGTTCCTTGAGCAGAATCCTCCGGTCGCGAAGAAGATCATCAACAAAGCGATCGAAGCGGCACGAGCCCGCGAGGCCGCGCGTAAAGCCCGCGATCTGACCCGGCGCAAGGGTGCGCTCGATGGCGGCGGCCTTCCCGGAAAGCTCGCCGACTGTTCTGAACGGAACCCCGATCGATGCGAACTCTACCTCGTCGAGGGTGAGAGCGCAGGCGGCACGGCCAAGCAGGGGCGTGATCGCCGCTTTCAGGCAATCCTTCCGCTGAAAGGCAAAATCCTCAACGTCGAAAAAGCGCGCTACGACAAGATGCTCGGCCNNAGCAAGATCCGCTACGGCAAAATCATCCTGATGACCGATGCCGACGTCGACGGCTCGCACATCCGGACGCTGCTGCTGACTTTCTTCTTCCGCCACATGACCGAACTCATCAAGCGCGACAACATCTACATTGCGCAGCCNNGCTTCGAGCAGTACATCAAAGACGAACGCGAGTTCGACAAGGTGATGGTCAATCGCGCTTCAGAGGGAATGATTGTGCGGCACGGCGAGACCGCCAGCCGCATCGATGGCTCCGACTTGATTCGCTTCATGGGCGTGCTCAAGGAGTATCTCGACTTTGTTGAGAAAGTGGACAAGCGCGTTCGCAACGAGAAGCTCACCGAATTGCTGGCGCGATCCGAGTTCGTGCATCGCTCCGACTTCGCATCGAAGAACGAAAACGATGTCCCTGCCAAACTGACCGCCCTTTACGAAGAGCTGTCCGAAATGAAGGATGAATTCCAGTTCAAGTCGGTAAATCCGCCGGTTCAGGATGAAGAACATCACACCTGGTCGATCTGCTTCATCGATAGCCAGGGCGCCACGCGGTGTATCGACTGGGCACTCGCCTCGAGCCCTGAGTTCAAGCAGATGANNAGATGATGTCGAAGTACATGCTCATTAAGGAGTTCCTCGAACCGCCGTTCCTGATCGAATATGCCACCAAGGGCGCTGCCGCGGAATCGGCCCCGGGAGAAGCGGATGAAGCCGAGGGACAGGCCCCTGCTGAAAATGTCGAAGCGCAAGCAGAGACCACGCAAACCCGACGCCCCGCCCGCATTTTGCGCGAGCCGGTAGAGAAGCAGACAGCCCGCGAACTTTACGCCCACATTGTTGAGACTGGAAAGAAAGACTACTCTGTCCAGCGCTACAAGG
>PLTV01000335.1:19468-42811 GCA_003164635.1 Acidobacteriaceae bacterium
GCGCTCGATGTGAAGAACCTGGATATCTAACCGGATGTAGGCCGGGCAATGAATTCTCCCGCTTTGACGGGAGAATTCATCCCTCTCGTTCGTTGCCCTTCATGCTGGCCAGCGACACCGTTTGAGCGCATAGAAGATGCGGTTCCTTATTTTGAAAGCTGTCCCGATAGGGAAAGGTCGATCGCGACGTCGTTGTCCGCTTTCCAAATTAGAAAGCTTGGATTCTTCAAACCCCATTGGACGTACGGTACTTGAAAATGCGCCTTGGCCGTCGCTGCCGTGCCCTCAAGATGAATAACGACGGGAATGCTGATCTCGTGAGGCGTGCCAAGAAGCGTAAAGGTGCCCGTTACCTGGAGATTCGAGTCGCCTGAGGGAGCGATGGTCCCGGTATAGGTCTTCGGCTCAAAGGACACGGTTGTGTACTGTTCGACCTTGAGAATGTCCTTGTTCATCTTTTTGTCGCGACTGTCATTGCCGGTCTTTCCGCTTCCGGCGAGGACCACCACCGACCCCGACATCCTGGCGGTTCCGCGATCAAAGTCAATCGATCCGGATTGAACGTGAAACGTCCCGGTAACGAGCTCGTGCGTTGTCTTGAGCTCTATCTTGACTTCGCTCGCATCGGCATTGACGACGAAAGCCTGATGCTGGGCGAAGGCCGCAGGGGCTAGCGCGGCGGCGAGGGCGACGATTGCGAAGGATTTCATTGCTATCTCTCCAATGCGGTTGACTTCTGACCGTTGTTGCCCGGCGTCGCTGCCATCGCTTTCATCCATGCTGGCGCCCTCATTGAGCCGACTGTGAGTCCCGCAACAAAGCCGGTCGAATGAATCCCGCCAGTTGATTTTGCCGGCTCATGCGGCCGGTTCTAGGCTTCAGCTGCCGGCTGCAGTGAAATAACAGCGGCCCCATGGGCGACGCGCGTCAGCTTTGCCGTCACGCGCATCACGCCGGGCCATACCTTGAGGCAGAACGGCAAAACAGCACGTGCGAAGGCGTTGTTCAAGCCATCGGCGGCGAACTCGGCAAGGCGCATTTGCGTCAGCAATCCGGACCGCAGTTTCGCCTGGAAGAGCGGCGCAGGCTCAGCCGCAAGATAAGCAGCCGCGGCACATCGTGCCGTATGCAGCGCGATCGATATGCCATCGCCGGTGAACGATGGAATGACCGCTGCCTGATCGCCAATGCAGTAGAGCCCATCCTCCGACGTCGGGCGGATATATCCATACGGAATATGGGTGATCGCGATCGGCCTGGCCAGCAACTGTTCAGCACCGGCAAGCCTCATCGCAAGGTGTGGACAGTCTTGCTGCATCTTCGCGAGGAATTGTTCCCAGCGATTCCCCGAGCTTGCGAGATACCGCTGCTGCACCACGCAGCAGAGGTTTGCAATGCCTTCCTCAACCGGTTGGATACCACCATATCCTCCGGGATAGAGCATCAGCTCAGAGGCGTGCGCAATCTCAGCGGCCTGCGCAGGCGCCAGACGAAAATACATCTTGAAAGCAATCCATCGCTGAGGGTCCGCGGGGCGCGCGTGACCACGAAGATCGTGTTTGCCTGTGGCAAGAAACACCGTCGCAGCTTCGCGGGTTGTGCCGTCTTCGAGCGTAGCTTGCCAGACATCGGTTCCCGCGCGCCCCAGCACCTGCACACTGCGGCCGCGCTCTACGTTCACTCCGGCAGCGATAGCTTCGGCCACCAGCGCCCGATCGAGCGCCTTGCGCGTCAGCGATGCTGCGGGAAATGGCAGCGGGGCCTGCGCGGCGCGGCGGGCAGCTGCCAGGCGAACGTAGTTGATTGGTACGGCGCCAAGCGACGTGACGTCAATACCGAGCAGGCGCAGGTCCTCAAGAGCCTCTCCGCTCAGGAATTCTCCGCAAACCTTGTGGCGTGGGGTTTCTTCGCGTTCGATCAGCGTTACGTGCCGTCCCTTGCGGGCCAGCGCTATTGAAGCGGCACAGCCTGCCACTCCACCACCGAGAATAAGTACTTCATCCTGCACACGAATCCGTTTCAAACTAGGCGTTCTAACTGGCTTCTCCTTCGCGGATTCCGTACTGAGATTATACCGCTCCACTGCGTACGTATTCACCCATGCTGCAACTCATAGTGGAGCAATTTGAAACCCACGGGACTTCCGTTCCGTTGGACGAATCGTCGGCGAAGATGGTGAGCCAGAAGTCCGGTTCTTTCGTTCGCGCTCAAGTCGATTTGCGGCGCACGTGCGACCCTCGCCAAATCAGCATGTCAGAAGATCGATCGCCCCGTAAGATCGTCCTTCTCGTAGTCCCGCTTCCTAAAGACACTCACGCGGCGTCTATCTCTATAATTGGATCTGAGGACCTATTGCGCGTGAATCCGGCTTATCTCAACCGCATTGCGGAGACAATTTTCTTTCATGGGATGTAATGCGGGGATCGAACTCAAGCCGAGGATTTCTCCGCGCGACCTGCCGGAGCTGATGGATGGGGACTGCAGCTATGGGGATTTCCATGGCTGCCTGCGCAGCCTTGAGCAAATCAACCGCTGGCTGATGGGATATCGCCCCACGCTATCCTGGTTGAAGCGGCTACCGCATGGCCTGGCCGATCCGTTACACATCGTCGATGTGGGCTGTGGCGGCGGCGATCTGCTTCGAAAGATCGCAGGCTGGGCCCGGAAACGCGGAACAGTCGTGCAATTGACGGGCATCGACTTGAATCCCTTTGCAGCGCGTGCGGCAGCGGAGTCGACTCCAGAAGAACTGGAAATCGCGTGGGTGACCGGCAATGCCCTGGAGTATAGGCCGCGGAAGCCGGTACATGTTGTCGTGAGTTCCCTCATGGCACATCATCTTGAAGATGAGGAGATCGTCGCGCTACTCCGATGGATGGAGGCGACGGCGCAGGTTGGTTGGTTCATCAATGATTTGGAACGCTCCCAGTGGAGTTGCCGAATGTTTGGATGGGTGGAACGCATCGCGGGGTGGCACAAATTTGTCCGGCATGATGGACCGGTATCCTTCCAGCGCGCCTTCCGGGAAGAGGACTGGATACGGTTGCTGGCCGCGGCCGAAGTTCCGCTGCAGGCTGTGACGGTGGAGCATTGGCGGCCGGGGCGGTTATGCGTGGGGCGGCGGAAGTAAGCCGCGTTTTGAATGCGGCCCTCAGGCGCGACGCGTGGTGAGCTCATGCCAGTTGAGGCCGAGTTCCACCAAAAGCAGCGAGGCAAGCGTGAAGCCGATGACACCCACCGCCGAGAGGCTGTCGCCCAGGTGGCTCCAGTAACGAGGCCAAAGGTTGAGCACACGGCTGGAGACGAAGGTAAAAGTGACTGCGTAAGAACGGATCATCCACTCACGATGTTGGACGATCTGGCGGTTACGCGCGGTGATGAAAGCGGCAGCCGTGCAGACTACCCAGGCTGCGGCCTGCCCGCAGGTTCCGGGGAAACCCGGACGGCCAAAGGCCAGGGCCACTCCCGTTGCGGCGCCGACAAAAACAGAAACCACGAAGATGCGACCGAGGACACGATGGAGTTTCAGATACCGTTGGCGTATCCGCGAAGAAAAATTGATGGGGCCGATGAGGAGTGCCAGCGTGCCCGCAAGCGTATGGGGAATGAGGAGTGCTCGGTCGGCGATGACCTGCAGACGGTAAGCATGGTACATCGGGTAATCGGCGGCGAGAAAAACTTCCGACGTAATGAAGACAAAGAGCGCAGTAATACCAAGAAAGATCCAAAGAACCGTTTTAAATCTGGAACGAGTAGAGCTGGGCGCGAGTAGCCCGGAAGTTGCCATCATTCGCCCCTCCTACAGTTAGACGAGACGACGGGCGCTGCGAAAGCGAGGTGCGCGAAATGCATCACATTATTAGTCTATCGAGAAGCTTTCCGCGCAATCTGTCGACTTTTTCCGTTAACCTACAACAGGTCGCACTTGTGGGTTTTACCGGGGCAGTTCCCCATCTCACCGAATTCCGAGCTCACCCTTGCGGATAACCCCATTGGAAAGGATTGCCCATGGATCAGATGACGAGGCGAACACTCATGCGCACCGGGGGACTGGCAGCTTCCGGGGCGACACTTGCCATGGCTTCCGGTCAGGCCGAAGCGGGCCGGAATGGCGATACGGCGGCANNCGAAGGACATCGCTGCGTTCCAGGGAGTCATTCCGGGGCTGCTTGAGACGCATGTGGGACCGAATCTGTCTCCGCGCGGCAAAGGCTATACGTTTGGCGGCGTCATGCGCTTCAAGGACCAGGCGACGCTCGATGCCTACGTGCAGCATCCTGCCCACCAGGCTTTGCTTGTCTGGCTTCGGCCGCTGATCGATGCCATCGAACTCGATCTCAACGCCTAGAGCAGTGGCGCGCAAAAGCAACCAATCTTCCTGATCAAGTCAAGATTGCCGCGTTCCATGCAGCGGTGTGGTTTTTCGCCATGCCGTGTGGAGTCAGACCTGGAATCGGAATGCTGCAGCCTTTGTTTACGAGGCTCGCATTTCGCAGTTCAAAACCTTTCTCCATAAGGCATGTTTGCTGCGCGATTGAACCCATGCCATCTTGAAAGTATGGAGTGGCGGGGGCAACTGGTTCGGGCCTTGCGGCGGTGATACCCTTCCCGGTAGACCAAAAACAGGAGGGATCGTTGCGTATTTCAATTGCACGACTTGCCGCTATCGTATTCGCAATCACACTCAGCATGGGAATGGAGGCGCAGAATGCGCCGCAGGTGCCGGGCGCGCCTGCCAAACCGAATGCATCTGTCACTCCCGCGCCGCCGGCGATGCACGCGCAGGTGAGCGCAGAAGCAACCAACCCCGTGGCCGATCCGAGGGCCGTGGTCAGAGTGGGCAACGCGCGCTTCACCGTGCTGACACCAGAACTGATCCGCATGGAGTGGGCGGCAGACGGGAAGTTCGAAGACCACGCGTCGTTTGTTTTTCTAAACCGGCGCTTGCCGGTGCCTAAATTCGAAATCAACAAAGAAGAAGCCGGCGCAGTGTTGAAGACCAGTGCACTCACACTGGCCTATAAGCCAAGGGGAGCCGACACGCGGTTTACCCCGGAAAGTCTCAAGATCGAGTTAACCGTCGATGGGCAGCCCGTGACATGGCATCCGGGTTTGGCGGACACAGAGAATTTGCAGGGAACCACGCGCACGCTGGATGGTGCAACGGGCTCGAAGACGCGCGAACCGATCGAGCCCGGGCTGGTATCCCGATCGGGCTGGGCGCTGGTGGATGACTCGACGCGGCCGCTCTTCGACTCCGCGGACTTCAGTTTCAAGGAAGGCGAAAAGAGCCCGTGGCCGTGGGTAATGGAACGGCCCGCGGGCGATCGCCAGGACCTTTACTTCTTTGGATACGGACACGACTATCGCAAGGCTTTGGGCGACTACGTGAAGGTGGCTGGGCGCATTCCGTTGCCGCCGCGGTTTGCGTTTGGAGCATGGTGGTCGCGGTATTGGGACTACACCGATCAGGAGCTGGACGAACTGGTGCGCGGGTTTCACGAGAACGACGTACCTCTCGATGTATTCGTAATCGACATGGGTTGGCACATCAGCAAGGAGCAGCTGGAAGCGCGGGGAGAGAAGGACCAGTCAAATCATTCTCTGGGTTGGAGCGGCTACACGTGGAACAAAACTCTGTTTCCCGACCCCGACGATTTTCTCGCCAAGCTCCACGCCGAAGGTTTGAAGACCACACTCAATCTGCATCCGGCCTCCGGCGTGGAACCGTGGGAGGCTGCGTATCCCGCCATGGCGAAGGCCATGGGCATCGACCCCGCAACGCACAAGTACGTGCCGTTCAACATCACCGACAAGAAGTTTGCGACCAACTACATGAACCTGCTGCACCATCCGCTCGAGAAACAAGGGATCGACTTCTGGTGGCTTGACTGGCAGCAGGAACAGAAAACCGAGATGGCCGGCGTCGCTCCCACGTGGTGGCTGAATTACGTTCACTTCACCGATCAGCAACGCGAGGGCAAGCGGCCGCTGCTGTTCCATCGCTGGGGCGGGCTGGGGAACCACCGCTACCAGATCGGCTTCTCGGGAGACACGGTTTCTGTGTGGGATTCGCTGGCGTTTCAGCCGTGGTTCACGGCGACAGCGGCGAACGTGGGCTACGCGTACTGGAGCCACGATATCGGCGGGCACATGCCTGGCGCGGTGGAACCGGAGCTTTACACGCGCTGGGTGCAGTTTGGCGCGTTCAGCCCGATTCTGCGCACGCATACGACGAAGAATCCTGAAACGGAGCGGCGCATCTGGGCTTACCCGGAACCGTATTCCGCGATTCTCCGATCGACGTTCCAATTGCGCTACGCGCTGGAACCGTACACGTACACCGAAGCGCGCCGGACATACGACACAGGCGTGGCATTTTTCCGTCCGCTGTATTACGACTGGCCGGAAGCATCAGAGGCCTACGAGAGCGATGGCGAGTACGTGTTCGGAGACCAGATGCTGGCAGCGCCCGTGACGACGCCGGCGGACAAGACGACTGGCCTGGCTACCGAGAAAGTCTGGCTGCCGAAGGGCGAGTGGGTGGAATGGCCTACAGGCAAGCACCTGACGGGGCCAACGTCGGTGGACCGCGGCTTCACCATCGATCAGACGCCGGTTTATCTGAAGGCTGGCGCGATTGTGCCTATGCAGCCGCCCATGCGCTACACGGGAGAGAAACCCGTCGATCCGCTCATTGTGAACGTGTGGCCCCTGGAGCCGGGTGCACATTCGGAGTACTCGGTCTACGAGGATTCGGGAGTGGCGATCGAGTACCAGAAGGGTGTGTTTGCGCGGACACCCATCAAGGCCTCGCAAGAGGGGGACACGCTGAAGGTTGAAATTGGGCCGGTCATCGGCGCGTATCCGGGAATGTTGAAGACGCGCGGCTACGAAATTCGGCTGCCGGGCGATTGGCCGCCGGCGTCGGTGACGGTGAACGGCGTCGCTGTGCGGCAGGCAACGGCACACGACAGGGACACGCAGACCGGATGGTCGTTCGAGGGCAACACGCTGACGACGATCGTTCCGGTGCAGAAGCTGAGCACAGCGGCGAAAGTGACGATTGTGGTGAAACAGGCCGCGGGACTTGCAGCAACGCGCGGAGAGCTGGATGGATTTGCCGGAGCAATGACGCGGCTGCGCGGCGCGTACGACGCCTTAAACCAGCTTTGGCCCGTGAGCGAGCCTCCCGATGTCCTTGTTGAGGCGATGCAGACGGGCGATCGGCTCAGCTACCATCCGGAGCGCGCCGCAGACGAGATCACGCACTTCCATGAGTTGCTGGCCAAAGCACAGGCGGCTGTCGCCCAGGCGGCGAATGGATTTGGCGCCAAGATGGATTCGTACGTGAAGAGAATGGAGTCGAGTCCACGAAAGCCGCCAACCCCCGTTGATTACGCTGCCGAAGGAAAACGGCGCGTCGACGCCATGATGCGCGCGCAGAACCAGGTTGACGCGGCGGGCAAGTAGATTCGCGGCAAGAACCGATCTTGAAGAGAGCCGGGCCGATTTTAAAAAGGGCCCGGCGTTCTTCGTTTCATCGCGCACATCGATATGCAGCGCATTTCACGCTGTCGGCGGGTTCTTCTGCAAATCGGCGAAGAACGGTATAGTTTGCGGAAGAGCCTTTCACTTCCCTCCAAGGAAACCATCGCATGACGCTGGATCGTCGAACCTTTTTGAATGCCTGTAGCCGCGTCGGTATTGCCTCGCCTCTTTTCCCCGGAATTCTGTATGGACTTGCAGCGGGAGCGCAGCAAAGCAGCGAGTCAAGCGAAAAGCCGAAGGAAGCGCCCATTACAGCGGAGATGATCGACCAGGCCGCGCAACTGGCAGACATAGGCCCCTTCAGCGCCGAGCAGAAAAAGATGATGCTCGACGGGTTGAATGATCAGCGCGGCGGCTTCGATGCGATCCGCGCACTCAAGCTGCCGAATTCGGTCGCACCTGCGTATGTGTTTCATCCATTGCCGGCGGCAAAAGCGGGATCCGAAGCGAAGGCCGTGGAACCGAACAGAAACTGGGATGTCCTTGACACTCTGCCGTATGCGCCAAAGCAGATAGAGGATCTTGCTTTTGCGCGCGTAGCCGACCTGGGTAAGCTGCTCAGCATGGGGAAGATCAAGTCGGTCGATCTGACAAAAATGTACCTCGCGCGCTTGAGGCGGCTCGACCCGCAACTCCACTTTTCCATCACGCTTACCGAAGAGCGAGCGCTCGCGCAGGCCAAAAAGGCAGACGAAGAGATCGCTGCCGGCAAATATCGCGGCCCGCTGCATGGCATTCCGTGGGGCGCAAAGGATCTGCTCGCCGTGAAGGGCTATCCGACCACGTGGGGCGCGGGCGGGTTTGAGCACCAGGAGATCGATGAAGATGGCACAGTAGTCCAGCGGCTCGACGCGGCAGGCGCGATCCTTGTGGCCAAACTGACTCTCGGCGCGCTGGCCATGGGCGACAAGTGGTTTGGCGGGCGCACGCGGAATCCGTGGAACCCGAATCAGGGGTCGAGCGGATCTTCGGCAGGTCCGGCAAGTGCAGTGGCTGCCGGTTGCGTACCGTTTGCCATTGGATCCGAAACGCTGGGCTCCATCTCCTCGCCTTCAACCCGTTGCGGCGTCACCGGTCTCAGGCCGACCTTCGGATTCGTTCCCCGCACCGGAGCCATGGCGTTGAGTTGGACGATGGATAAGCTCGGGCCAATCGGCCGCTCGGCTGAGGATTGCGCCCTGGTTCTGGGTGCGATCTGCGGGCCGGACGGCAAAGATACTTCAGTTGCGTCCGCCGATTTCCAGTGGAACCTGGGACTGGACTGGAAGAATCTGCGCATTGGTTATCTCAAATCCGAATTTGACGCGCCAGAGCCTTTGAAACTGCATGAGCCCGCCCCAAACGAAACCGCCGACGAAAAGAAGAAACGCGAAGAGCGGAATGAAGAGATGCGCGGGAGCCGGGCGCGGCGCGATTATGACCGCCGCTACGACCTGGCCGCGCTCGAAAAACTCCGCGCCATGGAAGTGAACCTCATTCCAGTCGAGCTACCCAAGCTCCCCTACGGCGCAATGTCCGCCCTGCTCACGGCCGAAGCCGCGGCCGCCTTCGACGATCTGACGCGTTCTGGACGCGACAAGCTGCTCACTGAGCAGGGTGTAGAAGACTGGCCCAATGCCTTTCGCGTGTCGCGCCTCTATCCCGCTGTCGAATACATTCAGGCCAACCGGGCGCGCACGCTGGCGATCCAGCAGGTTTCAGCACTCTTCGATCGAGTCGACGTGATCGTGACCCCTACCAACGGCGTGCAACTTGTCGCTACGAACCTGACCGGGCATCCGGCGCTGATTGTTCCGAATGGCTTGCGCGGAGACGATGCGCCGAAGCCTCCGAAGATCGACGACGGCGACAACGACGATATCGGTGGGCCGGGCACGCCTGTTTCGCTGACGTTTCTGGCCGGACATTATCAGGACGCAAAGCTGGCCGCGTTCGGTTGGGCGTATCAGCAGGCGACCGGCTTCCACAAGCTGCACCCCAAACTGGATTGAGGAAGATCGTGGAAAGATGCGGAGTGCTTCCCGCTCGCTCGCACTTGGGAACCGGGAAGACATTCAATCGCCATGCGAGCCACTAGCGAGCCTGAGTTTCAGCGCTCGCGGCGAATAAACCAATCTGTACCCTGCCCAGTTTTTTCGCAGTTGTCGCCGGAATTCCGCTTACCTTTGGAACGTCGGTCGCTGCCGTGCCATGCTGCGCGACAACATAGCTTGCCCCATCTTTAGCGGCGAACTCCATCATCGGCCCCACTGCGGATATCCCAACGTTCTTCCCGCTTTCAGCCGCAACCACGTTTACCATCTTCCCCGGCCAAGGATTCCGAATCCGGATCGGTCCACTTGTTCCCGCTTCGATCACCAGGTGAAGGACCGCGCCGTCCTTCGTCTCCACGAATACCTTCGTGTTTCCCCGAACGGAAACGCTCCCGGCAAAATCCCACCCCGGTGGAATCGCCGGAGCCACGCGGATAACCCCGTCGTAGTCCTGCACCAGGGCCTCCTCCAGCGCGTCGGCAATCACACCCGTCTGTTCAACATAAAATTCTTTGGCAGTCGGTTCCCACTTCGCCATGCCATTTACAAATCCCTGGAATTTCTCCGTAGTCTCGATCAGTGTTTTGCCCACTTCATCGCCCAGCCTCAGCCGCGCGGCCTGAATTGGATCGGAGCTCCAGTCCACAGCTGAAACATTCGCCCGATGCCCATAGGTCCGCCGCGCCAGGGCAAACAGCGGCGACGTGTCCCCAATCAACCCGTACGGCCATACGGGTTCCAGTCCAATGTTCTCGATGTTGTGTTCCTCAGCATCCGGCAGATGCGACTCCGCAATCACATCCGTTCCCTCCGCGTCGGCTGCGGGCATCAGCAAGGTGCCCGGACCGCTCGGCTGGGTTCGCGGCAACGGCGGAACCTTCCCGAGGGCCGCCTGCAACTGTGCAGCCAGCTCCGCATCTTTCCCCAGCACCTTCGCCGCCTCGATCGTCGCCGGATAAAGCGCCGTGATGGCCGCGATATCTGTAGTCGGATCGGTCACGTCCCATTGCTGCTCATGTGCGTTCGCAGGGCTCGTATGAAGCAACCCATCCGGCCCCAGCTTCTGATACGCCAGAAGAAACCGGGCCGACGAAGCCATCACCGGATAGTTCTCCGCCAGAAACTGGCGATCCCCGGTCGCAAGATACTGCTCCCACACCCAAAGCGACACCTCGGCGCCCGTCGTAAGCGTGCGCGCGTTGTAATACGGCTTGAAGTTTGCATCGCAATCTCGCCCGATCGATACGGGATTCCACATGTGTTCGTACTCAATCCCTGCCCCGTTGAAGCGCATGGTCTCGGGAACACAACTCCCCGCCAGTCCCTTCATGTTCTCGCGAGTCCATCTCTCGATTTCCGCCAGGTTCTCTCGATACAGATTGAAGTAAGGCGCGTTGAGCTCGGGCAACCCCGCTCCAATATTTGCTGCCACCTGCATGCGCAGATTCCAGTGCCAGAATGCCGACGGATCCCAGCGGTGCTCATCCTGCGCCGACGAGATCATATCCGCAATCCCCGCCTGCGATCCCGGATACTCGAACCCCTTCTCGATCGCCGCTACAAAGAGATAAATGTTCCTTAGATTCTCCATGTACTCGCCGGCGCCATTCTTCGAGGTGATCCGGATCAGCCCTGCCCGTTTCCAGAAATCCTTCCACCACTCTACGTGCGCTGCATCTGGCTCAGGGCTCAATGCGCGCTTCGCAATCTCCTGCGCATTTCCTGTTCCGTCGTTGTGAGGAGCCACGGCAATCACCCGAAAATGGCCATCCGCAAAAGGCTTGAATGAGACGGTAATTGTCAGCGAGTCCGTCACCACGACCGAAACATCGCGTCCCTCCGCGGTAATCCCTGCCAGCGAACCGAAAGCGCGCCCCGCTGCCCCAGGATTCTTATTGTCGATCCAATGCTCCTCGAGGAAACCCGCAACGCTATTCGCCGATGCGTGCGGAGCGCGCGGCGTCCACAGCTTCAACAACGCACTCTGCTGCTGATTCGGCTCCGCACCGGTCACGTCCACGATCAACGCATCTGTGCCCGCTTCCACAAAAGCAGTCGCCGTGATGCCGCCGCCGCGCTCGCGAAACTCGCCGCGATAGAGGTCCAGGCGTCCTGAGTAATCTGTCGCCGCTGTCAGCGCCGCAAGCCCCGGAACCACAACCTGTCCCGGTGACAAGCGATCCGGGAACGTGTCGTTGCGATTCAACTGCGCCGTAAGTCCGTTGGCCGACCACACCGCAACGCCAAGCCGCCCATTCCCCACAGGCATCGCTTCGCCGGCATCGAGGTTGGGCCGCGCCAAAATAATGTCCGATCGACCAACGACGCCTGCAACATCAACCTGGAACCCGTGGCCCTGTCGAACAAGGGAAGCATGTTGTCCCGCGGCTTGCACCGGGCCCACTCCCGCAACTCCACCACAGCAGAAAGCAACACAAATTACGCAGGCTCCCAGACTTTTCAAGGTGCATCGCCTCTTCAAGCGCCAATCACCACGAATTGTACGTGGATGCCCCTCGATTGATCATGCTCCTGGGATTCCTGCGGCACGCGTCGTCTCGCCGAGGCCTGCGACCGGCCAGCATGCGACATTCAATCGGCAGCGGGCGCAGCCGTCAATTGCGCAAAATGCCACCGCTGGTGCGCCAGATAGTCCTCGACGAGGTAACGCAAAGTCACCGGCGGATCATCCCCCACCACGCACTCGGCGCCAAGCTTCTCCTCAGAAATGCGATCGACCACTGCCGCCAGAATTTCGTGCTCGGCCTGCCACCAACGCACCAATTTCTCCCAATTCTGCTCGCCGTAGCCGTGCGCTTTCACCCACGCGTCCTGCAGGTACTTCGGTCCGTCATAACGCCCATCGGCCGCCGCGCGCACAAAGCGCTGTCGATTGTTTGCCGCCGAGTCCAGCAAGTGCCCCACAATCTCCTTGCGCGTCCAGCCGCCTTCGCGCCACGGCTTATCGGCCGTGATCGGGTTCAGCCCTAAGAGAATGGCCTGCAGCACGCCCAGTTCGCTGCGAAATTCCCAAGCCAGTTGCGTCGGCAATGCAATCTCCTTTTGTTGACTGCGGAAGACTCGAATTCCGAACCTGAGAAACGAGGCGCGACGTCAATCGATTCCGCGCGCGCTGACCGATCCGGCAAAAGTCTTCAGAACGGATTCGCCAGCATGAACCGTCCGCCATGACCAGTCGAACCCGAACCTAGCTCACCGGAATCGCCGCCAGCACTTCGCCGGAATGAACCTTGGGATCGACCTTTGTCCACACCTTCGTAATTTTCCCCGACGGATCGATGAGGAACGTGTTGCGATTGGCAATCGTCATTGGCCCAAAATGCCCCAGCGAGCCGTACTCATCCACAACCTTGTGCTCAGGATCGGCCAGCAGCCGGAACGTCAGGCCCTCTTTGGTGCAGAACTGCTTGTGGCTGTCGGGATTGTCGACGCTCACACCCACAATGACGGCATTCTTCGCCTCAAACTGCGCCAAGTCGCGCTGGAAGTTGTGCGCCTCAATCGTGCAGCCGGGCGTCATGTCCTTGGGATAAAAGTAGAGGACCACCCACTTGCCTTTGAAGCTGTCGAGTGCAATCTGCGAACCATCCTGCGAAGGCAGGGTGAACGTCGGCGCCGCCTGCCCCACGCTGGGCATCGGCTCATCGGCCGCATGGACCGTAACGTACGCCACCGCCAGGGCAAGCGACGCGGCCAGAACGAAGAAGAGTGGTTTTCTCACGGGGACCTCCTGGGGATTGGACGGCGAACCGCGGGGCAAGGATCCAAAGATCGAAGCTTTTTGGGCTTCGACTCTCCAATAAATTATCCGCGCCCTGACCCGACAATGGCAATGCCTGCCGCATTGGCGCGTTCCAGCAGCGACTCCCGGTCAAACAGCAGGGTCCGCCCCGTCTCCACGGAAAGGCAGGAAGCGCCACTGCTCACCATTATCTCAATCGTCCTTATCCCGATCACCGGCACATCGAAGCGCATGTCCTGGTTGGGCTTGGCGACCTTCACAATCGTCAGCTTGCGCGCCAAAGTCGACCTCTCCGCGTCTTCCACACTCTCGCGCAGGCTGTTCATCAATGCCGCGGCTCGTTCAATGGTCGCGTCGGTTCCTTCCATTGCCTCGACGGCGACACAAGCCTGCGCCGCCACAACCACGGTCTGTCCAATATCGAATGCCGAAACCGCGCGCGCTACGCCTAGTCCATACTCAATGTTCTTTCGCTCTTCCTCATCGGGCGCGCGCTGGGTAAGCACGCCTTCCGTCGCCAGCAGCGGCTCAAGGAACGAGGTCGAGCTGATCAACTCAATTCCCTCGTCGCCCAGAACTTTGGCCACCGCGCCCAGCAGCANNATGCTGGAAAAAATCTGCTTGTGCTTTACCTGCCCGGCCATCACGGCCTTTTGCACGCCCTCTTTGTGGAAAGTCTCAATCAGCCGCGAGAGTTCGCCGAGCGAAAGCCAATGCACTGTGATGTGGTGGTCCGCCGCAGCGCGCTCATCGATTTCAACGTCGGTTTCTTCGCGGATCGCGGCCACAGCCACAGCCAGCCCCTGCGCCCGCGCCGCATCCAGAATCAAAAACGGAAACCGTCCGTTGCCGGCAATTAAACCGAGCTTCATACGGCTACTTGATCACCCCGCGCTCACTCTTCTCGATAAAGCTCACAAGCTGCGCCACATCCTCGCCCTCCAGCTCCCGCATCTTCTCCAATGCTTGCGTGGTGTTCAACTTCGACACAAGCAGCAGCCGAAACGCCTTCTGCAGCGCACGCACGCGCTCCGAGCTGAATCCGCGTCGCTCCAGGCCAACGCTATTCACCCCGAACGCCTTGTTCTCGCGTCGCGACGACGTCTTCGAGAAAGGCAGCACGTCTTGCGTCACAATCGTCCCACCGCCAATAAACGAGTACTTTCCCACGATGCAATGCTGATGGACCGGACTGAAGGCGCCCACTGTTGCGAAGTCCTCAATGATCACGTGGCCCGCCAGCGTCGCCGCATTCGCCAGGATGCAATGGCTCCCCACATGGCTGTCGTGGCCGATATGCACACAGGTCATCAGCAGGTTCCCTGACCCGACCGTCGTCACGCCCCCGCCGCCCACCGTTCCCCGGCTGATTGTCACGCTCTCGCGAACCACATTGTCTTCGCCGACCATCGTTTCCGTCGGCTCTCCGCGATACTTCAGATCCTGCGGTGAAACCCCCACTGCGCAAAACGGATGAAACACATTCCGCGCCCCTATGCGCGTGCGCCCATCCAGAACCACATGGGAAATGAGCACGCAGCTTTCGCCAAGAACGACATCAGGGCCTATCGTGCAAAACGGACCGACCGTACACGATTCGGGGATCTGAGCGCCCGCAGCGATCACTGCACTGGGATGGATGCTCATTCCGGCACACCAACCTCGACGGCAGGCGCTGACTCCGCACTTTCTGGTTCCGCTGCTGCCGGACGCGCCTCGCGCACCCGCGGCACAACCTGGCAGGTCAGTGTGGCCTCACAGGCCAGCTTTCCATCCACGAGTGCACGCCCATGGATGCGGCCCGCGCGCGGACGAAATGACAGTACCTCGACTTCGATCCGCAACTGGTCGCCCGGAGTCACAGGACGCCGGAACTTGGCGCGCTCAATTCCCGTGAAAACCACCAGCTTGGTCGTCCGATCGGGAATCTCCGCCATCATGATCATGCCGCCGGCCTGGGCCATAGCTTCCACAACCAGAACGCCGGGCATAATGGGATAACCAGGGAAATGTCCCTGAAAAAACGGCTCATTGATTGTTACATTCTTGATTGCGACCAGGCGCTTGGTGGGCTCAAACTCCACCACCCGATCAATCAGAAGAAATGGATAACGATGCGGCAGGAAATCCAGGATCTCCTGAATATTGAAGGTCATTCTCTAGCTCCAGACGCCAGCGGCCGGCCCGCTGCGCATTCGTCTGGATTATAAACAAGCCACAGGTTGGATGACCCGCGTCACAGTCTCGGCGAAAGTGCAGACTGGTTCGTGCTCCACCCCAATGCGACCCTTCGGAAAACCAAACTCCAGTTTGCGCCGTGGCCAGTTCCGCAGGAATTCCTCAAAGGCGTCGGCGGGCACGGGGCGTTGGAACAGATAGCCCTGGCCTCCATCGCAGCCAATCTCCCGCATTACGTCCAGTTCTCCTTGCTCCTCGATGCCTTCGGCAACGGTCTGCAGATTCAACTGCCTGGCCATGGCCACAATGGTCTGGCAAAGCGACCGCATGCCCGGCGAGCGGTCAATGCCGCGGATGAAGCATTGGTCGATCTTCATGGTATCGAGCGGCAAGTGCTTCAGGACGTTGAACCCGGTGTAGCGCGTGCCGAAATCGTCAATCGCGATGCGCACGCCGATCGCCTTCAACTGGCGCATGCGCGAGGTGAAAAGCTCTTCATCCTCGAAAGCGAGAGACTCGGTCATCTCCAGTTCCAACTCCGTTGAACCGATGGGAAGCTGACCCATGATCGTCCCCACGGAGCGGGCAAAATCATCGGACCGCACGTTGGCCGCGGAGGCATTCACGGCGATCGCCGGCAGTTCGATGCCCGCCATCCGCCACCGCTGCATTTGTTCAAGGGCTTCGTGGAGGCCGATATCGAAGATGCGGTGGATGAGGTCTGAACGTTCGGCAACGGGGATAAACTCACCCGGAGTGACGTTCCCCAACTGCGGATGCTTCCAGCGAATCAGCGCTTCGGCGCCCAGAACATCCCCCGAAGCAAGGTCGATCTTGGGCTGGTAAACCAGCGAAAACTGGTTCTGGTCGAGGCCTTTGCGCATCTCCACTTCGAGGGAGTGATCGCGCTGCACCAGCGTGTTCATGCCGGGGTCGAAGGCGACCACTGCCTTGGTTTTCACGTAGCTTGCGCGGTGGGCGGCAAGGCTGGCAAAGCGAAACAGGTCTTCCGGCGATTCAGTGTCGACGGGATAAAACGCGACGCCTGCGGCCACTTGCGGGCGGGTTTCCAGGCCACGGCTGCGCACCGACGCGAGCGCATCCACGACGTTCTGAAGCCGTAGACCCGCCTGCTTGTCGCGCTTTGAAACCTCAATCGCCACGAGAAAGCTGCGGCCGCCGATGCGGCCCAAAAGCGCGCCTGCCTCAACCACCGATCGCAAAGTCTCGGCCACGCGGCGCGCCAGCGCTTCCGCACCGGCCCATCCCCAAAGGGAGAATTCGCGGCGAAGGTTCACAAGGTCGATCCAGAGCAGGGCAATCTCGCTGCCCGTAGCCCGGTTCCGCAACGTCGCGGCCAGCTCATCCTGGAAGGCCTGGTGGTTCAGCAACCCCGTTTGAATATCGAAGCGCTGACTGTAGGAGAAGATTTCCCGGCTGATATCGTTTTCAACATCGGATCCCAAGGCACCACTCCAATCCCTCTTGCCGGCTCCGTCTTCCTTTACGCTCCTGCGGAATCGTCCACAGGTAGCGCCGTGAAGATCTCTTGCTCGCCGTGAAGAGTCCCTGAACGATCACGTCGGGAGCTGCTCCTCAGGTAACCTGCGCGATGCGCAGGCCGAGGCTGAGGCAGTCCTCTTTGACGTTGACGTTCAGGAAAAATTACTGCCAATCCAGTCGCCAAAACGGCGAACATGTCTATGTTTTTACTTCTGTTCAGGGATAGAAGCAAGAAAATAGAGCTATTTGAATCTGCCACTTATGTGGTATCGGGCCCCTGCTCGTACTCATCTAGCCTTCCGTACTGTTTACTGTTTAATCATGTAGCCGTAGCCCTGCGCGCGCCCCGCCGACGCGGCCTCCACTTACTTCTTGATGCGATGGTCGGCCGCGTCCACGCTCCAGAAATCCGCGGGAAGATTCTGGTTGTACTTCGCATGAAGCAGATAGTATTGCCGAACCTCATCGTCGTTCTTATACCGCGAAATCGTGAACGGGGTTGGGAAGCCGTCGATTACGTGATAGTCGTCGTACTCTTCGGCGTCGGTGTTCTTGTCTTTGTACAGCGGGTCACGCCACTGAAACGTCCGGCGAAGGGGCAGGTGGGTCTGCGAGTCCATCTGGATCGTCACCGACTCGTTCGCGGCCGAGATCAAGGTCACCTGGTCAGCCAGGTGGCGCTCGGCGAGTCGCTGGCCCTCAAAAATCAAGATTGTCTTCGGATCCTTCAGCCAGGTCCTCACAACGGTTTCGATGGAGTGATCCCGGCGGCGCAGAAAATCGTCGACCTGATCCTGCGGAAGCGGAGCCTTCCCGCGGTACGTTACTTCCTCGCCCGTGCGTCCCAGATAAAACTGCACCACATCTCGATGTTTCGTGAATTCAATGCGGTCGTGGTCCGGCCATTCGTGGAATTCGAAGTACATGGTGGTTCCCAGGTCCGGGCGGCCATGAAAAAACGCCGCCACCTGCCCTTCCCGCTCCATGTTTTTCATGTTCAGCCACGCATCTCCGCCCAGCGCCTGCACCATGGCGTCCAGCGCGGCGCGCGCCTGCCTGGAGTTCTTTGCGCCTTCATCTTCAACGGTCTGCGTGCGCGTTCCATGAGGCCACGCCAGAAAAAACGCCAGCAGCCCCAATGTCAAAACCTTCCGCATCGATTCCTTCTCCCTCACCCCACCAGCACCGCGCCACCATTGACGTTCAAAATCTCACCCGACATGAAGCCCGCCAGGGGTGTGCACAGAAACAGAACCGGCCCGGCAATTTCAAGCGCGCTGCCGGCGCGGCCGAGCGGAATCTGCCCCGCAATCCTGGGCCCCAGCACTCCATCCTCCAGCGCCGCCGCCGACATATCCGTTGTCACCCATCCCGGCGCCACACAATTCACCCGAATTCCCTTCGGTGCCAACTCGCTCGACAGGCTCTTTGTCAGACTGATCAATGCACCTTTTGTCACGGCATAGTCGGCGTGGTTCGCCTCCCCGCGCTGGCCGGCCGTCGAGCTGATCAGAACAATGTGCCCGCCTTCCTTTTTCTCTTCACGATTCTGCCGCTCTATTTGCCCCACGGCCGCTTGAACCAGACCAAACACCGAGTCCAGATTCACGCCCAGCGTGCGATGCCATTGCGTCTCGCTCATCTCCGCGATCGGCGCATCCGACGGTTCCCAGATCCCGTGATTGGCCACCAGAATATCGAGCCTGCCGAATGCCCGCACCGCAGCAGACACAAGTGCGCGCCCATCCGCCGGCGTCGCCAGTTCCTGCTCAATCGCCACGCACAGGCCCGCACCGCCGCACGCCATCGCGAGCGCCTCCGCCTGTTCCCGAGCGCGGCGATAGCTGAACGCCACGCGCGCCCCCGCTGCGCAGAAAAGCCGCACTGTCTCCGCGCCAATTCCCCGCGAGCCTCCGCTGATGAGTGCAACTTTCCCGTCGAGAGCCAAAGCCACGCCTGCCATAGCGCTCACGCTACCGCACCAGCCCCGGCACCCGCAACATCCGCGCTCAATGCTTCTGCCATGTTGGCTCAGTCTCGCTGGAATTCGCCGGCTTCGCCTTGCCCGCCTTCTTCGCTTTCACAAAGACTGTAAGCATTCCCGGAACCTCGCGCGCAACCGCGTCTCCGCAGCCATTCACGCCGCTCAATCCCTCGCCCCGAATCCGCTCCACGCTGAACACCGCTCTCGCAAACGCCGGTTGACACGCGTGCCGCTTCAATATCCGCAGCTGCAGAAAAGGAAAATTGCGCAATCCACTCGATAGGTGCAACATGCCGTTGCCATCCGTGCGCGCCTCTTCATGCCAGAGTTCGTTTCGTAGATCCGCGCGATCGTAGCCCGCGACAAGAATCACCCGGACCCCGCTTTGCGGCAGGCCCTCGTTGCCGTCGAACACCCGAATTGCAATTGGTTGGTTGTGAATTACCGGGAAAACTTCGTCTGCGCGACAAACCGATAGAGGGACGACAAGAAAGGCCGCCAGCCGTGCCAGATGCGAATTCATGGGAAACGCCTCACTCAACCTATCGGCGCTCCGAAAATTCTCCAGAGTTTCTAATGACCTAAGGTACGTGCTGCGCCTGGCATCAAACCTCCCGCAGTAGCCGCGCCGGCAGGAAAATAATTCCGCTTACCAATTCCAGCACCCCGCCCACAGCGATGCCCACCACCCGGAACGGCAACAGCACCAGCCACACCAGCGGATAGAGAATCAGCGCCAGCAGTGCCAGCGGCCAGCACAACACAAACAAAATGCACCACAGCAGAAATTTGATCATGATTCACCCGCGACACTCTTCCATCGCTCGCTATCAGGATACGGGTCTCGCTCCGCATCCGTTCCCGCTTTTGGGTTTTGTCATCAGGGCACGACATTCAGGGCTGTCGAATATGCCGCACGAAATTATCGGCCCTTGACTCCCGCCGCATTCTTCCGCAACTGTATTATCCGTTGCCTTTGTTCCTGGCCGCAAGTCGCGCCTTCCGATCACGCAGCACCTGGGCTCTCTCCTTCACCGGCAACGCAAGAATGGTCTTCGTCCGCGCTGGAAGCCTCGCATAAATCAGCGCATGCGCCCGCCGCAACTCATCTTCAATCTCGCGCGGCCGCAACGCGTCCCAGCGCTCCAGCATTACCCAGAAATTGCGTGCCGAGTAAGGCGCCGGTCGAATCCCATCTCGCTCCAGCAACTCGTGAAATCGCTCCATCCCACAGTGGAACGTCAACACGCCCTCCCCGCTCCCATCGAGATCGGTGAGTGCAAACATCTTCCCGCCGAGATCGCGCTCGCCCACCCAGTAAACCGCATGATGTCCCCAGGCAAACGTCTCCGCAACATGCGGCAAGCTGAGGCAAAAACTGCGAACCCGCTCGTTGTCCATCCTGCGTTACCTGCCCGATGCGGGCGTCCCCGGTCCCGCGCCCCTCGGGACCGTGGAGCGCACGAACTAGTGGGATTGCGGTGCCGGTGCCGGGGGCGGCGTTGACGGTGGTGTCGACGCGGGTGGTGTTGCTGGTGCGGTAGTTTGCGCCGGCGGCGTTGTAGCAGGCGGCGTGGCCGTTGTTCCCGCTGGAGGCGGCGTTGCAGGTGTGGCCGTTGCTCCGGCCGGAGGCGTTCCCGGAGCACCCGGCTGCCCAGGCATCTGCGGGCGCGGCATTGGCCGTCCTCCCGGCATGCCCATGCCTGGGCGCATCGGAGACTGCGGCAGATCCGCTACTTCGACCAGTTCCACGTCGAAGATGAGGTCGGCCTTGGGCGGGATGCCGGGGTGCGTGGCATCCGGGCCGGGACGGCCCTTTGCGCCGTAAGCCAGTTGCCAGGGGATGAAGATGCGCCGCTTGCCGCCAATGCGCATTCCGTTCACACCCTGATCGAAGCCCGGAATCAACCGGCCCATACCCTGCGGGAAGGCCATCGGCTGTGGAGCGCTGTGCTTGGGATTGCCATCGGGGCCGAGTACCGGCTTGCTGTCCTTATCGAGTTCCGGTGGACCGGGGTGGTCGTACGACGAATCGAACTTGTGGCCGTCGGAAGCAAGCCATCCCGTGTAATGAACCTTGTACAACTTATTGGGCTCGGCCTCGGGTCCGGTGCCAAGCTTGTAGTCCTCGATGCGCAAGGAGAAAGCAGTGCGGACAATGCCGTGGACAGGAGGAACGCCCGGCGGCAGCTTGATTGCGGCAGAAGCCGCGGCGGGGTGGGGAGCCGTAGCCGGTTTGGCAGGAGTTTGGGCGGCCGCGGCAACTGTGCCGGCAACTAGGGCGAATGCGAAAAGAGTCAATTTCATTGGGTGTAAAGGCTCCAACTGTTTATGACGGAAGTGTATCAGGCACCTGGCGCCTGCGCCGCCCCGGATGCTCCCTCTCCGCTCGTCGGAAGTTCGTGCTTTCCCACCCATCGCGAACGACGGAGCCCAAAGAACGCGACAAAAGGGTCTTCGCCCGCCTCCCGGACTCGACCTTTATAAGTCTTTATGCCCAAAGACTTACATTAAGGTATGGCTCCCGATCTGCTTCCCCTTCTACGCGCGTGCTGGCTGCCTGTCGCTTCGTTTTTTGCGGGCGTGCTGAATACGATTGCCGGGGGCGGCTCGTTTCTGTCGTTACCAGCGCTGTTCGCGAGCACAAGTGCGGCGGGTATTGGCGCCGTTTCAGCGCAGGCAACCAATACCGTTGCCCTGTGGCCCGGCCAGTTGACCTCGCTGGTGGCCTTTCGACAGCAGCTTCGCGTCTACCGGTTGAAGCTGATTCCGCTGGGAATTGCCTCAGGCGTAGGCGGATGGGTGGGCGGCTGGCTGCTTCTGCATACGGGGAACAAGCGATTCCGGGAACTGTTGCCCTGGCTGCTGTTGTTTGCCGCGACGATGTTTGCACTGAGCTTTCCACTGGGCCGATGGCTGGCTGCGCTCTCGGGGGGCAAGCGATACAACACCACCTTGTTGATCGGGATGGTGGTGGTGAGCGTTTACGTGGGCTATTTTGGCGCAGGCGGAGGGTTCCTGGTAATGGCCCTGCTTGGATTCTGCGGCGTTCACGACATCCACGAGATGAATGCCTTGAAGGTTTTGACGGCAGCGGTTTCGATCGGGATTCCGTCAATCAGTTTCATTATCGCAGGAAAAGTGGCATGGCAATTCTGCCTGGTGATGGCGGTTCTGGCAGCGGCGGGCGGCTACCTGGGCGCGCACTACAGCCGCAAGGTGAACCAGCGGGTAATGCGNNCCCACGGATCCTCGCAGTTTCCGCCTCTCTTTTACCCTGCGATCAATGCCGCGAGAAGCGCCGTGCGGTGGGCCAGGTGCTCGAGCAAAATGGATTCGTGGCGGGCATGGGCGCCTTCGCCGACAGCGCCCATGCCGTCGAGAGTGGCAATGCCGAGGGCCGAGGTGAAGTTGCCGTCGGAGGCGCCGCCGGTGGCAGCCTCGTTCAGAACGAAACCGAGTTCCGCGGCCAGGGATTGAGCGTTGCGGAAGAGCTTGACGCCGCCGCGAGTGCGTTCCATGGGCGGACGGTTGATGCCGCCGGTAACGGTGAGTTTGCAGCGCTTGTCGCCAGGTTTGAGGGCGGCGAACTTGCGCTCGATGCGCGCGCCATCGGCTTTGCGGGCGATCCGCACGTCAACTTCGGCCCAGGCGTGGGCGGGGATGACGTTGGTTTTGGAGCCGCCTCCGGCCAGGCCGACGCTGACGGTCAGGCTGCGCTGAAGATCGGTCCAGGTACTGACTTTTTCAATCAGATGAGCTAATTCGCGAAGGGCGCTGACCCCTTTTTCGAAGTCGACACCCGCGTGGGCTGCGATCCCTTCAATCTCAATGCGCCAGTTGCCGGTTCCCTTTCGAGCGGTTTTGTAGGCAAGGCCCTGCGCCGGCTCGAGAACGTAGACGGCCGAGCACTCCGCGGCCAGGTGTTCGGTGATGGGCCGCGAAACGGGGCTGCCAATTTCCTCATCGCTATTCAGCAGCAGGATCACCTGGCGGGTAAGGTTTCCGGCTTCAAGCAGCATTTCGAGGGCCGTAAGGGCCATCGCCACGCCGGCTTTCATGTCGAGGACTCCAGGACCCCACAGGCGGCCATCGCTCAAGCGCAGCGGCATGGTTTTGAGCGTGCCGAGCGGCCAGACCGTATCGAGGTGGCCGAGGATCAGGATCGGCTGGATAGATTTCGATCGAGGGCCGAAGCGAAGCTCGAGTACATCGCCGAAGTCGCGCTGGCGATGACGCCGCACACGCGCTCCCAGGCTGCGGGCATGGGCGACGACAAGATCCACGCAGGCATCGACGGCCGGCTTTTGGTCGGACGGAGACTCAGCCTG
>PLTV01000335.1:42820-55260 GCA_003164635.1 Acidobacteriaceae bacterium
CCCCGCAGAATGTAGAACTTCCCGATTCTACGACGTTTTTACATAGCGGCGCTTGCCGATTGGAGTGCGGACGCGGGAGGGTAATTTTTGCACGGTTTTGAAGGGGCATTGTGCCAACGAGAGGCAATGTGTGGCAATAATGCCACAGTCCCGAGAAGACGAGTTCCGTCTAATCTAACCGTACGATTCCAAGTTTCGTGATGGAGAGGGATGATTGGCGGGTTTGGCCCATCTTGAACAGACAATTGCGGAGTCCATAGCCATTGAAGGAATTGGGCTTCACTCGGGCGCGCCGGTTACCATGCGCCTGCTTCCGGCTCCGGCGGGGTCGGGGATTGTGTTTCGGCGCACGGATCTCGACAACTTTGAGATTGCGGCCAACGGGCGCAACGTGGCCAAGGTTAGCTATGCAACCAGCCTGATGCGGCAAGGGGTGCTGATTTCGACGACAGAGCACCTGCTCTCGGCTCTGGTCGGCATGGGCATCGACAACGTAATCGTGGAGTTGGACAACCTGGAGCTGCCCATTCTGGATGGGAGCGCGCTCCCGTATGTGGACGCGATTCGAACCGTGGGCATCCGGACGCAGCGGCGGCGGCGGGAAACGATTCGCGTGTTGCGTGCCGTGGAAGTTCGCGAAGGCAACAAGTTCATCGGCGTGTATCCGGGCTCGGGGTACAGCATTCAGTACACAATTGATTTTCCGGCTCCGATCGGGCGGCAGGCAACAATCGTCGACCTGGCGGCCGAGACCTACGGCGAATGGATTGCGCCGGCACGGACATTTGGATACAAGGCGGACGAACAGAGACTGCGCGACATGGGCCTGATTCGGGGTGCCAACGCGGGCAACGCAATCATTTTGGGAGTTAAGGGCCCTGAGAATGGTCCGCTGCGTTTTGACGATGAATTTGTCAGGCACAAGGTTCTGGATTTGATCGGGGATCTGGCGCTGGCGGGTCGCCGCATCGAGGGTCATGTTGTGGCGGAGCGCGCGGGCCATGCGATGCACACGGCGCTGGTGTCGCGCCTGCTGAAAGACCGCTCGGCCTGGGAGCTCGCGCATGTACCTGTCGAGACAGAAGCTCCGAGACGGCGTGGGCATGAAACGGCGGCAGACGACGTATTGGCAAGCCCTGTGCTGATGAGCGCCTGACAGGCTGCGGAAAAACTCCTTAATGTCTGCGTTTTGAAAGGGCACGACTCCACAGCTTGGTGAAAAACTCATATTCCGTATTTGGGATCGCTTTGTAATCAGGGCACGACTTTAGTCGTGCCAATAAAGCCAATCAATGGTGGTCTTTAGCCCCTGCAAAGGCCCATCGAGGTGTTCTTTCCAAAGGAAGACTTTTCACCAAGCTGTTTAGTCGTGCCGAATAGGGCCCACAAAATCCATCCGCTTTAGCCGCCGAGGGATGGTCTCCTCGAATTCGCCGCAGATTCCCAGTTTTTCCGCAGCCGCTTATGCCGGGATTGAAATGCACATGTTGGAATTCAACCGGCGCTGAGTGCAAAACTGCATTGTTACCGCGGAGGCACTTCGCGTGGCATGGGTCGGGTTTTGGCGGCGGCACCCAACCAGGCAACGATTAAGATAGCCGGGTGGACGTTGAGTCCGAGCATATCGATTTCTTCGGAACCGGGAGTTGAAAACACACAGGATGGCCACGAACGCGCCCAACACGCTCCGCATACCCATGGTTCTGCTGGCGGCTTTCGATTTGACTATCCTCGCCGTTCATCTCTGGCCCTGGCCGGAGATTGTGAACCTGCCTGGGAACGGCACGGTTGCGTTTGATCCGGTGCTCAGCTTGTTGGCGATGATCGCTTTGATTCCGTGGATTTCAAGCGGCATCAAGGAACCGACGGCGAAGGCTTTGTCCGCCGGTGCAATGACGGGGGTGGTAGCAGGGGTTGTTCTGATAGCAAACGTGGTATTGGAGAGCCACGACGGCGTTCAACCTGTGTTTTTGCGCCCGGCTCTGCTCGGTTTGGCCGCCATCCTCTGGGGCGTGGCGGGTATGCGCGGTGCGCGCGCGGCAGGCAGTGCAGGCATGGGCGCACTGGCTGGGTTGTGGGGCGCTGTGGTCAGTTGCCTGATGGCATGCGCTGCGGTGCTTGGACAGTTTTATCTGACCGCGGGGACGCAGAACGCGCCCGACCCGTGGAAGGAATACCAGGGATTGGCAATCGGAAACACGGCCATGCAGGAGCTGGTGCATACGCTCAACACCGCCACTGGATTTCTGCTTATTGGCCCACTCGCCGGAGCGGTTGTCGGCTTGATCTTCGCTTTCTTCTCCCAGGGGCAAAAGGGATAGCTGGAGTTCGAGGGCGCCCTCACAATCTCCTGCTGTGGATGAGAAGGTTCGCGCTTTCCGGGACCTCAAAATCAAGACCCTGATGCTCAGCGTCTGCCAGATTCTCAAGAGAACAGAATGCACATGGGCGCGGTGACGGTGATTGTCTTGCCACTTTCGGCAAGGACGCCGGTTTGCGGATTGCGCGCAAAGACTGAGATGTTGTTCGAATCCTGATTTGCGACAAGCATCCAGCGCTCGGTCGGATCGAGAGTGAAGTTGCGCGGAATTTTTCCGCCGCAATTCGAGCGCTTCATGGGCGTCAGAGCTCCAGTCTGCGGATCGGCGCGGAAACTGTAGAGGAAATCGTTGTCGCGGTTCGCGAAGTAAACAAAGCGGCCGGATCGGGTGATCACCGTGTCGCAGCAGCGGGTTGGGCCATGGTATCCCTCGGGAAGCAGTTCGATCGTGGTGGCGCGCGTCAGGCTGCCGTCTTCCTTGTTCCAATCGAGAACGTCGACGGTCGAGTTGAGCTCGTTGACGCAGTACGCCGTGTGTCCGTTGGGATGGAAGTGAAGAGTGCGGCAACCAGCGCCCGGCTGAGCGTGATAGGTCCCGGCGGGGGTGAGCATCGCGGTTGCGGCGTTGAGCTTGTAGATGTGGATGCAGTCGCCGCCCAGGTCGTTGATGTAGGCAAAGCGATTGTCGGGCGAGAAAGACGCGAAGTGCGCGTGCGCGCTCTGCTGGCGATCCGTGTTGGGGCCGTGCTGGGTGTAGTGCTCGGTCCAGACGACGGGGCTGAGCCGGCCATTGGTGACTTTGAAGCTGGCAGCGCTGCCGCCGCCGTAATCGGCGGAGAGAAGCACTCGCCCCGTGTGGTCGAGGGCGACGTGGCAGGTGCCAGCGGCGGCGGAGTTTTGTGCGGAGAGTGGCTCAAGCTCCCCGTTGCGCACACTGAAGCTCGCGACTTCACCGGTGGGCTTGCCGTTGAACGTGTCGACCTCTGCGGCTGCGAAAAGAAAATTATGGGCGGGCGAGAAGGTAACCCAGTCGACGGTGTTGATTTTCGCGGCAACACCGGCGGGAGTTAGATCGCCGGTAGCAGAGTTCCAGTTGAAAGCGAGAATGCCGTCAGGCGTGCCCGTGCCAACGAAGATCCGTTGTTGGCCGGCTGCGGCCAGCGAGCGGCGAGACGCGACGGTGAGGGCTACAGCAGAAGCAGCGGCAAGGAATGTGCGGCGGGAAGGATTGGCCATGGCAAAGAAATTGTACTTCGCCGGGCCATGGGACGGTTCGAGCAGATCGAGCTTCTACACTGATCGCATCCCGTCAAGGACGCGGAACCTTTGTCGCATTTCATCAGCTTTGTGCGAATACCGGCGCTGGCGATTCGGCAGCATCTGCGGCCCTTGCCGCGGCTCGGCGTGCTGGATGAGGATCGCGTGCGCATGCGGGTGTGGCCGAACGACATCGACCTGAACCTGCATTTAAACAATGCGCGCTACCTGAATCTGATGGATTATGGCCGCACGCATCTGCTGGCGCGGTCGGGATTGCTCGAGCACATTCTGCGCTCGCGATGGCAGCCGCTGGTGGGCGCCGTGTGGATGACATACCGGCGGTCGCTGCCGGTGTTTTCGCAGTTCACGCTTGCATCGCGGCTTGTTTGTTGGGATGAGCGATGGTTCTACCTGGAGCAGACATTTACCGGACGCGATGGGTTGGCAGCGGTGGGATGGGTGAAAGCAGTCCTGCGCGATCCGCTTGGAATTGTTGCGCCGCAAAAAGTGATTGACGGCGTTGCGCCGGCCGCGGTCAGCCCGCCCATGCCCGAGAGCATTGCGACATGGAACGAGCTGACGCGCGAGAAGCTGGCCGGCAGCTGAGGCGCTATAGCAGTTTCGGAATTGGTGTAGACCGGAAGCACACACCTCAAGTGGCTTTTTCCTCAAGAAAAAGCCACCTTCACAGCGATTAAAAAGTCTACGTGCATTCCGAAACTGCTCTAGTGTTGCAGGTGAAACACGACGTTCACGGTCGTCTCAACTTCGACGGGGTCCCCGTTGAGCATGTACGGGCGATAGCGCCATTCCTTCACCGCGTCGAGCGCTGCCTGTTGCAGCATGGCAGGCCCTGAGACGACGCGAAGATTTTCGACGGTTCCGGACTTGGAGATTGTGGCAGCAAGCACGATCGTCCCTTCGACGCCCGCAGCCTTGGCGATGGCCGGATAAAGCGGAAGATCTTTGCGGATGGCAATGGATGCGGCTACGCCGGAAGAGATGCGCACCGGCGCCGCTGGTTGCGCATGCACGACACGAGGCGCGGATTGGGTATGAAAGGCATCGCCGGGGCCGTTCGAAGAGCCTGAACCGAAGTCCATGGTGGCGAGGTTAGCAATTGCTTCCGGTTCTGGCGTCGACGGGACCACGATGGTATTTGGTATCTGCCGAGGCGCCGTGAGGTATCCATTGAACATCTCGGTCGGTGCGGGTGTACCGTGCAGTGGCGGCCTGGGTTGCACCGGCGGAGGCGGCGGCGGCGGCACTTCCATGAGGAAGGCTGACGACATGCGCGGCAAAGCTTCGGGGTAGATGAGCGGAATAAGGATCAACCCCAGCAGAATTGCCGTGTCGAGTACCAGAGCCGCGAGCATCCAGCCGCGGCTGCGGGTGCGGATTTTCCCCGTCGATTCAAATGTGGAGTCTTCAAACATCGGGTGCCTCCTTGAATTCAGCCGCACCGGCCGGGAGGGGACGCGCAGGCGGGCGAGCCGCTCTGCGCACATGATCATCGGGCGATCAAGAGCGCGGGGAGCGGTGCGCGAAGCATCGCATTCATCCCAATCGGAACCACTGTGCTGGTGTAGACACCACGCGCTGCGCGAGTGTTCCCGAAAAAATTGAACGAGCGCGCGATCACTGCCAATAAGAAGGGCGCATCTATGAACGAAGATGCGCCCCTTCGTTCTCGCAGCAGAACTACTCCGGCAAAAAGAGCTTGCCTTTGATCGTGAGAGATTGATTGACGGCCTGCGCGCTGGTATCCGGCTGGCCTCCGCCGACGAAGACCTTGTACTGGCCTTCAGCAATGATTGGCTCTCCAGCTTCGGTAACACTGCTCAGATCGCGCGGGTGCAACATAAAGTGCAAGGTCTGCGTTGCGCCGGGATCGAGGTGAACGCGCTGGAAACCGCGCAGGGCTTTCAAGGGTGTACCGGGAGCTTTGGGAAATTCAAGATAAAGCTGCGCGACTTCATCGCCGGCCTTCTTGCCGGTGTTCGTGACGGTTACAGTCACCGGAACGGATTCACCTGCGGCAACCTCACCCGTCGGAACGGTAAGTGCGCTGTATGCGAATGTGGTGTAGCTGAGGCCATAGCCGAAGGGGTAGAGCGGTGTGCCTTCGAAGTAGCGATAGGTGCGGCCCTTCATGGCGTACTCTTCAAAGGGCGGAAGCTGCGAAACATCTTTGTAGAAAGTGACCGGCAGTCTTCCGGCAGGATTGTTTTTCCCCGAAAGTGTTTCGGCGACCGCAGCGCCGCCTTCTTCGCCGGGATAGAACGCGTCGAGAATGGCGTTGGCGTGATCCTTAGCCCAGTTCACGCCGAGTGCGCTGCCATTGGTAAGCACAACCACGAGTGGCTTGCCGGTTGCGCCGAGCGCTTCAATGAGCTCTTCTTCGGGTTTGGGCAGATCGATGCTGGTGCGATCGCCGCCTTTGAAGCCCTCTTCACTCACCTGCATCTCTTCGCCTTCGAGTTCGCTGGTAATGCCGACAACGGCAACAACGACGTCGGCGGCCTTGGCAGCATCCACAGCAGCGGGCTGCGGCTTCAGGTCGACTTTGGACCACTCGAGTTTGGCCGCGACTTCGTCGCTTCCAAATCCGAACGCCGCATCGATCGCCAGCTTCTCTGGCTTGCCGCCTTCCATGTGGACACGGCCCAGCTTGGCCTCTTTGCCATTGCCGCCGTAAGAGGATGTGACGCTCTTGCCGTCGAGCTGCATGCGGAAGAACCCGGATGCGGCCAAACCGAGGTTGTAGTCCCCTGTTTCGGGAGCGGTGAGCATCCCCTCCCAATGAACCGACAGCGGCTTGACCGTAGCTGTTTCCGAAGGCACATTCCCGGCGGTGAGATCGACCGTAGGCTCGACGCGCTCGGCGACAGGCTTGCCGTTGGAGGGGTTATTCAAATTCGACATGTCGAGCTTGGAGTAGCTTGCCTTGATGCCGGGCTTGCCGTCCGTTGTGAGCGCAGAGGCGGGCACCGGTTCGGCATCGTGCCCGAGAAACTGCGTGCCGGCAATATAGTTGATTTTCGCGCCCTTGAACTCGTCGCGCAGGCCTTCAAGGATCGAAACGGTGTGCGTGGGAACGCCGTTGTAGTTGCCGAGCAGCACCTTGGTCTGATCAGCGAGCGGACCAACCACGGCGATTTTGATTCCTGAAGTTTTCAACGGCAGAACACCGTCATTCTTCAGCAGCACCATCGACTCATTGGCGAGCTTGCGCGCCAGTGCGCGATGCGTGGCGCTGTCAAGAAGCTTTTCGTCGATGCTGTTATACGGGACCATCTCCGGAGGATCGAACATGCCCAGCTTCATGCGCGCCGTAAAGAGGCGCGTGAGTGCCGTGTCGATCTCGCTTTCCTTCAGATAACCCTGATTCACGGCGTCGAGATACGGCTTGTAATCATGATCGTCCTTCACCTTGAAGGTGAAATCGACACACTCGTTGTCCATGCCGCGGCGAACACTCACAGCGGACGACTCCGCTTGCGTGTTGTTGAACTTGTGCCCGTTGTGAATGTCGAGAACCGCGCCGCAGTCGGAGACGACGTAGCCCTGGAAGTTCCACCAGCCGCGCAACTCATCCTCAAGAAGAAACTTGTTGGCGCAGGCAGGCTCGCCGTTGATGGAGTTGTACGCGCACATCACGGAGCCCGCTTTGCCCTCGGTAACAGCCGCGCGGAAGGCCGGCAGATAGGTGTCGACCTCGTCGTGCTTGCTGATGGAAACGTCGGCGTTGTGGCGCGTTGGCTCGGGTCCGCTGTGCACGGCGAAATGCTTGGGTGTGGAGATGACGCGGTAGTAGCGCGGATCGTCTCCCTGCATGCCTTTCACGAAGGCCACGCCCATGCGGCCGGTGAGGAAGGGATCTTCGCCGTAGGTCTCCTGTCCGCGGCCCCAGCGCGGATCGCGAAAAATGTTAATGTTGGGAGCCCAGAAGTCGAGGCCTTCGAAGATGTTGCTGTGGCCTGCGCGGACGTCCTGCGCGTGCTTGATGCGGCCTTCGGTGCCGATGGCCACCGCCATCTCGTGAATGGCGGGAGTGTCGAATGTGGCGCCGAGACCGATGGGCTCAGGAAACTCCGTGGTGCCGTTCACAGCCACGCCGTGCAATGACTCGCTCCACCAGTCGTACGCAGGTACTTCGAGCCGCGGAATGGCGCGCGCCTGGTTGACGAGCTGGGTCGCTTTCTCCTCAAGGGTCATGCTCTTCACAAGCAGAGCGGCTCGCTGCTCGGGCGAAAGGCTGGTATCGAGCCAGGCGGCCTTGGCCGTCTCTTTCGCTGGTTTTGAAGCCTCCTGGGCGCGGACGTTGGCAACTGTGACGGCTAAAACAAGAGCCAGAAAGACGAGCAGACTTGCGAGCTTCTTCATTCGATCTCCCGAAATTGGGCGGCCTGCTTTTGGCCCGTCCGCTGGTTGGCGACAGCCATGGCATAAGCCGCTCTTCGGGAGGCAACGTTAACGCGTGCGGGTTCGAATGTCAAGCGACGGAAGTACGAGCAGAGCCGCGAGTAAATCGCTTGACCCCGCCCTAGCGATAGTACGGTGGATACGGCGGATACTGCGGATTGGGCGGATAGGGTGGGTAGGTTGGGTGCGCGTAGACCACGTAGGGTGAGGGCGCGACAATGGCCCAGATCAGCGCGATAACCCAACCAATGAATGTCCAGCCAAGAAAGAGATTGAGCAACGTGATCGCGGCGCGCTCGTGCAGGTGACGGTGGCCGGCGATAAGAGCCGGCAGAAAGTAAAGGGCGAAGAGAAAGAGCAGGTGGATCATGGGTCGTCACCTCCGTGGGCGGAGACAAACGGTTGCAAGGCAGCCCGAGCCGCAGCCCACTCCGATCATGGATACGATGTAACCTTTTCGAAAGTTCCACGTAAGGCTGGACAGAGGCGCTCAATGACCGGCGGCTCGGAGCAAGGCAACAACGACCGGCAAACCCAGGAGCAGTTGCTCGCCTTCCGCCACGGCAATGTGGATGCATTCGAGCAACTCTTCCGGCTGCATCAGCGGGCGGTCTACCGCTGGATTCTGCACATCGTGCGCAATCCCGCCGAGGCAGAAGACCTGACCCTTGAAACGTTTGTACGCATTTACCGGGCGCACGCACGCTTTGACCCGGCGCGCGGGTTTGAAGGGTGGGCGCGGACCATTGCCACGCACGCAGCTTTGGACTGGATGCGCAGTTCGCGAGCCGAAAGAGCGTTGAGGTTTGAAACGATGGAAGATCCACCGGCGCCAGCGGGAATCGACGCCGCGATGTCGGCTGAAATTCGTGCCAGGATCATAAGGGCGATGGGCCGGCTGCCGCCGAAGTTGCGCATCGCTGCACTGCTCGCTGGAGTCGAGGAGCGGCCGCACAAGGAAGTTGCGCAGGCGCTTGATATTTCAGTTGCGGCGGTGAAGCTGCGCGTATTCCGGGCCGTGCGTTTGCTGAAAAGAGACCTCGAAGGACAAGGGATCAGACCATGAATGTTGAAGAGCACGATCGCCTGAAGAAACTGCTGCACACCGCTCTGCCTCCTGTGGACCTGAACCCCGAACCCGCGCGCGATCTGTGGCCCGCGGTGCTGAAGCGGCTCAATGCGAAGCAACCGATGCCACCCTGGTACGACTGGGCGCTGCTCGCCGGACTCGTCGGCATGCTCGCGCTCTTTCCATCCGCAATTCCCGTAATCCTCTACTACCTGTGAAACCGGCGGAAGCAGGCCTCCGAGGCTGCGGAACAACCATGGAAGGTAAGCGTGAAGGGTACGGGCTTCAGCCCGTACGTTGACCTCTTTGAAGTGAGTCTGGGCTTTAGCCCCCTAAGGAGATCATCTTCATTTGCCACCTTCGCGGATTTTTTCAGCAGCCTCTTCCGCCAGAACCGACGGCCTGCAAGGAGAACGCAATGAACACCCATCCGTATCTACGCGCCTATGTCGCAGGAATCTTCGCGCCAACCCTGGTCCTGCCGCTCATGCTGACAGTCTTCATTCTTTTGCGCATTGGGCTGAAGTGTCCGGTGCCCATTGAGCAGGCAATGATCTTCCCCATGGCGATTGTGCCGTCGCTCTTCGGTTTGTGGAACATGCTCTGGCTGCGATCCCATGGCAGGACGGGAGCCCCGATCGGCCTGCACGGAGCGGTGCTTCCGCTGCTGATGGCTCCCGTGGGAGCCCTGGTCGCTGTGGCGCTGGGCGTTCTTCAATTCGCCGGAAACGGAGTGGTGTGGTTCCAGGCCCTGCATGTGCCGTATGCCTTGATTGCCCCATGCTTCCTGGCCGCGCTGGCGGGCTACTACCTCGTCTGGAAGTACATCGTGGGCACCATCAACCGCATCCTCGGCATCGCCTAGAAGCAAGGAAACACGGGTGCCCCCGACCCGATGGCCTCCCGGAGGGAGAGCCCGAACTTTGCCACGGGTGAAACCCGTGAACCCAAGCCCGAGCGAGGGGCAAACACCGGGACCACCGCTCGTGGCCTCCCGGAGGGAGGGCCCAAACTTAGCCACGGGTAAAACCCGTGGACCAGCCCCCCAGGACCCGCGCCGCCCCGGAGGGTCGGCGTGAATCCACAATACGCAATCGACGCCTGGGACCGCGGGTCCGGCACGGAGCCCACCGCTCGAGGCCTCCCGGAGGGAGAGCCCGATCTTAGCCACGGGTGAAACCCGTGGACCAGCTCGCAGGGGATATATAAACCACCTTGTGCGGTCGAGAATCTCAAGGGTGGATTGAACTGGGTGTCGCCCCGCCCCTTGCATTTGGGAATCGGGTCTGTCGCACCCAGAGGGTTCATCGCCCCGGAAGGATGTCAAGCAGCTCAATCTTCTCACTGAAGATTTCCGTGAATTAGCCACAGTTTTATTGCAGGCAATTACGGGGCATGGGTTCAGAATCAATTCAACGATCTGCTTCCAGCACCTGAAAAAGGGGGCTGGACACAGATTCCAGCGGCTTTTGGACCCGGGACCGGCCCGTAACCCCTTTGTTCTCTAGATTCTGCAAATAACTTGTTTAGAATCTAATTTTTACGAGGAGACCCTCCCGCTAACCCGCTGAAAATAGGGAATTTCCGTACAGAAATACCCTTTTTTTCTTTTTTTTATTTCGCCCGATTGATCTTAATTTTCAGGCGAGAAAAAATCTGACAATCCGGCGCGCTCCGCGTGCGCGGCCATCGTCGCCTGGATCTCGAGAGCCAGCGCCAAAGCATTTCTGCCTTGCTCTGCGGTCACCCGTGGAGGCCGCCGGGTGCGCACTGAATCAAGAAAGGACTCAAGCTCAAGGCGTAACGGCTCGCCGGGCGCGACCGTGGGCTTTGAGAAGCTGAGTCCGGCCTTGAGGTCTTCGCCCTTCTTGAATCGCGCCACGATTGAAGCGATAACCGCGGGATCGATCTTCGCCATGGCCGCGAATTGAGCAATCAGGGCTGGGTCGAGTTTGGCCAGGTCGAGTTTTCCGGATGCGATTGCGTCGGCGATTCCCTGGGGCAGAACGGCCGTCACCTGCGGAGGCAAAGCCGCCAGCAGTTCCGCGGGCGAAGATCCCGCACCGTTCTCATCGATGCCGATGACCAGCAGATCGCGGCGCGCGTAGTCGATTGAAACGTATTGCCGTGGCTCGAAAAAACGCAGTTTGCGCACGCGCTCGGTGGAGACGCGTGAGGCTGTAAAGTTGGCGACGCATCCGGATTCGAGCTCCACGCGAACGTTGGCGATGTCGACCTTGGGCGAGAGAATGGGCAGGCCGACAGCCCGAACCTCGCGCACCGGGGAGTTGGCGAAGGTGAGCACGATGTCAAGGTCGTGAATCATCAGGTCGAGCACGACATCCACATCGAGGGAGCGCGGCGTGAAGACTGAGAGCCGGTGCGCTTCAAAAAACATGGGACGGCGCAGTTTGGGCTCGACAGCCAGCACGGCCGGGTTGAAGCGTTCGAGATGCCCGGGCTGCAGGATCCGCTGGTGTCGGGCGGCCACCGAAACCAGGTCGTCGGCTTCGGCCAGCGAGGCTGCGAGTGGTTTCTCAACCAGCACATCCAGGCCCGCCTCAAGCAGAGGCATGGCGACGGAATGATGATGAATGGTGGGGACGGCGACGCTGGCGGCATCGAGGTGCAGATCGGCGCGAAGCAACTCGCCGACGGATGGAAAGACAGGAATGCCGTATGCGGAAGCGGTATCGGCAGCTCGAGATGCATCGGGTTCAATAGCTGCTACCAGCGAGACGCCCAGGTTGGCAGCTTCGAGCTCACGATAGACGCGAAGATGATTGCGGCCAAATGCACCGGCTCCGGCAACAGCAACGCGGAGGATGGGTTCTCCCGCTATCGCGCGGCCTCCGCTTTCCCTTCGACGGCCTTCAGGCAACGGCCGTAAAGTTCCAGCAACTGGTTCACGTGCTCTTCGGGCTTGGCGGTGGATGCACCGCTAAAGCCGGTAGAAGCGACTGCGGCACGGCCAGTTCCAGTGGTGGATGCAACGAACTTGAGAAGGTCGAGTGCGATATCTTCATTGCGGCGGGCACCGAAGGCCGCGCCATTGGGGGCGTCCATAACGAAATTATCTCCAGAAGGATGCTAGCAGAAACGACCGGCCGCGCAAGGCAGGCCCGCGGCTCCGCAGAGTATCGAGCGGGTGTTCGCAGGGCAGGAAGCTGCTTGAAAGAGCCAGTGCGTTCGATGCAGGTTTTCTCGATGGGCCGATCCTGATAAACTGGTTCCTGCTGTTTGCGCAGGCGCGTAGCTCAGTTGGTTAGAGCGCTTCCTTGCCACGGAAGAGGTCGCTGGTTCGAATCCAGTCGTGCCTACCATATTAAAATCAATAGTTTCAGCTGCATCATAACCCAAGATTTT
>PLTV01000129.1 GCA_003164635.1 Acidobacteriaceae bacterium
CGTCGCGATGAATGCGGTCAAGAAGCTCGATCAGCTCCAACGGCTCGACAATCAGGCCTGTCTCTTCCACAACCTCGCGCACCACGCCCGCGGTCAGCGCCTCGCCCACCTCGAGCATGCCGCCGGGAAGCGACCAGTGTCCTTTGAGCGGCTCACGTCCACGCCGGACGAGGAGTACGCGACCTCGATCGACAATCACCGCGCCCACGCCCATCAGCGGACATTCAGGATACTCACGTTGCATCGCCATTCCCACCAGGTTCCTTCTTAACCATAGCGCGACGAACAGGATGCGGGTTTCAGCTTTTCGCACTTAGTCTTCAGCTTTGAGCCGTCGGTTCTCTGTTCTCTGCTTCCAGACGGATGCCGCTCGTCACCGTTGCACCTTTTGGCGCGCGCTATCATCAAAAAAAAGAGGATACCGATGTCGGATTTCACCTTACGCATTGAAAACATGCACTGTGGCTCGTGTGTGCGGCGTGTCAGCCAGACACTCGCCTCGACCAGCGGATTGCATGTAAAAGAAGTTCGGGTAGGCGCGGCCCGGGTCAGTTCGAACCAGGAACCCGCGCCCGTCGACGCGGCCGTGGCTGCACTCGCCAAGGCCGGCTACCCCGCGCACCTGGAAGATTAGTTGACTGCTCCCGCTGCCGAAACGATTACGCTCCCCGTTCTCGGCATGACCTGCGCCTCGTGTCAGCACCATGTGGAGTCCGCGCTGCTCGGCACGGCTGGGGTCCACTCGGCGCGCGTCGACCTGATGGGCAACCGGGCCCACGTCGTCTTCGATCCGGCGCAGGTGCAGCCGGAATCGCTGCTTTCGGCGATCCGGTCCGCCGGCTACGACGTTGTGCTGCCACGCACCGGCGAGGGCGCTGCTCAAGAGGACTCTCTTGGCATGGCGGGCGATGCGGCTACGTCGTCGCTGCAAACGAAGGCCTGGACGACCCTAATCGCGGGCGCGGCGGCTATGTTGCTCGCCATGCCGCTGGACTCGAGCATGGGGGCCCTCGACCACGGCCTGATGCGCGTGCTTCCCTGGCTGTTTGAAATTCCACACGACGTGCTGCGATGGTCGCTGCTCGGCGTTACCGCGTTGCTGATGGCGTGGGCTGGGCGCGGGATTTATGCGAGTGCCTTGCGCGCGCTCCGACACGGCGCGACCACCATGAACACATTGGTGAGCCTGGGGACGAGCGTCGCTTTCGCCTGGTCTGCGTATGCCACTCTCTATCCGAGTACAGGGCGGCCGCTCTACTACGACGCTGTGCTGCTGATTCTCGGATTTCTGCTTCTCGGCAAGAGCCTTGAGAGCCGCGCCAAGCGCCGTGCCCTTGCTTCTCTTGACGATCTCGCGCATTTGCGGCCTGTGACGGCGCGCCGCGTTATCGACGGCGTGCAGACCGTGGTGCCTCTGGAAGAGGTTCAAACTGGAGACACAGTCGCCGTTCTGCCCGGCGAGCGTTTTCCGGTGGACGCCACGGTGCTTGAGGGCCGCACTTCGGTCGATGAGTCCATGCTTACCGGCGAGGCCACGCCCCAGCCACGCGAGGCAGGCGCGCGGGTGCTGGCCGGCTCGCTCAACTACGACGGCGCCGTCACTTGCCGCGCCGAGTCGCTCGGCGAAGCCACGGTTCTCGCGCAGATTACACGTCTCGTCGAGCAGGCGCAATCTTCGCGCGCACCCATGGAACGCCTCGCCGATCGCGCCAGCGCCGTCTTCGTTCCCGTTGTCCTCGGGCTCGCGACTCTCACTTTCGTTGCGTGGCTTTTCGCCACGCACTCGTTCTCGCTCGCTGTCGCCGCGGCTGTTGCGGTGCTTGTTGTTGCGTGTCCCTGCGCCATGGGGCTGGCTGTACCGGCTGCGCTCACCGTTGCCGTGGGACGCGGTGCACAGATCGGCATTCTGTTCAAGGGCGGCGAGGCCCTTGAGCGGCTCACGCACCTGGATGTAATTGTGCTCGACAAGACAGGCACCCTCACTGTGGGCCGGCCCGTTCTGGCAGGAATTCACCCTCTCGCAGACACCGAGCCCAACCAACTGCTCAGGCTCGCGGCCGCTGCCGAAGAGCAGTCGAACCACCCGCTGGCGCACGCTATTCTCGACGGCGCGCGCGCATTGGGAATTGCCTGGCCGCAAGCGCAAAACCTTCAGGTCTACCCAGGGCGCGGGCTCTCTGCGACGGTTGAAGGCCAGGAGTGCCTGCTTGGCAACGAGCTTCTTTTTCAAGAAATGTTCATTCCGCTTCCCGCCGAGCTTGAGCCGGCATCGCCGGGGACAACTCGCCTTTGGATGGCTCTCGATCAGCGCCCTGTGGCATGCTTTGACGCGCGCGATGCCCTGCACCCCGACGCCGCCGCGGCGATCCGGGCTCTACGCCGCCTTGATTCAGGCAAAAGCCCGCTGCGCATCCTGATGCTCACTGGCGACTCTGCCGCGGCAGCGGCGCCTATTGCCGAGGAAGCCGGGATTTCCGAAGTGGAAGCGGGTCTTGATCCGGGCAATAAGCTGGCACGCGTCCGCGCACTGCAAAGTAGCGGCCTGCGCGTCGCCATGGTGGGAGACGGGATCAACGACGCCGCCGCGCTCGCCCAGGCGGATGCGGGAATCGCCATGGGCACTGGGGCCGACCTCGCCCAGGAAGCCGGCGATGTGCTGCTTCTGCGCGCGCGGCCTTCGGCGCTGCCTGCCGCTCTGGGCCTCGCCCGCGCTACTCTGCGCGTGATGCGCGAAAACCTGTTTTGGGCCGCGGGATACAACCTGCTCGGAATACCTCTCGCCGCTGGAGTTTTCTATCCACGCTTCCATCTGCTGCTGACTCCGTGGCTCGCAGCTGCCGCTATGGCGTTCAGCTCCGTGTGCGTGCTTGTCAACAGCCTCCGGCTCCGCCGGTTTCGGCCCGAACCCGCGACGTCCTGAGACCGGACATGCTGGTTTTCCGCCTTTGATATTTGGAGAAAGCGCAAACCCTCTCGCGAGCGAGCAGCGCGCATCTGCCGCACCGCAGGCGCCAGCCTGGTTCGGTAGACTACGCATAGGCTAACCCGTGCGCATTCTCACTCGCTACATTCTCGGTGAAATCCTCTCCCACACCCTCATTGGGTGCGCACTTTTCACCTTTATCCTTTTCATGAAGGAATTGCCCAGCATTCTGGAAATCGTGGTGCGTAACAGCTCCACATTGACCAGCATGTCGGAAGTCGTTCTGTTTTTGCTTCCGAACTTCTTCCTGGTCACGATTCCGATGGCGGTATTGGTGGGCGTTCTGCTCGGTCTCAGCCGTCTCGCCGCCGACAACGAAATCATCGCTATGCGGGCTTCCGGATTGGGCATCGGTTACTTCGTCCGCGTGGCCGCCATTGTGGCCATCTGCGGCACCCTCATCGGCCTCGCCAACTCACTTTACATTGCGCCTCGCGCTAACCAGGGCATCCTCGACCTGGACAAAGTGCTCGCCTCGCAGGCAACGTACGAGATTCAACCGCGCGTCTTCTACGAGGACTTCAAAGATAAGGTCCTCTATGTCCAGAACGTGATTTCCGGAACCGGCGCAGCCAACTGGCGCCAAGTCTTCATGGCCGATATCACCGATCCCGCGGCCCCGAAGATTACCACGGCCGCCTCAGCCACCGTGGCGAGCTACTCCCCCACCGAATTGCTGATGCGCCTGCGCAACGGAACCGAGCACGATCCGGTGCCGGGAGAGCCCGAGCAATACAACATTTCAACATTCGCGGTGGACGACCTGCCGTTCATCGCCGGCCAGCAGACCGAAGGCCACATTGGCCGACTCGATACCGCCATTTACGCCCTGCCCATGCGCGACCTGCTGGCGCGTACGCATGGCCCCGACGCCAAACGTTTCCAGATCGAACTTCACAAGCGATTCGCTTATCCCGCGGCGTGCCTCGTGCTCATGCTCGTGGCCGTGCCGCTCGGCGTGACTTCGCGCCGCGGCGGAAAAAGTTCCGCATGGGTTTTCACCATTCTGCTGGTCGTTCTGTACTACTCGCTTTCACTCATTGGGATCGCGCTTGGCCGCCAGAACTGGATCCCGACTTTCCTGGCGGTCTGGTCCGCCAACATTCTCTTCACTTTGTTTGGAAGCTTTCTGCTGTGGCAGATGGCCTCAGGGGGCGCGGTGCTCGCGACCCTTGCCTCGTGGACTGCGCGCGCGCCCAAGCCAGACCTCGCCGCTCCCGCGAAGGCGATCGGTTTCACCCTTGGATCGTCGCTCGACGGCCTCAAATTCCGTTATCGGGGACGGGCTCGGCGTAAAGTTGCGCGCGGTGTGTTTCCACGCATCCTCGACGCCTATGTGTTGCTTGAATTCCTGAACATGTTTTCTTTGATCCTGGTTGCGTTTGTGCTGCTGATGCTCGTGTTCACTGTTTTCGATTTGCTGGGCGACATCCTTCGCAACCGTATTCCGCTTTCCGTGGTTGGCGCCTACCTCGTCAACCTGACGCCGCTCATGATCTACAGACTCGCCCCTCTGGCAGTGCTCATCGCCGTTCTCGTCACCTTCGGCGTGCTGAATCGCAACTCAGAAATTATTGCCATGAAGGCCACCGGCATCAGCCTTTACCGGCTCATTGTACCTGTCATTTCGGTCGCCGCCATACTCTCCATCAGCCTTTTCCTCTTCGACGAGTACTACCTGCCCCAGGCCAATCGCCGCCAGGACGCTCTACGCAACGAGATCAAGGGACGCCCGCCGCAGACGGTAACCCATCCCGAACAAAACTGGATCTTCGGACAGCCCCATCCAGGTGAACCTGGCCGCATTTTCTACTACAAATTTTTTGACCCTGATCGCGACGAGTTCGCCAATATCTCGGTGTTCGAGTTCGATCCCACCACCTTCGCGCTTACGCGCCGCATCTTCGCTACAACGGCGATTTGGGATAACGCAGCGAATACATGGCGCTTCCAGAACGGCTGGCAAAACGACATTGAAGGCGACCACACCAACGGTTTCGTCCGCTTCACCCAAACATCGTTCAAGGAAATTCACGAAGAGCCGGCTTACTTTAACAAGGAGAGCCTGCAAGCGCAGCAGATGAACTTTGGGCAGCTGGACCGGTACATTGGCGACCTGCGCCAAAGCGGATTCGACACCATGAAGCTCCGTGTCGCGCTCTGGCAAAAGCTCGCCTACCCACTTATCGCCGTCGCCATGGCTATACTCGCCATTCCTTTCGCGCTCTCCATGGGCCGGCGCGGATCCCTCACGGGAATTGCCGTGGCCATCGGCGTTGCGCTTACTTACTACGTTGTCGACGGTCTTTTCGGCGCACTTGGCAGCGTGAATTATCTGCCTGCCGCCATGGCAGCCTGGTCTTCCGACATTCTCTTCGGATTAGTAGGCGGCTACCTGCTGCTTCGCACCCCTACTTAGTGTTTTCCGGAGTGGACATTTCAACCTGCGCGAACTCTAAGGGATTCGGGATGGGGAGTTCACGCCGGGTTCATTCGGCGAAGCTGCGGCCGAATTGCTGCTATCGAGGAATGACTGTAGCGAGGAGCGCGGAAAGGCCGTTCCATGCAATTTGGATTCCGATACAGAGCAGGATGAATGCAATTACCCTCAAGATGCCGTGTGCCGTGAGCGTAAGCAACGCGACGAGCGTGCCGGCCCCGAGGTGATCGGAAAAGTGAAAGGATAAAAGACTCCTTCTTCGAGATGGCTTGGATCGGCCCCGGCCTGCGACCCGCATTCATCTTCCTTCGTAGAACTCGCTGCGGAGTTCTTCTCGTTAGGTACTTTGTACGCAAGATCGCCTGTGGCGCCGAAGAAAACGAGCGCGTCCGCGCGGAGAATGCTCATGATTGTCACCTCCTTCAAGCAGCGTGGGATTACTTCGCTGGCTTTTCTAAATGTCCGCCGAATTCGAAGCGCATGGCTGACAAAAGTTTGTCGGAATAATCCGCATCGCCACGCGAACCGAAGCGCTCGTAAAGTGCAGCGGTGAGCACCGGGGTCGGAACTGCTTCGTCGATCGAAGCCTTGATGGTCCATCGGCCTTCGCCGGAGTCCGAGACGCGCCCGGCAAACTTCGAGAGGCCAGGATCCTGGGCAAGTGCTGTGGCGGTGAGATCCAACAGCCACGACGCAATCACACTGCCGCGGCGCCAGACTTCAGCGATATTCTTGAGATCCAATTCGTACTGGTAGTGCTCGGGATCGCGAAGAGGTGTCGTTTCCGCATCAATGCCCTCTTGCTGCTTTCCGATGTTGGCGGAACGCAACACCGCCAGCCCTTCCGCATAGGCCGCCATGATTCCGTATTCAATTCCGTTGTGGACCATTTTGACGAAGTGGCCGGCGCCGTTGGGTCCGCAGTGCAAGTAGCCCTGTTCAGCCGTACCGTCTACTGCTCCGCGTCCTGGCGTGCGTGGTATATCGCCTGGGCCCGGAGCGAGCGTGGCGAAGATCGGATCGAGGTGTGCAATGACCTCATTCTCGCCGCCAATCATCATGCAATAGCCGCGTTCGAGCCCCCAAACACCGCCGCTGGTCCCAACATCGACGTAATGGACTTTTGCAGGCGTAAGATCCTTTGCGCGCCGGATGTCATCCACATAGTAGGAATTGCCACCATCGATGAGGATGTCACCTGGTTCCAGATGCGGTAAGAGATCGTCGATGGTCTGATCCACAACAGCAGCCGGAACCATCAGCCAAACGGCGCGCGGCTTCTCGAGTTTGCTTGCGAAATCGACCAACGAATCTGCACCCACCGCATGGTCCTTGACGAGCTCACCGACGGCTTCGGGTGAACGGTCGAAGACAACGCAGCTATGTCCCTGCTTGATCAGCCTGCGCACCATGTTAGCCCCCATGCGGCCAAGTCCTATCATTCCTAATTGCATAATTTCTCCACCTTCGAATTGAGGATACGCTCGACGCTGCTTAGCGTTTAGAAGATTGCTCAAACCACGCCCACAATTGTGGCAGGCCTGAGCTTTTCACCGTGAAACAGCCGCAAGCGCGAACCAATAACCTTCTTAACAGAGTCTACGACCGGCCGCAGGAGTTTGTAGGGAACGACCTCATTCGGTGCGTCTGCCAGGCTTTCTGCCAGCGAGTTTCTCCAGGCAACCCGCAGCTCGGTGTTGATGTGGACAATGTTCACGCCTGCTGCGATTGCCTTGCGAAAGTGTTCGTCTTCAGTACATTCAGAAGTTCTCGGGCGAAATCTGCACAATTGGAAAAAAGAAGTTGAATTGAGTTCGATCAGGCCGGCTATGGAACCATTGCATGAGCCGATCATCCAGGCTTGCGTTCGTGCGCACGTGAACGCAGAGTATGCGACGGCGATAGGCCGCGACGAGGAGTTGAATCCAGCTGTCATCGGTAGGATCGCGATCGAAGCTTTCAGGATGACGCATTCGATAGAGCGCGCGAAGGTGATCGACCTCCGCAAGACCCGCGATTTCCGGAAGCTCATTCGATGCATCCACGGCGAATAGATAAGGCCCGGGGGCATCGCAACCCAAACATATGCGCCAATCCCCTTATATCTGCTAGCCACAGTTCCATTCTCGTTGGCGTGACACCAGCGCATATGAACGTGATCGTCGGAACACAGGCTTTCAATCAGGAGCGCGGCATGCCCGGCGGAGCTGACGTGACCCAGAAAGTTGATTGGGGATTCAATCAATAAGGTCATATCCGCGCGGGTCTTTGGTCCAGGTAACATCAAACCGAGAAGGAGAGAACAACGGACAGCGATCGACCGGTAGCCGCTACGTTTCGGCACTTTGAAGGAGATACGAACGCGGCCTTTGCTGAAAATCCTAAGCACTGGTGTGGCTCCAATCGGGAATCAATCCGCGCAGGAAGAGTCCCGCGGATCACATCCGCGATTAGGCCAGAGGCTTGGAAACGAATCTATTGTTCGATGGTATAAATCGGTACCTTTGCATCGGTGAGATGGGCCCGATAAGCTTCAATCTGACCGCAGTATGAGACAGAGTCATGAAAAGAATGTTGTCGGAATCTCCCGCTGGATTCAGGCGCGTATACTCGGTGGTACAGAGGCTGTGCACGATTCTCATTTCACCGGTGAGCTTCTATTCCTGCCCTGTGCGCAACGGTGTGGCTGACTTGATTTAGCCTCTGATGTTTCCCCGCTGCGGGCTTTCGCGGCTTTATCCGCGACGCTCACATCGCCCTTCCCATCGACAAAGCCGACGGCGATTTCTTACCCACCGGCGGTCGACGGGAAAATAGTCGCAGGCAGTTGATACCGATCGGAATTTTCCCACTTCCAAGGGATTTGAGGTTGGACTGTTTTGTCTTTCTCCCCGAGACTAAAGCGGACCGTGCATGGCTCCGGAGGCTCGAGCTCCTACCGGGCCTTTCTGACTTTACTGTGTTCGGCGGCTTGCCTCGTGAAACCTATCAATGCGCAATCTCCAACGAACATCTTTGCCCCGGCCGCGACTCCTGCACACTTTATCTTCGATCTCTCTATGCTTGTGCTTGGGGTTACACTCGTCATTTTTCTGGTTGTTGCGGGCCTGCTTCTGTATGCGCTGATTCGCTTCCGGAGCCGCCCGGAGGATTCTGATCGGGAGCCCGCGCAGATCTATGGCAGCAACCAGATTGAAGTGTCTTGGACGGTAATCCCGATCCTTATTGTTGTGACACTCTTTCTTGCGACTACCCGAGTCATCCTGGGGACGCAGGCTATTCCAAAGCCGGACAGCGCAATAAACATCACAGTCATCGGTCATCAGTTTTGGTGGGAGTATCGCTACCCCCAGCTAGGCGTCGTCACTGCGAACGAACTGCACATCCCGATAAGCGACTCCGCACATCCGACTCCAACCTATTTGACAATGTCGTCGGCCGATGTGTCGCACAGCTTCTGGGTGCCGCGTTTGGCGGGAAAAACAGACGTCATTCCGAACAAGATCAATACAATGTGGATCGATCCNNCCCGCGGATTTCGCGGCCTGGGTGGATCAGCAACGGCAGCCCGCCGTTCAGGACTTCGAAGGAAACGCAATTGCTGCTGAAGGCGAGGCTGTCTTCATGCGCAGCGCATGCATCAACTGTCATGCGGTGTCGGGCACAGTGGCCACGGGGCGCTTCGGGCCCGATCTTACCCACCTGGCAAGCCGCGACACCATTGCCTCCGGAGCGATTCAGAACAATGCGGGGAATCTTCGCAAATGGATCGACGATCCCAACTCAATGAAGCCGGGGGCGCTGATGCCGGCAATGCATCTGAACGATCACGATCTTGACGTTATCACCGCATATCTCACGCAGCTTCGCTAACACTCCATCGGAAAGGCCTGTTTCATGAGCACAACTCATGCAGTCGAGGGAATCGATCAGGAGCCGGGCATCCAGCAAAGCCGCCCGCCGCTGAACGTGGTGTATGAGTGGTTGACGACGGTGGATCACAAGAAGCTCGGCCTGATGTACATCGTGTACGCCCTCATTTTCCTGATTGTCGGCGGCGTTGAAGCAACCTTGATGCGCATCCAGCTCGCGGTTCCAAACAATCACTTTGTTTCGCCTCAAGTGTTTAACCAGCTCTTCACAATGCACGGCACTACGATGATTTTTTTCGTCGCAATGCCCGTGATGTTTGGCTGGGGCAACTACCTGGTGCCCCTGATGATTGGGGCGCGGGACATGGCGTTTCCGCGATTGAATGCATTCAGCTTCTGGATTTCAGCGTTTGCTGGACTTCTGCTCTATTTCAGCTATCTGGGGGCGAGCGGGCTGTACGCGGCGGGATCTGCACCCGACGTCGGTTGGTTTGCCTATGCCCCTTTGACGGCGAAAGTATTCTCGCCAGGGCACAGTACCGATTACTGGACGCTCGCCGTCTTCCTCAGCGGCATTGGCTCAATCGGTACCTCTTTGAATATTGCGACCACCATCATTTGCATGCGCTGCAAGGGCATGAAGATGAGCCGCATGCCGCTGTTGGCATGGCTCTACCTTGTGATGTCGGGGCTAGTCTTCGTGACCATCAGCCCCCTGACTGCGGCGCAGATCATGCTCACCATGGATCGCTATCTCGGGTCTCACTTTTTCGATACCCAGGCCGGCGGCTCGGCGGTGCTGTGGATGCACTTCTTCTGGATTTTTGGCCATCCTGAGGTTTATGTGCTGATTCTGCCGTCGTTCGCATTTATCAACGAAATCGTTCCCGTATTTTCGCGCAAAGCGATCTTCGGATATCCGGCGATGGTCGCGGCATCGGTGGGCATCGGTTTCATCAGTACGAGTGTGTGGGCGCACCACATGTTCACCGTGGGCATGGGCGCGGCGGCAAACACATTTTTTGTTTTTGCCACCATGGTGATCTCGGTCCCGACGGGGATCAAGATTTTCAATTGGCTCGCAACCATCTGGGGCGGGAAAGTAATTTTCGCTACGCCGATGCTCTTCTGCGTAGGATTTCTGTTTCAGTTCCTCATCGCAGGTCTCACCGGTATCATGCTCGGCTCTGCCCCTTTCGATTGGCAGTTGGGCAACTCGTATTTTGTTGTGGCCCACTTCCATTACGTGATTGTTGGCGGAATCCTGTTTGCCCTGTTTGCGGCTTTCTACTATTGGTATCCAAAAGTCACGGGCCGCATGATGTCGGAACTACTGGGCAAGTGGCACTTCTGGCTCTTCGTGATCGGCTTCCATCTCACGTTCGACTTCATGCACATTCCTGGGCTGCTGGGCATGCCGCGGCGTGTCTATACCTATGAAGCGAGCCGCGGTTGGGGGGGATGGAACATGATTGTCGGCGTGGGAGCAATCTTCCAGGCGGCCGGTCTGTTGTGCTTTGTCTACAACCTGGTTTGGGCGTACTTCAAGGGAAGAGAGGCAGGCCATGACCCTTGGGACGCATGGACACTGGAGTGGTCCACAACTTCGCCGCCTGCCGAATACAACTTTGCTGTCTTGCCGACGGTGAATAGCCGAAGGCCACTCTGGGACTTGAAACACCCGGACGACCCGGACTCGGACTACGAGTGAGGCACGAAGAAAAATGAACGACGCTGCAAACATTTCGATGGCCTCGCCGCAGGATGCGTCCTGGACGCTTCCCTATCGCGGAACGGTGGGCATGGTCTGCCTCATTGTGGCGGAGTCCGC
>PLTV01000063.1 GCA_003164635.1 Acidobacteriaceae bacterium
CGCCTCTTTCCCATGACCCAGCAGAATTCCTCGCGCTTTGGAACCGCTTTCACCGAGACCATCGAAGCCCGCGAAGGCGTCACCACCGGCATCTCCGCCGCCGACCGGGCCCACACCATCCGCACCGCCATCAAGCCCGGCGCCAACTACACTGACCTCGCTCGCCCCGGCCACGTCTTCCCGCTCCGCGCCCGCAATGGCGGCGTCCTGGTCCGCGCCGGACAGACCGAAGCCTCCGTCGACCTGGCCCGCATGGCCGGCCTCAACCCCTCCGGCGTCATCTGCGAGATCATGCGCGACGACGGCGAAATGGCCCGCGTCCCCGACTTGATCCCGTTCTGCCAGGAGCACGGGCTCCTCATCCTCACCGTCGCCGAACTGATCCGCTACCGGCTGCGCCACGAGCGCTACATCGTGCGCGCCGGCGAAAGCCGCATTCAAACTCGCTATGGCGAGTTCCGCATGATCGCCTATGAGAGCGAAGTCAACGGCGGCGAAAGCCATCTGGCCCTGGTCCGCGGCGAACTCTGCGCAGATTGCCCGGCTTTTCACGACGGACCGGCCGTCGCCGCTTCCTCCGGCGGCCTTGCAGACGGCGTCTCCGTGGACGGCGCGGTTCCAACGCGCCCTCCCTGTCCTCACGCCGTTCTGGTGCGCGTTCACACCCGATGCACTGCCGGCGACGTCTTTGACGCCGACTGCCATTGCCGCGAGATCCTCGATCAATCCATGCGCATGATTGCCGATGCTGGCTGCGGCGCCATTCTCTACCTGCACAACACTTCGCGCGGCTTTGAGGTCGAAAAGAATTCGCCCGCCCAGAGCGCATTTGCGACCGGCGGATCTGCCGCTCCTCCGGGTCCCGCTGTCAACCGTCTGATTCTCCACCAGGAGTTGCGCTCGCGCGAAGGTTCCCAGGCGCGCACCGGCCGCATCCTCCGTGCCATTGGCCTGGGTGGCCAGATTCTCTCCGACCTCGGCATCCGCCGCATCCGCTTGCTTTCGAATACGCCCCTTCATGTGCCTGCCCTTGAAGGATTCGGCCTCGAAATCGTGGAGCAGGTCCCAATTCCAGTCGAAGAATGCAGCAAGGTCGGCTAGTTTCGGCTTCGCCTCCCGTCATGGATCCGTGGCGCCTGAAGAATGATTCCTCACGAGGCCTGCAAATCCATTCTTTTCGTCGCGAACCGTGTACCTGCGCCGCCCTTAATCGAAAATGAGCCTTAACTGCATTATTTTCATTTAGTTAGGCGAGAAATTATCCCGTTTCCGTCTTTGCATGCAATTCCGGCTCATCGGTGCACAATATTTGCAGATCCAGTTCTATAGGCAGCTAAATGTGCAAAATCTTGAAAAATCGGGCCCATAACCCCTTTGTTCTCTAGAATCTGCAAATAAGTCCTTTGGAATCTAATTTTTGCGAGGAGGAGGCCTCTGTATCTATCTGAAAGTAGGAAACTTCTTTACAGAGATACCCTTTTTTTTCTTTTTTTTCTACGCTTTTGTTTTGCCTCAACTCCTTCCGATCCAAGTCTCGGATGCCTCGAAACAAGCGCCCGAAACTGCCCTCGGATCCTTTGCAACGGGAGCCATGCTTTACAGCTTGGTGAAACGCTCTTCAAAAGCCCGGGCTTTGAATGGGCACGGTTTGAACTGTGCCGCTACAGCCAATAGATTCAAGGATGGCTTTTGGCCACTGACGAATGCCGTTCGGAATTTCGCCTCACGGCCAAGCTTCTCACCGAGCTGTTCAGCCAGGCCGAAAAAGCCAATCCAAATCAATGTTGGGGCTTTACAGGCTGCGGAAGACTCAATCCGATCCCGGTCGCTTTGTAACAGGGCAAGACCTGGGTCGTGCCGACACAGCCAATTAAATCGATGCCGGGCTTCAGCCCCTGCAAAAACTGGAGATGAAAAAGCTTTGACTTTTCCGCTGCCTGCTACAGCCCTGAGGCGGGCCTTTCACCAGAACCGTGCTGCCTCTCAAGGAAAGCTCGACACCCGCCGCCGCTCTCACTCCGGCAGAGCCGGAGGCTCGAAGCGAATTTAGCCAAGATAAACGCAGCTTGGCGATCGATAGTCCTGGGCATAAGTGCTGCGCGCTACAGGTTGATCGGTCGTCGACGAGCTGGGGGAAAACGCGATCATCGTGCTGGTGACAATCGAAAACGAATGTTCAAGGTTGAAGTCTTCACCGAAAGTCCGTCCGCTCGCCTTACTCAACTCCGACTTGATGCGAGGCCGAATCGACTTCTGCGCTTGTTCTACATTTCGTTTCTTGAGGATGCTCATCGTTCCTACCTCCAAACGGTTGGTTGTTTGGTTGACGATGCCCGGTTAGGAGCCTGAATGGAGAAATCTGGGAAACTTCAGCAAGTCCCTCTCCGCTGCCGTGGGATGCTCAAGCTGAGAACCAAGGTTGCTTCTTTTCGTGAAAAATCGCCGGGAAAAACTTCCACATTAGTGGTGAACCTGCGAGACAACCGACCAGAGGAACCGACTTCATTCAAATCGATGGATCGGAAGACTTTAACATCGCGGCGGCCCTCTCGTTCTGGGGCCTCACTAGTGATTTCTACAGCGATCATGCGCCGGTTTGCCGCGCAATGTCAAGCGCACAGCTGTGCATTGGTAGTCAATATTCATATAGAAAGTACCGTAATGGTAACGGTAGTTTCAACACTATGAGAGACTTGCGGTTTTCATTCGCTGCGCAGCGCGATCATTGGATCGACGCCCGCCGCGCGCCGCGCCGGAACATAGGCCGCCGCCAGCGCCAGAACACAGAAAAGCGTCGGAACCAGCGCGTACGTGACTGGGTCAACCGGACTCGTCTCGAAAAGGAAGCGTGTCGTCAACCGCGTCGTCGCGAAGGCCCCCGTTATGCCCAGCGCTGACCCCGCAACGGCCAGCAGCAGGCTCTGTCCAAGCACCAGCCGCGCAATCTGTATCCGGTTGGCGCCGAGCGCCAGGCGAAGGCCAATCTCGCGCGTGCGCCAGCTCACGGTATAAGAGATCAGGCTGTACACCCCAATGGCTCCAACCAGAATCGCCAGCGCGCCGAACGCCGTAAGCAGCATGGTGAGAGAGCGCGGCGCTGCCGTCGAAGAGGCAATCACGCTCTGCAATGTGCGCACCCTGGTCACCGGCACAGATGGATTGAGTTCCGTGACCAGGCTGCGAAGGCTCGCTGCCAGTTCCGTGGGGCTCAGGTTCGATCGCAAAAGGATATTCATCACCGGCTTCTCGTTGCGCGGTGTCATCGGAAGGTAGGTCTCCAGGCCCGAATCTTTGTCGAGCCCCTGGTGATGCGTGTCGCTCACCACGCCAACCACGATGTAGGCAATACTCGGGTCGAGCAGAGAAGGAGATGGTTCATCGACAACATATTCAATGTGCTTGCCGATGGGGTCCTGATTGGGCCAAAGCTGGTTGGCCTCTGCGGAATTAATCAGGGCCGCACGCGTGGTGCCGGCATAGTCCGAGGCGTTGAACAGTCGGCCGCGTAACAAATGAATGCCCATCAGGTTGAAGTAAGACGCCGAGGCAATGCGCCCCGAGGATTCAAAGGAGGTCTGGCGTGGAGTGCGAGGATGGCCTTCCGCATCGAAGTTGAACCACTCGTCGTTCCCGGTCATCGGCAGGCGATCGACAAGTGCCGCGGCTTCAATGCCTGGCAACGACTGGGCGCGGTCAATCAATGTCTCGTAGAAGGCTAGGCACGAACCTTTGCGCGCGCAATCGTTGCGAAGTTCGCTGCGATCCAGCGAAATTTGTGCCGTCAGCGTTTGCTGCGCGCGGAACCCAGGGTTGGTAGCGGCCAGCTTCGACAGACTCCGCAGCATGACGCCCGCCGCCGTGATTACAATCACCGCAAGCGCAATTTGGCCGACTACCAGCAGACGCGAGATACGGAACCGGTGCGCCGTCCCAAATACGTTTCCCGCATTCACCCGCAGACTTCCTTGAAGATCCCGGTTGCCCGCCTGCAGCGCGGGTACAAGCCCCGAGAGGATCCCCGCGAAAAGCGAAACCGCCGCTGCGAAAAGAAAGACATCGCCATGCAGTGCCAGGTTCGCAAGTCGCGGCGTGTCAGGCGGCAAAACCAGCTTGAGCGCGTTCAAACTGAGAGCTGCAAACAGCACCCCAAGCGTCCCGGCAATCGTGGCCAGAACCGCGCTCTCCGTCAGCATCTGGCGCACCAGCCGCCCTGTATTCGCCCCCAGGGCCGTGCGCATGGCAATTTCGCGCTGGCGTGCTGCGGCGCGCGCCAGCATCAGGTTGGCCACGTTCGCGCAGGCGATCAACAGCACCAGTCCCACGGCGCCCGAAAGCAGCAGCAGCCGTGGTTTCACGTCTCCCACAACCGAGTCGAGCAGCGCCTTAACGTGCAGATCGCCTGCCCAGACATCGGGCATGATCCATGGAAACACCGTGAGCATTTCCCGGTGCATCGATCGCAGCTCAGCTTGCGCCTGGCTGGCGCTATAACCGTCGCGCAGACGGCCGATGGCCTGATAGTTGAAGTCCGTCCATGGATCGTAAATGTCGCCGGATTTGAAGGCGATCGGAACCCAGAATTGCGTATCGGGGTCAGGGAAGTTTGTGGCCGGAGGCGCCACGCCAATGATTTCGCGGTTGGCTCCATCGAGCAGAATCGTGCGGCCCACAACGTTCGGATCGCCCCCAAATTCCTGACGCCAGAATCCATTGCTCAACACAATCACGCGGTCCTGCCCGTCAACCGCATTGGCAGGGGTAAAGAACCGCCCCAGGGCTGGGCGCACGGCGAGGGTTTCAAACAGGTTGGTGCTTACAGTGCTGCCGAACGCGCGTGCCGCATTGCCAGTCCCGGTCACATTGAATTCCGTGTTCAAGGAATAGCCGGCAACACTGGCCATGGCATGAGAGCGCCTCTGATATTCCCTGATCCACCCCTTAGGCGAGTTCGACGCATTCGAGTCCGCGATCACCTGGACAAGGCGATCCTGGTGCGGAAAGGGCAGCGGCTCCAGAAGAATCGAGTCGATCACGCTGAAAATGGCAGTGTTGGCGCCGATTCCCAGCGCCAGGGTCACAATAGCTACGGCCGCAAACCCACGGCTCCTGTTCAGTTGCCGCAATGCGTAGCGGATGTCTTGCATCAATGTTCCCATCACATAACCTCGGCTTCCACCGTTCAGCACAGCAATTGCATGCGCTGGACCAAAGCCCTGTCACCCCAAACCAATATTGCGAAATGAGTTAGCGCGTGCACAGAAACTCCCTGAGCTGTTCCAACTGTCCAGTCTTGCAGGCGATCGTCCGGATTTGAACACAGCGTGCGATCCTCGGCCCAATCGGTCCGCGCTCTCGAAGAGTTTCCGCTGTCTTTTCGTATTGTGAAAAGCACCTACCATCGAATTTATATGTCCCATATCTGACATTGAATTGGGGTAATCCTGATAAGATCGGGTCACCGCCCTACCGGGGAAACTCGCCATCGCTCATCCACAGGGTTCGCCCTGCAATCGATCGAGCCGATCACGACTACACTCTCTAAGGCCACTTGACTCGTACGAGGAAAGGTTGGATTGGATGAGCGTTCATCTGGTCAATCCCAGCGACAACTCCTTTGGCACCGCCGTCATTACGCCCCGCTGGCTGTTCGTTCTTGCCGCTGCCACTCCTCCCCAAGTCGGCGATCCCATTCTCGTGGACGAATCTCTCGAACAGATTGATCCGGAGACCATTAAGCCCGGCGACATTGTGGGTGTTAGCGTCCACACCGGCAACGCCTTGCGCGGCTACCAGGTCGGCCGCATGGCGCGTGCCCGCGGCGCCTGGGTCGTCTATGGCGGAATCCACGCCACCCTCTTTCCCGAAGAAGCTTTGGAACGCGGCGAAGGACACGCCGTGGTCAAAGGAGACGGCGACGTCGTCTGGGCCAGCGCTGTAGCCGACTGCCTCGCCGGCAATCCAAAGCGCATCTACGAAGGCGGCCGCATCGAGGGCAGCCAGTTCCTCGCCGCGCGCTGGGACCTGATGGACCCCGCCAAATATATGTGGGCCTCCGTGCAAACCATTCGCGGCTGCCCCAAACACTGCTCGTTTTGCAGCGTATGGCGCACCGACGGTCAGAAGCCGCGCCAGCGCAAATTTCAAAGCGTGATCGACGAGATCGTTGCACTTCGTCGCCTGGGCTTCCGCTTCATCGCCCTTGCCGACGACAACTTCTATCCGGTCACCTTTACCGATCTCCGCCTGGCGCGCGAACAAAACAACACCGCCCGGGTCGAAGAATTGACCGCAATTCGCAACGAGCGCCTGCAACTGATGGAAGAGCTCGCCAAGCTCCCCAAGGACATGGTCTTCTTCACCCAGATGACCATGGAGGCCGGCGAGGACGGCAGCTATCTCGATGCCATGCGCCGCGCCAACATCAAGGGCGCCTTGGTCGGCGTCGAAGCCGTAACCCCCGAAGGTCTCAAGGCCGTATACAAGGATTGGAACTACTCCGGCGACGCTCTCGCCAAGCAACTGCAGACCTTCAAACAGCATGGAGTGCACGTTCTCGGGTCGTTCATTTTCGGCCTGCCCACCGACCGGCCCGCCACCTTTGACGCAACCGTTTCCATGGCCATGCAGGCGGGCGTCACCTTCGCCCAATTCGTCATGATGACTCCGTTTCCCGGCACTGTCGACTTTGGCAAGTGGGAAAAGGAACAATCGCAGCACCCCACCATGGTCGGCGACGTACCCATCACGCGTTACTGGATGATTCCGACCGAAGTGCGGCCCAAGATGTTCACTCCCCACCCCACCATGAGCTCCGATGAGATCCGCGAGCGCACCCAGAAGGTGTGGGACACGTTCTATACGTGGAGCGCCATCTGGAAGCGTTCCGCATGTACGCCTAACTTGAAGTCGAGAGTCGCGTTCATGTTCCTGTCGAAGCTCTACCGGCAAATGTACGCGGGCACCGGCATCTCTACCGACAGCGCACGCCGCAAGAAAGCAAAGCGGTGGGCCAAGTGGACAGCGCGCCAATGCAAGAAGCTCTTCCAGGCGCGCCCCATGCCTGAACTTGCCGGCCCCAAATGGGATCTTGGCATCCCGGCATTAGCCCAAGCAGCCTACGACACCGTCGATGGCCCATTCGTCGTCTTACCGAAAAACTAAGCCTGAGTCTCAAGAGTTTCGTGCTAGCGTGTTCGGGTGCCCCATCCATTTCACGGTTTCAGTGTGAAATGGATGGGAAAGCACGCCGCCCCGACCGACTCTGCGTGTCGCGGCTATCTCCCCTTGTTCATTTCTCAAGAACGAAGGCCGCCTCCCTGTATTCACGACGCTCCTCGTGTTGCGGGACCGTGGAATCAGAAGTTAACTTGAGATGAGGCTTTTGAAATCAATGAGGCTATTGAAATGAACGATTGTTCGAAGACGCACGGGTTAATGGGCGCCGCTGTAACGGGAAAGCCGGTGACCGAATGTCAGGACCTGAATGAAGTTTTTTTGTCCGCTCTTCCTGCTTTCGGTGGCGCCTACCTGCGGCGCGTCTACGATGCGATGAAGGCCGTGATCGAGAAGCGCATACCGCTGGTCGTCACTTGCGCCGGCCCCATCACCGTTTCCGACCAGCATCGTGCCTGGCTCATTCCGCTTCTCCGTGCCGCCAATACGGCGTATCTCACCGTAACTGACGCCATCTGCTATCACGATGGACACGACTGTCTCCGCAAGACAGTGGAGCGCCCGATTCGCGAAGTCGAACTCTTCGGCGATGATGCCAAACTGCGCGAAAACGGCGTGATCCGCGTAGCCGATACGGGCTTCGAAGAACAGGTGCTCTTCGATCAAGATGCTGTAACAACCGAAATCCTGCAGCGTCCCGAGTTTCAGAAGCGCATGACAACCACGGAGCGCAATTACCTGCTCGGCAAACTCTACAGCGAGCGCGAAAAAGCGCTGGGCGTTGCCCCGGGCCTTCTGAGCACGTGCGCCGAGATGGAGTTGCCGGTCTTCATCGGAGCACCCGCCGACGGCAGCCTGTTTCTGAATTCAGTCAAGCTCTGGACGCTGGCACGCCTGGGCAAGATTCATTACGGCTTCGATTACGATTTGCACGAAGACGTATTCGAGTCATGCGCCTATCACCACTGGGGATTGTTTGGGTCCGAGGCCAAGTCCCTCGCAATTCTGATTCTTGGCGGCGGCGTTCCCAAAAATTACTCGCTGCAACCGGAGCCGATGCTCTCGCAAATCTTCTTTCTCGAAAATATTCGCGGCTACGACTACGATGCCCAGATCGTCTCATCGCCAGTCACAGACGGCAGTTTGTCCTCGTGCGCTCCGGCCGAGGCCGTGTCCTGGGGCAAGGTCAACCCAGAGACATATACGACGCAAACGGTAAGCATGCAGGGCGACTACTCCACCTACATGCCTTTCATTGTTCGCGCCCTGGTCGGCAAAGACCTGCTCCACAACCCGCCAGAGCCGCTGCGGCTCTACGGCAAACGCGATGAGCTCAAGAAAAACTTGCTGGATGTAATTTCAAATGACGAAGAAGCAATGAAGCAAATGATGGCGACGCTCTCGTTGCCGTCCGTCCTCGAAATTTAAGTGAGCGAATGCTAACCAGGCNNCCGCAGTTTCTTCAGATTTCTTGACCGTCAGCAGAACATTGAGCCTGGTCATGACCTGAAACGCGTCGGCCACATACACCACATCGGCTTTCCCGCGTGTCCACCCGCAATTGGCGTCGAGTGAGATCGCCCGTCGCTCGCCAATGAACCGCCAGCCCACCACATGCGGCTCCTCGCCATGGCAGCATGTCGACAGCCCCTTCGCATGCCGGGGCGTCGAGCCGGTCTGCCCAACCTGGTTGAGGTGCGTCAGGAAGGGAAGAACCGAGTGCCCCTCGCCGCCCTGGTCGACAAGCGATTTGCTGCTGCCTAACGATGCATTGGTTGCATGCAAAAACGCAAGAATCAGATGGCCCGCATCCTCGACGTGTGTCTGCCCATCCGGCTGTTTCTTTGTCCATCCGGCCCCGGCGACAAAAAGCATTCGCGCATCGGGACGAACCGTCTGCAATGCTTGCCTGGGGTTGCGGATGCTCACGATGTTGGTGCGCAGGACCGGCAATTCCACCGCAAGCTCTTCGACATTCGCCGCGGACGGTTCGGCCGCAAAGGCCGCATGCGTTCCTCCATCGAGAAGTAGAAACCACGGTCGCTTGCTGCGCGTGAGCACAACCTCAATCCGTTGCCTGTAAAACCATCTCAAGGCACAAATCCCGTCTCCGCCCTCGAGGTCGAGCGAAGTAATGTGCGTGTCGATAACGCCCGCCAGCCGATGCGCCACGCTCGCAGTAATGCGTGCAAATCTTGAGCTGTGTGGAGCAAGCACAAGCGTGGCATGTGCGGCTCGGCAAAGGGCCTCACACGCAGCCGCATCGCTCGCAAATCGCGGCTGCGCGAATGCCTCACCGCCAACGGCAATTAGCCGCGCTCCGGTCCCCGTTACGCTTCTGGCGGCCGATCGTCCATTCGCTCCAACAATGCCAATCGTGATGCTGGCCGCGAGCCGCTGGGCCAGCTCCTTTCCAGCTGTGACAGCCTCAAGCGAGGCCTTCGTCAAAGCCACGCCGTTTTCATCCACATGAGTCAGTACGAGGACGCTCTCCACTACTCTGCTCCAATCCATTCGGCCAACTCCGCTGCAATTGCTTCGGGCGTCGCGTCTTTCACTACCCGCGTGAGCCGCTGCTGTTTCGGCAAACTTACCGAGAGATAGTGAAGCCCGTTGCTACTCAGATCCATGCGCTTGGCCCGTTGCAGGGCAGGCATCACCGTGTGCATATTGGTCATGCCGAGTTGCGGATTGTTGCGCGGCTCGGCAAGATTGCCTGTAGCCCATCCCAGCACCGCGGGTGCGCCGGCGCATTGCGAAACTTGTTGCCGGCCGCCCTCAACGCGCTCCGCCACTTCAAACGAGCCATCTTCCCGCAGATCGATCTGGTCGACACCCTGAAACTGATCCAGGATCCCCAACCGCTCGCCCACAAGCTGCAGCGTAACGCCCGCTCCACGCGAAGCAGACTCCCACCCGCCAAAGAGCAGCAGCCTCTCGCGATCAAGGCCCGCAATTCCCGCAATCGCGTCCTTCAGCGCCTGTGCTGTTGCTTCGGCATCCGCAAATCCGCCGATGGGGGCATCGATCGCCACAAGCTCAAAAGCGGCTTTTTGCGCTATGGTCATCATGACTTGCTGAAGCTTGGCTTTTGGCCCAACGCTCACCAGCCAGACTTTGCTTCCCGGCCACTTGCCTGCAAGATGCGCGGCTTCATAGAGCGCACTTGCAGCCCAGGGATCGAGCACCGCCGGCAGCACCAGCTCGTTCTTGACTCCAGGCCCCGTCGCTGTTACGACAGGCTCAAGAGTCTGCAGCGGATCTGGCACGATTCCCGCGCAAACAACAATGTGAAGTGGATTCGCCATCGAATTTTCCTTTGCAAATGCTCTTGGCACTTCGCGTCGCTATCGTATTCTTCGTCTTCTGATCCCTGCTTTTCAGTTTTCTGCCGAATGCAGCCCGCCCGACCCCGCGCCGAATTCGACATTGGAACGAATATCGTCCGGCGATTGGCTGCAATTCCAGAGGCAAGCACCGCAATGCACGCACTTCTCCCGTTCAAAATGAGGAATGCCGTCCGGCCCCTTCGTCAATGCCTGCCCCGAGCACATAGCGATGCACGTATTGTCATGGCAGTGGATGCATAGGTCCGGGTTGCGAAACGTCACATGATCGGCGAACCCAGCTATCGCCCGCACTTTGCCGCCTAACAGCAGCGCGTCCTGCTGTGTGACAAGCAGACGCCCATCGAAAGGAATCTCCGGCCAGCCACGTGCCGAAAGCATGGCATCGTGCGACGGCCTGCAATCCTCGATCGCCCCATGCGCATCAACGCACCGTTCGAGGCGCGACGTGGATGGAAGAATCTGTTTGTGAGCTGGTGGAATATCTGCTTTCAGTCCAAGCCGTCCACGCGTCAGGCCGGCAAGCATCATTCCCAACAGGCCGTCGACAATCCCTTCGTGAAAGCCATTGCGGGCCTTCTCTGCTTCGCGTGCGGCACGTCCGACCCAGCTTGCCCTCCGGCGTGCTTCGTATGCTGCAGCCAGGTTTACTTGCGTAAAAGGCTTCCCGGCGCGTAACAGTTCGAGCACCGCATTGCCCAGTTGCGTCCCAGTGGTCCATGCTTCGTCAACGCCAGAGCCCGTAAGCATGTTTGTCGATCCCGAACCTTCTCCGATGCGGGCATAGCCGTCCCCGGTCAGGAATGGCTCCCCTTGGCGTCCTGACTCCTCGAGCGATTTTGCGCCCCACGAGCGCAGTGTGCCGTCCTTCAGGTGCGTCCACAATGCCGGGTGTTGGATATAGTGCTGAAGGTAGCGGTAGGCCGTGCGTCCCGGGTCGCTAAGCCACGACGGCACGAAGATTCCCACCGAAACAAGTCGATCCGGATGCACGTACAGAAAACCGAAGATCTCCGGCTCGGGATACCCGAATGTGTGCCACACTGTGCCGGGCTTCAGCCCTGAGTCTGTGGGCAACTCGATCACGAACTTCATTCCTAGCGCCCAGTCTCGATGCGCGTGTCCTTCAGGCATCCCAAATCGGGCGTCAATCGCCTGCGAGATCGCGCCCACCGGGCCGTCTCCCACCACGGTCAGAAGCGCCCGCACATCCATTCCAGGCGCGAAGCCCTCTGCGCGAGCGCCGCTCGGATCCACGCCCTGATCGGCTAGGCGCACACCGGCCATCCTGAGCCGCGCGTCCTTCTCATCGATCAACGGCTCACCCACCGGTATGCCCGGCCAGATTTGTACGAACCCTGACAACAGGACCTGCGACGCGACCCATTGGTTAAACTGTCCGACCGAAAGAATGAGTCCTCCGCGCTTGTGCAGAAAGCCCGGCGTCCACGGTAGTTCGAAGGCGTATTCGCGCAGGCCGAAAAAACGGCCCGCGGTGCGGAGAACGACGTCGCCAAGACGCAGGAACACGCTTCGCCGGCTCGCTCCAATCGGGTCCAGAAGATAAAGTACCCGCTCTTCGGTAACCGCTGCAGCCATCGGAATCTCAGCCGGGTCGAGAGCGGGAAAGCTGGCGCGAATGCCTTGTCCGCGTGTCACCAGGCCGCTCACACCCGCGGCCAGATCATCGGACCGCTCGTAGCAGATCACCTGCAGTGGCATCCCCGGTGCGACTTGGCTTTCAAACGCGGGATCAGCGGGGTTCTCGTTCCATGCCTGCGTTAAGGTAGTCAAGAATCCGCCCGTCGCCGGCCCGAACCCTACGCAAACGATATCCACGTTCATCGACGGATGTTCGCTCAACGATGTGTCCGAATTTTGCGGCCCTGTGCTCATCTTCGGCTCCTCAGCTCAAGACCATTCATGCGGGGTAATCCAGCGCCGCGGGAATCATGACCGCCTTCACGGTCTCGGCGGCGCGATCCTTCGCCAGTCGCGTACCGCTCAGGCAGCCGGTGAGCTTGTTCTGCATGCGAAGAAACTCGCCATTGCCTGCGCAACTCGCACACGGCCCGGCCTTCTGCGGATGGCTGCCATCTTCGGCCAGCACATCGATTGCGATGGCGCTGATCCCCGGCATCGTTCCTTCATAGGCTGCGAGTTCGCTGGCCAGAAAGCAGCCTCTATGCGATTCATCCGACCAGGAGGGATGCTCGTTATAGCCAAATACCAGCTCCGCGCAGATGCGTGCGGTTTCGCCCGCTGCCCGCGCTGCCTGCACATGGCAAAGATCGGATAAGAACGGCACCGTTCCCTCGAGTCCTTCGCCCGCCGCCGCATCTTCGACCCCACGCGCCTCCAGTTCGAGCACGTCGAGAATCTGGCAGCGCGACGCCACCATCCAGCAGAGAGCATCGGCGAGAGCAAACGTCACACCCTGACGCTGTCCGTGATAAAGCTTGTTGCCCTCAGGGTCGGTGGCCCGCTGCAGCGTCTTCAGCGTCCACAGCCACATCTCCATAGCCGATGCAAGCGTGCATGCGCCCATGCCTGCATGCGTCCCCGCAATGGCGCGCATCTCGTGTATCCAGACGCGAAACTTCGCAAGAAAAATCTCCGCAGTCATCGTGATCGTAAGCTGGCGTCGCTGCACTGCCTCAGGGCCTTCGTACGTGGCCTCAAGCTGCGAGTCCATCCACTTCGCTCCGAGGAAGCCAGGGCAGTCTTCCGTGATCCCGTAGCCGCCCATCAGGCTTACGGCCTCGCGCATCATGTTCGCCCCGTGTCCCGTGTTCCACAACTTCGTCGCCGGGCAAAGTACATTCGCCTCTGCGTCCATCAAAACAAATTGCACCAGCGGATCGGCCCCCAACTCGGCGCGTCGTTCGTCTCCTGCCTTCAGCGAAAGCAATTCGATCGCGCGCAGTTCGCTCTCGCGCAGAGCCTTTATTTCGGCGCGACCGCCTTGCACTCCGCGTTCTTTAAGGATTGCGTTCTTTTGCTTTTCAATTGGATCGAGAGCGTCGAACAGCCGTGCCGCGGCAAAGCCCAGGGACGCCGCTGCTTCGCCCGTCGCCCATATATCGACCAGCCGATGCAGAGCATCCTCGCGTTGCTGAATCCCTTGCTCATAACGAATCGATCCGGGTTTTGCGCCCTCTGCGCCCCGGAACCGTTCGCGCTGGTAGCGGATCACCGGCTCAACTGCCGACAACAGCTTGGCCGCAGTCATCAGGCCCACCGGCACGCGCGTCCGCCGGAAAACTGCCTCGATCACCTCACTATGATTGAAGTTGGGGACGATCACGCCATCCTTGACCGTGTAGCCACCGACGATCCGGCTCGCCGGGACTTTCAGGCTAAAGATCGGATCGCCTGTCGAAGAAAGTTGGTGCACCAGTTTCTTCGTGGCCACGCCGCGATCGAATGTACCTTCATCTCCCACTTCGAGAATGACCACGCAACTGCCCTTGATGCGCGGATCGGCTGAGCCCACAGCCGCAGTCACAAAATCGGCGAACGCAATATTCGTAATGAAACGGCCGCGCTTGTCCACCTTCAGCCATGGCTCTTCGCTTTCTTTCCACTCCGCGATCTCGACCTTGCCGCTCAACATCCCGGTATCGACGCCGACGTAGGGAATCGGCTCCGTCAAGGCAAACGCTCCGCGCCACGGCTTGCGCGTCTCTCCATCTTTGTCCGCTCTCTGGGGAGCCGCCAGCGTCTTGTAGCGTGTCACCTGCTGCTGTGTGCCACGCTCATGAATGGGCGAGAGTGCCAGAAAGCTCGCCAGGCTCGCCGTCGCGGCTCCGCCGTCCACCCAGGCAAGTTCAAAGGCAGACAGCGCCAGCGCCAAATTCTTCGGGCCAGCAATAAAGCCGCCTTCTTCCGGCTCCATAAATGCCGCGGTCACGCCGGCGCGATCGAAAGCCTCCAGCATCGCTTCTTTGCCCGGGGTCCACTCGTGCGTGTTGCGTTCGCCGCTCGCCACCAGTCGCGCCACTGTGCCGCGCGCCACGCTACGTGCCGACTGAACCAGCATCTGCAGATCGAAGCGATCCGCAAAACGCCATTGAATCTGCCGTACCGCATCGCCGGGCAGCGTCAGCATGGGCTTGGTTGCCGCCATCGTAGCTGTGCTCATCGCATCTAACCTCCTGCAGCGCAAACATTGTGCTTGACGGGGTCTACGGCAGCAAGTGACACGTATCACCACCGCATCGCCCTTCGAATCAAAGCCAAAATGTGATGAAAGTGCGCAGGATCGCTTGCGTTGTGATCGTGGCGTAGTCCAACTGTGGTCTTCATCACATACGGCTCAAAACGAAAGGACTATCTCTCGTAGTGGTCCGGGCACTGCCAGCGCCCGGCGAAGGAGCGACTCGATGAGTGTACGAATCAGAACGGCGGCTGTGATGCTGCTCGCAATTCTGCTCGTGGCACCTGCGTTTGCGCAGGGGCCCGGAGCAGATACCTACAAAGCAAAATGTGCGATGTGTCACGGAGCCGATGGCTTGGCGGCCACACCCATGGCGAAGAGCATGAAGGTCGTGTCTTTCAAGGATCCGACCATGGTCCAGGCACCAGACGCGCAGTTCATTGCCTCCACCAAGGATGGCAAAGGCAAAATGCCGGCTTACGCTGGCAAGCTGACCGACGCGCAGATCACTGACGTTGTTGCATATATTCGCACCCTGCAGAAGTAACAGGACGCGCAGGCTCGTGCTGAGCGCATGGCACTGGGGCGTCGATCCAGCGGTTTCACACTTGCCTTTCAGCCTTCAGGGGCACTCCGCGCTCCTCCCCTCGCGAAGAAATACCCACACGGGCGTCGAAAGATGATCACGCATTGTGAAACCGCTCGACGCCCGTCCTCGTGTGCTGCGTTCGGCGAGGTTTATGGGAGTGAAAATGAAGATCGTTTTCTCCATCCGGTTGGCTCTTTTCGTCTGTGCGCTTCTCATCGGCGCATCCGCCGGATTGGCTCAATCGAACAGCGATTGCCTTGCTTGTCATTCAGACGCCAGCATGCAGAATGCATCCGGCCACAGCATCAGCGTCAATGAACACAAGTTCGGTTCCAGCATTCACGGTGTTCTCGGGTGCAAGAATTGCCACACCGACATCAAAGGCTATCCGCATCCAGACAAGATCGCGCCCGTCAAATGCGCCGCTTGCCATGCGGACCAAGCGCAGGGCCTTGCCGCCAGCGTCCACTCCGATGGTGCGGAGCATCCATGCACAAGTTGCCACGGGGACGCGCACTCCATTTATCCCAAGTCAGACCCCCGTTCCACCGTCTATCCGTTGAATGTTCCTAAAACATGCAGTGCCTGCCACAGTACCGACGGCATGGCCAAGAAGCATGGACTCGACAGCGTTTATCCCTCCTACATCGACTCCATTCACGGGTTCGCGCTCAGCAAGGAAGGCCTGCTGGTTGCCGCCAACTGCCAAAGCTGCCACGGGTCGCATAAAATCCTCAGCCGCAAGAATCCCGAGAGCCCTACCAACAAGGCCAACGTTCCCGCAACGTGCGGCAAATGCCACGCCGGCATCACCGAGAACTACCTTGGCGGTGTTCACGGCAAGGCCGTTGCAGCCGGGAATATGAAGGCGCCCGTCTGCTCCGACTGCCACACCGCGCACGCCATCGAGCAGCCCACGGCCGACGCCTTCCGCATGCGTTCCACGCCGATTTGCGGCAGTTGCCATACCGACAAGTTCTCCACCTACCGCGATACGTTCCACTCCCAGCTCGGCGCGCTCGGCGGATACGTTGAGACCGCACGCTGTTGGGACTGCCACGGCGCCCACGATGTTCTTCCCGCGTCCGATCCGCGCAGCCCAGTCAATGAAGCCAATCTCATCGCTACCTGCGGAAAATGCCACGCCGGTGCCAATGCAAGCTTCGTCAAATACCAGCCGCACGCCAATGCGCGCAATCGCAAGTTGAATCCCGCGCTCTACTACATCCGATTGTTCATGAATCTGCTCCTTGCCAGTGTGTTGACGTTCTTCGTGATTCACACCGCCCTTTGGTTGATCCGTTCGCGATACGACCAGATCAAGCGCAAGGCTGCCGAAGGAGGAAAGAATGCCTGACCTGCAAGTGGTGGCGACACCGTCGGTCGAGAACGAGGGAAAATACTTCCGGCGCTTCACGCCCGCCCAGCGCTACATGCACGCGGTGCTGTTCTCAACGTTCCTCGGACTTGCCGGCACCGGTTTGCCTCTGCGCTTCAGCCAGAGCCTTTGGGCACGCAAGTTCGCCGGCGGTGTAGGCGGTTTCGGCGCCATCCTCTTCTTCCACAAGTTCTGCGCGATCATATTGACGCTGGCATTTCTGGTTCATGTCAAAGACATCGTTCAGCGCGGCATCTTGAATCGCGAAAAGGGCATCTTCTGGGGCTCCACCTCGATGGTCGCCAACTGGAAAGACGCAAAAGATCTCTTTGGCCACATGCGCTGGTTTGTCGGTCTCGGTCCAAGGCCCCAGTTTGGCCGCTACGCCTACTGGGAGAAGTTCGANNTTCTGGGGCATGATCGTCATCGGCTTCTCTGGTTATGCCATGTGGTTCGCGCCTTTCTTCGCTCACTTCCTGCCGGGATGGGCCTTGAATGCCGTCCTGGTTATTCATAGTGAAGAAGGCCTTCTAGCCATCCTGTTCATCTTCTCCATTCACTTCGTCAACACGCATCTGCGTCCCGACAGCTTTCCCATGGATATGGTGATCTTCACCGGCGTCGAGAGCGAAGAAGAATTCAAAGAGAAGCGGCCGCTCGAATACGCGCGCCTCGTTGAAGAAGGAAAGCTCGAAGAGAGAATCGGCGAAAAGCCTGCAGCATGGCAGTTGAACTTCAGCAGAGTCATTGGTTTTACCGCAATATCAATCGGACTAATTCTCCTTGTCCTCACCTTAAGCGCGTATTTCAGAGAGTAGAGGGGTCGAGAGAGTAACGAGGAAAAAGATGTCGGGGCTGAGCACGTTGTATGGGCGCAGAAGCCGCCGTGTTTTTATCGGATTCATCGTTTCATCGTTGATTGCCTGTGGATCGTCGTCCCGAGCCGAACAGAAGCTCAAAGACCAGGACTGCCTGCAATGCCACTCCGATGCCACCTTGAGCAAAGAAGTGAACGGCAAGCAGATCAGCCTCTCCGTCGACCAGGCTAAACTCAAGCACTCTATCCACGGCTCCATGTTCGCTTGCGTCGATTGCCACACCGACGTTAAGAGCCTCGCGCACGACACCACCCCGAAGAAAATCGCATGCGCCCAATGCCATTCCGATGCGCAGCAAGCCTACGCGCACAGTCTCCACGCCAAAGCCGCCCAGGCGCCCAATACCCAGGCCGCCAATTGCCAGGACTGCCACGGCGGAGCGCACGAGATTCTCGGCGCCGACGATCCAAAATCGCCCGTCAACCACGTCAATATTCCCGCCACATGCGGCCGCTGCCATGGTCAGAAATTCCTCATGGAATCGAATGGCGAAAGCGCGCAGGCCTTCATCTCGTATCAGGAAAGCGTGCACGGCCGCGCCATCGAAAGCGGCTCGAAGAAAGCCGCGGTCTGCACCGATTGTCACGGCTCACACGAGATTCTTCCCGCCAGCGATGCCAAGTCGCCCATCTCCAAGGCCAGCGTACCCACCACCTGCGGCAAATGCCACACGCAGATCGAGACCGCCTTCAACCAGAGCATTCACGGCCAGGCAATCGCGCGCGGAAACCAACTCGCCCCTGTCTGCACCGACTGCCATGGAATCCACTCAATCAAGTCGCATTCCGACCCCACTTCGCCTGCATCGGATCAAAATCTTTCCCGCGACACGTGCGCTCGTTGTCACCAGGGCGTGCGGCTCTCACAGGAATTCGGGGTGCCCGGCAACCGCGTCAGCACGTATTTCGACAGCTACCACGGCCTCGCCTCCGAAGGCGGCTCGGTCGTAGCGGCCAACTGCTCCAGCTGCCACGGCGTCCACGATATCTTGCCCTCCTCCGACCCACGTTCCACCATCAACCCCGCTCACCTCGACGCAACCTGCGGCAAATGCCATCAGGGAGTCACGCGCAAATTCACGCTCACCAAGGTTCACTTCGACCGCGACGGCTCAAACGACATCGGCACCAGGATCGTGCGCTGGGTCCGCTGGATCTACATCCCGCTCATTATCTTGGTGATCGGAGTCATGTTCCTGCACAACGCCATTATCTGGCGCAGCAAAGCAATCGCGAAGCGCAGAATCCAGAATCCGTTCATGGTCCGCATGACAACCAACCAGCGCTGGCAGCATCTCATCCTGCTCGTCAGCTTCATCATTCTCGTCCTCACCGGCTTCGCGCTCAAGTTCCCCAACTCCTGGTTGGCCGAAGTCCTCGCCATGAGCGAAAAGCTGCGCAGTATCGTGCATCGCGTTGCCGGTGTGGCGCTCATCGCGGCCGGTATCTATCACATCTTCTATCTGGCCTCAACCCGCGACGGCCGCCGTCTCATCTGGAACTTCGCGCCGCGCCCGAAAGATGCCTTCGACGCCATCGGAACTATGCTCTACTACCTGGGGATGCGTAAAGAGAAGCCTCAATTCGCGCGCTTCAACTACGCCGAAAAAGCCGAATACTGGGCGCTCGTCTGGGGCACCGCGCTCATGGGCGTCACCGGCGTTATGATGTGGGCAAAAATCTCCGTCGGCAATCTGCTTGCTCGTTGGTGGGTCGATGTAGCTACCGCCATCCACTACTACGAAGCCATCCTCGCCACGTTGGCCATTGTCGTCTGGCACTTCTACCAGGTCTTCTTCGATCCCGACGTCGCACCCATGAACTGGGCCTGGTGGGACGGCAAAATGCCCGTCGAGCATTATCGCCACGAACACCCACTCGATACGGAATCGCTTCATACAGCAGAAGAGAACGAAGACTCAAAGAGGGAAGAAGGGAAGTAGTCGAGATTCCGGGGTGTCCCAGGGTCTTGAAGTTGAGACCTGGAAAGTTGAAGGCGTCACCGCACAAATGGGATATACGCTTTGCTGCGTCTCTTGTATTCGACGTAGGCGGCGCCGAAATGCGACCCGAGTAAGCGTTCTTCAGCACGAATCCGAATCTCGGTTCCCGCCATAAAGGCGATCAACGACCCAATCGCCATCGGCCACCACGTCCACGCAGCGAGGGTCGCAACCAACATGCCCAGCATAGACAGGTAAATTGGATGGCGAACATGCGCATACGGCCCGCTCTGAATCAGTTCGTGGCCTTCGCGAAGAGCCGCCTTATAGCGCCACTGCTTGCCCAGGTGACGCGTTGCGCTCCAGGCGAGAGCGACCGAGGGTGGTGCAAGAATCATCGAAAAAATCAGCGCCCCTGCCGGCTTCTCGAAGCCGGCAGGCCGCACGTATGCCCAGGCCAGAGCGAAGCCGACCATAACAAGAAAAATGCCCCAGCGCGAAGCCGGGGCACTTGCCACTTCTTTTCGTCCTGTTGCTTGCTCACGCGGCTTCAAAAACGCCATCGACCAGGCGATCCAGCAAGCAAACAATTCCACGAGACAAACGATTTGGAGCCTGGACATTCAGATTCCGCCGGATCAAAAAGAGAAATTCAGCTCTCACACCCGCCAATCGTCGGGCCGCCATACCTTGATGCGTTCTTTGATCTGTTTGCGGTTGAGGTTCTGCTCCAGCGCCTGTTTGGCCAACTCCACCACCTCTTCGTCCGATGCGAAGCGTAGCCCGATCAATTGATCCTCATTCAGGCGATAGATCTGCGCATGCCACTCTTCCGGCGCCAACGCCTGCAGTCGAATGCGCTCTTCCAGCCGGATAATCCGATCCTGCACCTTCAAAGGGTAACTACGGAGCTTGGCGACCGGTATGAAAATTGCTATCGAAAGAATGACCATCCATTCAGATAAATAACTCAAATGATGAAACGCATACGAAAGAACGATAACGAGGTTGGCAACAAGAACAGCGATCAGAACAAAATGGTAAGGTGGATCAAACCTTGCGTGGCTTTTGAAACTTTGCGGGGTAGACGCACTCATCGTTGTCTTCACTCTTTCTGACCCTTGTACGCGACGTCTTGCACAGGAGATGCCGTGGCGGAGACAGGCGCGATACCGGGGCCTTGGCTGCTTGGATTGAGTGCATTCTGCGCGGATTGCGAACCCGATGTCAATGAAAACAGACTCGCAGGTTCCAGCGTTGCTACCCCCTTGGGGATAATTCTGTATCACCCGCGCGCCTGAGTTCAGCAAGGGGCTCTGCCCCACCTCGTGAAGGGCTCCTTTTCCCAGCTCCTTCGCCGCGGCTGGCAAGCATCGGGCCGCTCTGCTAACGTTCTCTTTCCAGGAAATCTTGCCGCCGAGCCGTGCCAAGCTCCTGGGTAACCATATCCGTGAGGAATTCCGTGAACCTGCGACTCGCATTTGTTCTGCTCTCGATCCCATTCACCTCGTTTGCCGCGCACAGCCAGGTGACTTTGCCCAGGATTCTCTCGAGCCACATGGTCGTCCAGCGCGATCTTCCCGTTCACATCTGGGGAACGGCGGCCGTCGGTGAAAGCATTCAGGTCACCTTTCGCGGTGACACGCGCAGCACGATCTCCGGACCGCTGGGCCGTTGGAGTGTCTATCTCCCTCCCGGCGCGGCAGGCGGCCCGTTCAACCTCATCGTCAAAGGCACTCCCTCCACCGGCGCGCCGGGCCCCCAGGATTCCGTCTCGCTCGACGACGTGTTGGTGGGCGACCTCTGGGTCGCCTCAGGCCAATCAAATATGGAGTTTGAAATGCGTAAGGCCGCGACAGCTGCTCAGGACCTGCCCCACGCTGCCAATCCCCGCATCCGTCTCCTCATCGTGAACAAGATCGCGTCCGAGTACCCCAAAGACGACATCGAAACCAGCGGTTGGGCTGCCTCCACGCCCGAAACAGCTCGCGACTTCTCCGCGGTCGCCTGGTATTTCGCGCGCGACATCGAGCTGAAAGAGCATGTCCCCATTGGTGTCATCGACTCCACATGGGGTGGCACCGTAGCCGAAGCCTGGACGCGCCTCGCTGCACTCGGTCAGGATGCTGCTCTTGCGCCACTCTTTGTCTCCTGGGGCCGCATGACCGAGCATGAGGAAGACGCGCTCATTGCCGACAAGCAGGAACAACGCCAGCGCGCAGAAGCCAAGACTTCCGGCAAGCCCGAGCCTCAGTTCCCGTGGCATCCCACGCTTCTCAGCTGGGGCCCCGGCATGCTCTGGAACGGCATGATCGCGCCCCTCACGCCCTTTCCCATTCGTGGCGTCATCTGGTACCAGGGCGAAAGCAACAGCGCCCTTGCGCGAGCCCCTCTCTATCAGCGCGTCTTCTCTACACTTATTGAAGATTGGCGTCACCAGTGGGCCATCGGCGATTTCCCATTCCTCTTCGTGCAGATCTCCAACTTCAAATCCTCACCCGCTGAAGACTGGGCCGAGTTGCGCGAGCAGCAATTGAAGACCCTCACCCTGCGCAACACCGCCATGGCCGTCACCATCGACATTGGCAACCCCGTTGACGTGCATCCCACTGACAAGGTCGACGTCGGTGCTAGGCTGGCTCTGGCCGCCCGCGCCCTCACGTATGGCGAAGACGTCTCGTACTCTGGGCCCATCTTCCGTCAGGCGACCCCCGAGGGTCCTGCCATCCGTGTCTGGTTCGAGCATCACGCCGGCGGTCTTTTCGCGAAAGGGGAGGTACTCACTGGTTTTGAAGTCGCAGGAAGCGACAGCAAATTCGTTTCCGCCGTAGCGAAGATCGATGGCAATACCGTTGTCGTGTCGAGCGATGCCGTGTCGGATCCTCAATTTGTTCGCTACGGCTGGTCCAACAGCCCCGACTGCAATCTCTTCAACGGAAACGGTCTCCCCGCGTCGCCATTCAACTCTGCTGAGTAATAGGTTTACCGGCTGTCCAGCGGCTATCTCTTCGCAGGGATCAAAACCGTCGTTTCCAGGATTTCGATGATCCCACAGCCCGCACGCCGCTCAATCTCCGGCAGAATGCTGTCGACCTTTTCGCGCGTCTCAATGAACTCGATCTTCACCGGAAGATGATCGGAAACCTCAAGAATATGCGTCGAGTGAATCCGATGCCTTGATCCGAATCCCGCAACCCCTTTGAACACGGTCGCCCCGTAAACACCGCTTTGGAAGAGAAAATCGAGAAGGCTTGAATACACCGGGACCCCATGGTGCTTCGCGCCATCGCTCAGATAAATCGAAACTTTGACTGCCTTCCCATTCGCAAGCATGCTTGCCTCCCGCCCCGCTCCAACTGAGGGCAACGAAGGATTCAATCACTCTTCATGCAGAAATGGCAAGTGAGTTAATCACCGGGGTGCACAGGAATGCTCAAAGCGCTTCGCCGAGTTGCGAGCCGCTCCAAACGGCAATCAGCCCCAGCAGAAAGCTCCCACCGGCATAGAGAGCAGCCAGTCCGAGAGCCGCCGTGCGAATCATCGTGTAGGTTTCCCACTCAAAGGTTGAAAACGTACTGAACGCACCAATGAATCCAACGCCGATCAAAAATCGCCACGCGGTGTCGAGTCCGGCGCGCTTGCCCATGTAGGTGATTGAAAGCCCAATGACAAAACATGCCGTCAAATTCACAAACAGCGTCCCATAAGGGAAGGCGATGCCCAACCGCGCGGCAGCCGCGGACGTCACCCACGCGCGCGCAACAGATCCCAAAGCTCCGCCAATGGCAATCAGCAAATACTTCATGGCGATCCCAATCCATCCCTGCGCGAAACCGCTCGTACGGCCGCAGTCGCCCGCTTCCGCCCGTCTGTTCAAAGCATAACAGGACAAACGGAAGGGGCGAAAGCCGTGACCTCAGCGCTGCACTAGGATTCGCGAAGTGTGCATCCGCGCTCATGAGACAAGAAACAATCTACCCGCCTCCAATTGGAGCAGCAAAGTACCAACATGTTTTGCGGGCAATCTGGGGCAATAGCTTAAAACCAAAAAACGTTCACCGGAGAACTTAAATAGGAAGCAAAGTAGGCCTGAAAATCCTAAGTCCGGACTGAACGGAACAACAAGCAAGGTTGTTCTAAATTTCAACTGCTGAAATCTGTTTAAACTCGAATGCTTACGATGCCTTTTGACGCAATTCCTGCTCCGCGCGAAGCCAGTCCTGTTCGGCATATCCATCCTTGTAGCCGCGCTGCGCCCAGTACTGTTGAGCAAGCTTCTGGATCTGTTCGTGCGAGGGGAATACCGCCTTGATCTCGACAGGCGCACTTTCCTTCTTCGTAGCCGCTTTGCGTGGCTTTGCAGGCGCTTTCGCTTTTTTCACAACCTCTGCCATGTAACTCTCCTCCAATCGAATTTGCCACCAGCTTCGTGGCGTCCTCATCAGGATACAAAGAATTCATTGCTGAAGCGAGCTTGAAATATCGTGGTCGAACTTTCCTGCATCATGGGCGTAACTATCGCGGCCTATATCCCGTAACTCCCTAGCCGCGCAAACTCAATGGGGTAAATCGTTTTAAGGAATTAGTTATTCCAAAATGTGAATGACTTACACGGGAATGTCATCCCCAGATTTCGTCGCATATGATGAGACTCGTGGATGGTTTGTACTCAGAAGTTTCGCGTTTCACGCTCTTCTCCACAGATTCCGCACCAGCCCAAAGTCCCGATATTCCGTGATTTACATTCACATCCCCGCTCCAACTTTTGCATCCAAACTTGCACCGGAGGTTTCATGAGCTCAATAAGAGATTTGAAGCCGGGGTTGAAGAGCCAGGCCGAATCAACCGCAAGCAGCCCATTCGCCGTCGCAGCCGGCGATTCGGTTGCGGACTACGATCTTGTTGTGATCGGATCTGGGCAATGCGGTAACCCTCTTGCCACCGCATTCTTCGCCGCAGGAAGACGTGTCGCTGTTGTAGAGAACTACGCCGTCGGAGGTACATGCGTCAATTTCGGTTGCACGCCTACAAAAACCCTGGTCGCCTCTGCTGAAGTCGCCCACCTGGCGAGGCGTGCCTCGGAATTTGGCGTTCACGTGGGTGAAGTTGCTGTGGACATGCACGCCGTGATCGAGCGCAAGCGAGGCATCGTTTCTGCGTCGCGCAAGAGCAGCGAAAAACGGTATGACAAAGGAATTGACCTCCTGCGCGGCACCGGATCCTTCATTGCGCCTCGGCGCGTCCGCGTGCAACTCAACGAAGGCGGTTATCGAGACTTGACCGCGCAGACGATCGTCATCGATACCGGACTCTCTGCTGCCTTGCCGAATGTGCCCGGCCTCCATAGCGTCTCGTTCCTCGACAACGTCTCCATTATGGAATTGAACCGCCTCCCCGAGCACCTGCTCATTCTCGGTGGCGGATATATCGGCTTGGAATTCGCGCAGATGTTTCGACGCTTTGGCTCCAGAGTTACGCTTATCCATCACGGTCCGCAGCTCCTCTCACGGGAGGACGCGGACATCGCTCATGAGGTAGCGCAACTTTTGCGCGAAGACGGCATTGAGATTCTCTTTAATGCATCTACCACTTCAGTTTCGAGTGCCGGTGCCGGCATCCGCCTGACGGTATCGACGCAGCGCGCTGACCGCACCATCGAAGGCACCGATCTGCTCGTCGCCACGGGCCGCAAGCCCAATACCCATGCGCTGAATTTTGCCGCGGCTGGCATTGCCGTCGATGCGCGAGGATACATCGCAGTGAACGAGAAGCTCGAAACATCGGCTCCCGGCGTCTATGCCGCGGGCGACGTCAAAGGAGGACCCGCATTTACGCATATCTCCTACGATGACTTCCGAATTCTCAAGACAAATCTTCTCGACGGCGGCTATCGCGTCACCACCGGCCGTCCCGTGCCCTATTGTGTCTTCATCGATCCGCAACTAGCGCGGATTGGCCTCAGCGAAAAAGATGCGCAAAAAGCCGGCCGGAAATATAAGCTTTGCCAAATCAAAATGAGTTCCGTCGCACGCGCATTTGAAACTGGCCAGACCCGCGGCTTCATGAAGGCTCTTGTCGATCCCGTCACTGAAGAAATTCTCGGCGCTGCGATCCTCGGCGCCGACGGCGGTGAGGTTATGGCTCTCATCCAAGTTGCCATGATGGGTAAGTTGACCTATCGTACGATGCGCGACGCAATTTACGCGCACCCCACCTTCGCCGAGTCTTTGAACATTCTTTTTTCCAATTTCGAATCCTGACTCCTCTTGGCCGTTCATGGACAACGGCCTCGCGGCGCCCGAGGTCTCGCCTTGAGACCCGGAAAAGCTCTACCTTGCTGAAAGGGAAAAGCGGGCGACCGTCCATCGCAGGTAGTTACACTGAACATCACGGAGATCCGAAGCCATGAGTGCGGTGATTGAATTCCGAGACGTTTCACTCGCGCTGGCGCCTGGCCGCCTCTTGCTCGATCGCATTTCGCTGGCCCTTGAAGAGGGAACAACAACCGCCATTCTTGGCCGCAGCGGCTCCGGCAAAACCACGCTTCTTCGCACCATCAATCGCTTGCTCAAGCCGACAAACGGTGAGATCCTCATGCGCGGCACAAACCTGGAAGCTACCGATCTCATCGCCGCGAGGCGTTCCATGGGCTATGTTATTCAAGAGGGAGGACTGTTTCCGCACTTCACCGTCGAGCGCAATATCGCCGTCGTGCTTGAAGCACAGGGCCGCTCACCCGAAGAACGAAAAGGGCGCAGTCGCGAACTGTCGCAAGCCGTCGGCCTCGATCCCGAAATCTATCTGCATCGCTATCCGCATCAGCTTTCCGGAGGTCAGCGCCAGCGCGTAGGCCTTGCCCGCGCGCTCGCCGCTGATCCTGAAATCCTGCTTATGGATGAACCGTTTGGTGCGCTCGACCCTCTGACCCGCGCTGAAATGCAGGATATGCTGCGTACACTCCTTCTGCAGTTGAAGAAGACAGTCGTTCTCGTCACGCATGACCTTGATGAAGCCCTTTACCTCGCGCAGCGCATTCTTCTTTTGAGTGATGGAAAGCTGATCGCTGACCTCGATCCGGCAGCCTTCCTCCGTTCGGACCAGCGCGAGGTCGTTGACTATGTGCGTGCCTTTCACCGAGGCAGCCGCGCGGTGGAGCGCTCATGAGTTCCGGATTCTTCTCGCAATACGGCAGTGAGATTTTCGACCTCACCCTTGAGCATCTCTGGCTCACGGGCGCCGCCATGCTCATCGCAACTGCCGTTGCCATTCCCATTGGCATCGCTCTCACGCGCTTCACGCGCTGGGCAAAGCCTGTGATGGCGGTGGCGAATATCCTTCAAACCATCCCTTCTCTCGCAATGTTCGGTTTTCTGTTACCGCTTCCCTGGCTTGGCGAACGCGCCGCGCGCATCGCAATCGTTGCGCTCACCGCGTACGCTCTGCTGCCCATCCTGCGCAATACCTATGCCGGCATCCGTGGAATCGATCCCTCCATCCTTGAAGTTGCGCGCGCTCTCGGTCTCACGCCAGCGCAGCGCCTCTTAAAAGTCGAGTTGCCCTTGTCGGCCGCCTTCATTCTTGCCGGCCTTCGCACTGCAACGGTCACCTGCGTCGGCATTGCTACCATCGCGGCTGCCGTCGGTGCTGGCGGGCTCGGCGAACTCATATTCCGCGGCGTCGCTTCCGTCGACAATCGCCTTGTCCTCGCGGGTGCCATTCCCGCGGCCCTTCTTGCACTCGCTGCCGATGCGGCGCTCGGCATCCTCGAACGCATCGTCTCGGTGCCCTCCCGATGATCCGCAAATGCATTCGCTGCGCAACCGTCACAACAGCCATTTTCCTCACCATCATTCTCGTCGCCTGTGCTCCGCCGCGGCCCGATCACCCCGTCATTGGCGCCAAGAACTTCACTGAGCAGGTTGTCCTCGGCGAACTCCTTGCCCAGGAGATCGAAGCCAAAGCGCATCTCAAGGTCGAACGCCGCTTTTATTTGGCGGGAAGTTACATCTGCCAGCAGGCGCTCGTGGCTGGCCGCATCGATGCGTACGTCGAGTACACCGGAACCGCGCTCACCGCCATCCTCAAGCAGCCCGTCGATCGCGATCCGGATCGAGTTCTCGAGACGGTGCGCCGTCTCTATGCCTCCCGCTACAACATCGTCGCAGCGTCCCCCCTCGGCTTCGAGAACACTTTTGCCATGGTGATTCGCGGTGACGATGCGCGCGCTCTGCACCTCACCATGCTCAGTCAGGCAGCCAGTTTCACACCGCACTGGCGCCTCGGCGTGGGTTATGAGTTTGAGCAGCGTCCCGACGGCCTCCCGGGCCTAAGCGCCGCCTACGGCCTCCGCTTTGCGTCCGCTCCGCGCACCATGGACCTCGGGCTTCTCTATCGCGCCCTTCAAGCACACCAGGTCGATATCATCGCAGCAAATTCGACCGACGGCCCCATCCGCGCACTCGGCCTTGTCGCGCTTGAAGATGACCGGCATTACTTCCCGCCCTATCAGGCCGTACCGCTGGTGCGCGCCGAATCCCTCCAGCGCTGGCCGCAGATACAGCTTGCACTCAACGCCCTCGCCGGCAAAGTCACAGCAGACGATATGCGGAACATGAATGAAGCGGTCGATGGCCAGCATCGCGATCCTGCCGGCGTCGTTTCTGAGTTTCGTGCCCGAAAAGGCCTCTGATCGCCCGGCCCAGGCGAAGTTCAAAAGAGACAGGAGTCAAAATGCCGCACGTCCAGGACGACTCTTGCCAAGGACGCTATACTCGGGTTCATCCCACATATCTGGAGGCCGCAGGCATGTCCGCCAATCAGCACACCTCTTCCGCGCAGTTCCTCACCCTCACCCTGGCCGCTCTTCTCTGCGCCTCGACCATGACTTTCGCGCAAGAGAAGACCGACGAAAAGCCTGAACACGCGGGCTCTTCAGCGTCCGCTTCCCAGCCTGCTGCCGAACCCGATTCAATTACCGAGGGAACCGTCACCATTGGCGGACAGACCGTCAACTACAAAGCTGTCGCGGGTACCCTGACCGTCGGCGCCACCGATCCTGAGGACTCCACCATCGGCCTCGACGGCAAAATTCTGCCCGACTCCGGCATCAAACCTCCGGCCAACCCCGCCGACGCGCCCGCCACCGCGCGCATCTTTTACGCGGCTTACTTCAAGAAAGATGCTGCGCCTGAAACTCGCCCAGTCACCTTTATCTACAACGGTGGACCCGGCTCCGCCACCATGTGGCTGCACCTCGGCACCTTCGCGCCGCGGCGCGTCGTTGTTCCTGATACCGATCACCAGGAAGCCGCGCCCTACAGCATCGTCAATAACCAGGATTCTCTCCTTGACGTCAGCGACCTTGTCTTCATTGATGCGCCTGGAACCGGCTTCAGCCGCACTTTTGGCAAGGACAAGGCCAAGGCCTTCTACGGCGTTGATGGCGATGGCCACGCTTTCGAGCGCTTCATCCGCCGCTTCCTCACCAAATACGGCCGATGGAATTCGCCTAAATACCTGTTTGGTGAGAGCTACGGCACGCCGCGCTCCGCCGTTCTCGCGGCCGATCTGCGCGGCGTTGACCTGAATGGCATCATTCTGCTCTCGCAGATCCTTAGCTTCGATAACTCGGTAGATGGTCCAAAGCTCAACCCCGGTGTCGATCAAGCCTATGCACTCGCGCTGCCCACATACGCCGCCACAGCGTTTTACTTCCACAAGCTTCCCAGCCAGCCCACCGCGCTCAAACCGTTCCTCGCGGAGGTTGAAAAATTCGCGCTCGGCGAATACATGAACGCATTGTTGCAGGGGAGTGAGCTCTCCGACGCCGATCGCAAGGCCGTCGCCGAAAAACTTCACAACTATACCGGACTACCAGTCGACTACATCCTCCGCGCCGACTTGCGCGTCGAGGGCGGCAATTTCTCCAAGACCCTCAAACTCGACGAAGAAACCACCATCGGCCGACTCGACACGCGCTTCCAGGGCCCCGACGTCGATCCACTCAGCGAAAGCGCGCAGTACGATCCGCAGAGCGACGCAATCACCTCGGCATGGACCGCGGCCATCAACGAGTACCTGCGCAAGGATCTCAAGTACGGGGTGCAAGAGACGTATCTGCCTTCAGGGCGCAGCGGCGGCGACTTCTCTTGGGACATGCGCCATCGCGCTCCTGGCGGCGGCTTCGGCGGCGGTGACGGCCCGGAAACGGGCGCCAACGTAATGCCCGATCTTGCCTATCGCATGAAGATGAATCCGAAGATGAAGATCATGCTCGCCGGCGGCTATTTCGATCTCGCCACTCCCTACTTCGAAGGTGTGTACGAGATGCATCACCTGCAAATCCCCGCCGCGCTTCAATCCAACATCAGCTATCACTACTACGAAGCGGGCCACATGATCTACGTCCGCGAGGACATCCTCAAGCAGTTCCGCGCCGATGTTGCCGCCTTTATCAAGTCCACCGAAAGCGGCAAGTAGCCCATTTGACCAGCCAACAAACGTGGCTGCCCCATCCTAAACGACGTTTGTCGTTTAGATTCTCTCTTTGAACGCAA
>PLTV01000319.1 GCA_003164635.1 Acidobacteriaceae bacterium
GGCAGATTTTCTCCGACGAGCCGTCCAAGCGTTTCCGCAAGTAAGAGCCGGATACTATCCGTACACCGCCTGAGGCCGGGGGGAATTCCCTACCGGCCTCGCGCTGTCTTCACCTTCATGTTTTTCAACGCAACGCCGATGAAACGTCTGTTGGCCTCATCGAGATAGATTGGGCCAGGAAGGCGAGGCACGTTGAGAGCCATGCNNGGCATCAGCGCGGCGTGGCGCAAGCTCGTCATGCAGGCGGAGATGGCCGCGCCCTATGTGCAGCTGGCAACGTTCGAGGGCGAACCGGGCACGGGAAAGCTGACGTTGGCGCGTTATCTCTTTAGCCGTTCGCCTTTTTCCGGAACGAGCTTTCAGCGTCGCGATGCAAGAGAGTGGCTGTTGACGGATACAGACCCGGCCGCACTGGCCGGATTCACGTATCTTGACCGCGTCGATTTGCTTGCGCCGCCAGGGCAGGGCTTGCTGTTGCGCGTTCTGAAGACGATGCAGGATCGATCGCCGGGCCGCGCGGTGTTGCTTGCCTCGTCACAGACTTCGTTGCGCCAGATGGCAGGTCAGGGATTGCTCTTACCGGATTTGGCTTTCCGGCTTTCGGCAGTGCGCTTTGCCCTTCCGCCCTTGAGCACGCGGCGGGAAGATATTGCGCCGCTCGCGCAGTCCCTGCTGGAGCGGATTTGCGCGCGCTATCAGCAGCGCCCGGTAGTGCTTGGACCGGGTGCGCTCGCGCGCCTTCTTCAACACTCGTGGCCGGGAAACGTGCGCGAATTGGCATCGGTGCTGGAGACGGCGCTGGTGGAGGGGTCCAACGGCGTCATTCGCGCCGAGGATCTGCATCTCCCCACTGCGCAGGAAGCCATGGCGCCCCAGCGCCCGGACTTCCAGATGGCGCCTGCCAATATTTCTGGAGACCTTTCACTGGACGCCATCATTCGACAGCATGTGCGCTACGTACTCGATCTGAATCGAGGGAACAAGCTGCGTGCAGCACGGCAGCTCTCGATCAGCCGCTCGACACTCTACCGCATTCTGGGGAACGAGACCATTCTCGCGACCTAAGGCTGGGCAAAAGTCTGTTCCCACTGGCGATTGCACGTGTTCTGACATTCGTGCGGCACAAACCCCTGGCGGCAGTTCCCTTCTCTTTCGCATACTGCATTACCGGGCATTCGTTCTCGCTGCCGATCAGCGCGCTCAGAAACAGATCGCATGACCCCAACCTCGGGATTTATATTGGACGCTTGCGAAGCTTCACTGTCGATTCCTGAACGAGAACAGTTCGCGAGCCAGCCTTCGGAATTCCGCCGACGGTTCCCGGCAAAAACCGTGGAGGGAATGCATGTTGCAAGTGAATCCGCCCAAAAAGGTGTACGACGTCTGCATTATCGGCTCCGGCGCGGGCGGTGGCACGGCGGCAAAGGTGCTCACCGAAGGCGGATTGAACGTGGTGATGCTCGAAGCGGGTCCGCGTCTGAATCCGGACAAGGACTTCAAGGAACATGTGTGGCCGTATCAGCTCGCGCATCGCGGCGTCGGCATTGGCGGAAGACAGAACGGAATCGGCGACGAGTTCATGGCGCCCAATGGCTACTGGGATATCGAGGGCGAGCCCTACACCTCTGCGCCGGGGTCGACGTTTCGCTGGTTTCGCTCGCGGATTGAAGGCGGACGAACGAATCATTGGGGCCGCATCGCGCTGCGGTTTGGGCCCGCGGATTTCCGCGCGCACTCCACCGATGGCGTAGGCGACGATTGGCCGATCACCTACGAAGAACTCGCGCCCTTCTACGACAAGGTTGAATCGTACATCGGCGTCTTCGGATCGAAGGAGAATATCCCCAATGCGCCGGATGGCATCTTCATGCCTCCGCCGAAACCACGCTGTACCGAAACGCTGATCAAGAAAGCCTGCGACAAGCTGAACATCACATGCATTCCGTCGCGGCTGGCGATTCTNNCCCGCGCAAAAGACCGGGCGGCTCACAATGATCGCCAATGCCATGGCCCGCGAAATCGTCGTGGGATCGAATGGGCTCGCAGAAGCAGTGCTGTACATCGACAAGGCGACGGGTAGCGAACAGCGCGTCTCTGCCCGATCGGTTGTTGTGGCGGCGAGCGCGTGCGAATCGGCGCGCCTGCTGCTGAATTCGCGGTCTGCGCAGTTCCCCAACGGCATCGCGAACTCGTCGGGCGTGGTGGGGCGTTATCTGACCGACTCGGTGGGCAGCGACATGACCGGGTACTTTCCTCAGCTTGAGAAGATGCCTGCGCACAATCACGATGGCGTTGGCGGCATGCACTTGTACATGCCATGGTGGCGTTTCGGTAAGCAAAACGATTTTCTGCGCGGCTACCACATCGAGTTTGGCGGTGGGCGCGATATGCCCGGCGTGGGCTGGTTCAACGGGGTCTGCGAAGACGAGGAAGGCTATGGTGTCGGCCTCAAGCAGAAGTGCCGCAGTTCCTATGGGACCTACATCGGATTCAGCGGCCGCGGCGAGATGATTCCTAACGAAAAGACATTCTGCGAACTCGATCCCAGCGTGAAAGACAAGTGGGGCATTCCGGTCCTGCGTTTTCACTGGCAGTGGAGCGAGAACGAGTTGAAGATGGCGCGCGATATGCAAACGACTTTTCGGTCGATTATTGAAAGCGCGGGAGGCACGGTGCTTGGCGGCCCACGCAAATACCCGCTGCCCAAGGATAAGGCGCGAGAAGCGGCGCAATCCGATCCACCCATCTCCGAAGGCGGCGCCATCATTCACGAATTGGGAACGGTGCGCATGGGAAACGATGCAAAGACCTCGGTGCTGAACAAGAATTGCCAGTCGCATGACGTGAAGAATCTGTTTGTTGCGGATGCGGCGCCGTTTGTCTCCAACCCCGACAAGAACCCCACGCTGACCATCATGGCCCTGTCGTGGAAGACGTCGGAATACCTGCTCGATCAAGCGAAAAAAGGGGAGATTTAGGCGCGCCTATGACCATCGAATCCGTATCCCGACGCGCTTTATTGAAGTCGCTCAGCATGGGAGCCGTGGCAGGCTCGGTGCTGCGCGTCATTCCAATGCAGGCGGCCGAAGCTGCGCACCATATGATCGCGGCTGAGAAGGCAGATGCCAAAGGCGGAGCGTATATTCCGAAGTACTTCGATGCCCATCAATACAAGACGCTGCAGTCGCTGTGCGAGACCATCTTTCCGGCTGATGCGGATGCAGGTGGCGCCATCGAAGCGGGCGCGCCGGAATTCATCGACCTGCTGACGAGCGAAAACACTGAACTGCAGGCTACGTTGGGTGGCGGCATGAAATGGCTGGAGACGACTTGCTCGACCCGCAATGGCAAGGCGTATCTGGATTGCACCGCCGAGCAGCAGAAGGCGATTCTCGATCAAATCGCATTTCGCAAGAATTTTGAACAGGATCCGGCTCTCCTTGAGCCGATCGAGTTTTTCATCCTTTTGCGGAACATGACCGCGGACGCTTTCTTCACCAGCAAAATCGGCATCAAGTACCTCGGCTATAAAGGAAACACCTTCCTGACCGAGTTCCCCGGTTGTCCACCAGTTCCGGGCATTTGAGCCAATGTGTGGCCGTGACTGCTGAATCCGCGGCCCCCGGTAAACTCCATTCGACGCAGTCACTTTTTTGAATCGAGGCCGCACTTGTCCAGCATTCCCCGTCTTCCCATCGTTGTTTTGTTTGCGTTCGCGCTCCTCCCTGCTTCGCACGCTATCGATGCGCAGGCTCCGGCCTCTGCGCCCGCCGGGGCTGCATCTGTTGAGGGCAACCGCAAGGCCCTCAACCAGATTTTCAAGGATTATTGGGAAGACAATCTTGCGCATTCACCGGAACTCGCCTCGTCGCTCGGCGATAAGCGCTGGAACGATCAAATCGCGGACTATTCGGTGAAAGGCTATAACCAGAATCTCGAGCGCCAACAGGGCTTTCTGATGCGGCTGGCGGTAATCGACGACAAGGGACTTTCGGATCAGGAGAAAATCAGCCGCGAGCTTTTGCTGCGGCAGTTCACGCAGGATCAGGAAGCCGCGGAGTTCAAGGAGTGGGAGGTTCCGGTCAATCAACTGGGAGGAATCCAGACTGCGTACCCCGATCTCGTGGCGCAACTCAGCTTTACGACAGTGAAGGACTACGACGATTGGATTGCGCGGTTGCACCTGGTGCCGCGCGCGTTCGAACAAGTCACCGCAAATATGGCGCTGGGTATCGAAGACCACAATCTTCCGCCAAAATATCTGCTCGACAAAGTTCTTGCACAGGTGAAGGAATTCGCCGCGCAGAAACCTGAGGATTCGCCGCTGGCCTCGCCGTTGAAGAAGTTCCCCGACGGGATCAAGCCACTTGAGCAGGAACGCATCAAGAAAGAAATGCTCGACGCCATTGGCAACGAAGTGATCCCAGCCTACATGCGCTTTGCGCGCTTTCTTGAGGTCAGCTATGTACCTGCCTGCCGCACGGAGCCCGGCATCTCCTCCGTGCCCAACGGAGCAAAGTACTACCAGTTCCTCATCCGTCAATCGACGACGACGGACCTGACCGCGGACCAGATTCACCAGATCGGGTTGGACGAGGTGAAGCGTGACGAATCGGAGATGGAGGCCATCGCGAAAAAGATGGGCTTTGCCGATCTGGCCGCGTTTCGCGCCGCGCTTGCCGCCAACCCAAAACTGAAAGCCACCTCGGGAGACCAGTTGCTCGCGGCCTACAAAAGCTACATTGGGCCGATGCAGGCCAAACTGCCCGAACTTTTTGGAAGGCTTCCAAAAGCCCGGCTGGAAGTGCTTCCCGTGCCGGACTATCTCGAAAAGGTGATGTATCCGGCCTATTACGAAGACGGCACACCCGATGGGAGCCGGCCCGGTCATCTGCGTGTCAATGAGTACAACGCCACCGATCGGAATCTCTACGCGATTGAGGCCGTAGCGTATCACGAGGGCATTCCTGGCCATCATCTGCAAATCTCGATTGCGCAGGAGACGGAGGGCTTGCCGGCCTTCCGCAAGTTCCAGTCGTATACCGCCTTTGTCGAGGGGTGGGCGCTTTACTCGGAGCGGCTGGGCAAGGAGGTCGGTTTTTACCAGGACCCTTACTCGGACTATGGACGGCTGCAAGCCGATATGTGGCGCGCGATCCGGCTGGTCATCGATACGGGCGTGCACTCCCAGCACTGGACACGCGACCAGATGGTGCAGTACTTCCACGATCATTCGTCGATCGAAGAGTCGACCGTACAGACCGAAGTGGATCGTTACATCGGCTGGCCGGCGCAGGCGCTTGCCTACAAGATGGGTCAGCTCAAAATTCTGGAATTGCGCGACCGGGCCAAAAAGGCGCTGGGCGACAAGTTCGATCTGCGCGCCTTTCACGATGAAGTCGTCGATTCAGGCGCGTTGCCGCTCGATGTGCTGAGCGACCGCGTAGACGCCTGGATCGCCCAGCAGAAAACACCGCCCGCCCACTAGGCACGGTGCCGCCATTAGGACGCAACCCGTCGCACGCGTATGCTTGAGAATGGAATCTCACTTCATTGAAAGACAAGGGACACTATGACGGAAATCGCCGTTGAGGCTGCTCAAACTCCAGCGCAATTGCCCGATGTGCGCGTAGCTGTTTTAGGCGCGGGCAAAATGGGCGGCATCCTTCTGCAGGCCTTCTTGAAGCAGAACCTCTTTGCTCCCGAGCAGATTTACGCAACCGTCGCCCACAAGGAACGGGCCATTGCACTGAGCACGCAATGGGGCGTCGAGGTGAGCACCAATAACCTTGATGCGGCGCAGAAAGCCGACCTGATTTTGATCGGGGTGAAGCCCTTTCAGGTGCCGGACCTTATCGGTGAAATTCGGCCTGCTCTTACCCAGGGCAAGACGCTGGTTTCGTTTGCAGCATCGGTCAAGACAAGTGCGATTGAAGAAGCCGCGGGGTTGGAGATTGCCGTCATTCGTGCCATGCCCAACACGCCATCGGCGCTAGGAGCAGGTGCTGCCGGGCTTTGCCGCGGGCGATTCGTCTCCGCGAAACAAATGGAACTGGCCCAGCGCATTTTTGAGACTGTGGGCCGCACCGTCGTTGTGGATGAGAAGCACATGGATGCGGTGACGGGCCTTTCCGCCAGCGGGCCAGCGTATATCTACATCATCATTGAAGCGCTGGCCGAAGCGGGGGTGAAGGTGGGGCTGCCCCGCGATACTGCGACACAGTTAGCCGCACAAACCACCTTCGGCGCCGCCAAGATGGTCCTCGAAACCGGCTATCATCCGGCTCTGCTGAAGGACGCCGTTACCACCCCCGCCGGCTGCACCATCGNNCCACCTTCGGCGCCGCCAAGATGGTGCTTGAAACCGGATACCATCCAGCATTGCTCAAAGACGCAGTGACCACACCGGCCGGTTGTACCATCGACGGCATTCTCGAATTGGAAGAAGGCGGCCTGCGCGTGACGCTGATCAAGGCTGTGATGCGTGCAACGCAACGAGCCAAGGAGTTAGCCGCCGGATAACTGGATCCGCGATAGCCGGGTGCCCCATGTCTCGACTTTGAGACATGGGAGAGCACGAGACTTATTCCCCACAAACTCATTCCACCAGCTCCTCTAACTCCCTCTCCCTTGCTCATTCAACGCCCAACCTGGCTGCCGAGTTACATCCCCGAGTTACAGGGTCTACGCGGGCTCGCCGTATTGGCGGTTCTCATCTACCACTGCCATCCGCGACTCGAAGGCACACCCATTCATTACGCAAGCTTATGGGGATGGGCCGGCGTCAATCTTTTCTTTGTCCTCTCGGGACTCCTGATCACATCGATTCTTCTTGAGGCCCGGAACAAAGAACATTACTTTCGCAATTTCTATGCGCGCAGAGCCCTGCGCATCTGGCCTGTTTACGTGCTTCTGCTGGTGGTGGTCTACCTGAGCGCGCCGTGGTTCATTGGGCCGACGATTACACAAGCGGTCAAAACTGCACCGTGGCTGGCTTACATTTTTCTCGTGCAGAACCTGTTTCATCTCACAATTCCGCCGGCGATCGGGCCCACGTGGTCACTCGCCATCGAAGAGCAATATTACTTTCTCTGGGCCCCGCTTGTGCGCTTCCTGAAACGGCCATGGCCTCTTGCAATCGTCCTCTGCTTAGCCCTCATCGCCTCGCCTGCGTTTCGCGTTGCAAACCTGGCCTGGATGACAAGGACCCACACGCTCATTCATCTGGACGGTATCGCGCTCGGCAGCCTGCTGGCACTCGGGCTTCATACACTCGCGCTCGAACGGCGCACCTGGTTATGGATCGGCTTAGCCTCGATGGTCCTCGGAATTGCGGCCACAGCCACCATCGCCGGTGGCACGGCGTTCCTCGACTCCGCGTTGGCGCTGGGATTTGCCGGTGCAATGTTGGCCGCGATTGCATCCACTGGCGCACGCAATCCGCTGAATGTGCTGCTCCGGCGCGGCCCGCTCGCTTTCTATGGACGCATCAGCTACGGCTTGTACATGATCCATATATCGGTCTTCATTTATTTCGGATGGTTCGACGCGCGCATGGATCGTTATGGCATCGCCGGAAATCTTGCCGTGGTCGGCTTTCGGTTGGCCGCTTCCACCGTGGCAGCCGCGGTGCTCTGGTACGGCTTCGAGTCGCAGATTCTCAAGCTTAAGCGCTACTTCTGAATTTCGATTGAAGAGCGCGACAAACGCTTCAGCAAAAGCTAAAATACGGGCGGCACGAGTTTCGATTGCTTCCCGGCCTTTGAAACGCCGAAGGTTCCTCCCGTGTCCCGATTGCGCCCACACCTGCGACTCGGTTGCGCCGGCCTGTTGATAGCAGGGGCGACAGTGCGCGCCAGCGCCCTTGAAGCTCCGCAACAAGCAGCACAATCGGCTGTACAATCCCAGTCTCTCAGCGGAGCAGGCGCCTCAACGGTGCGGACGAGTGCCGATCTGGTTCTTCTCGACGTTGTCGTTTCCGATCGCGGAAACCCGGTTCATGGCCTGGAGTCCGGCCACTTTCATGTTCTGGAAGATGGCCGCGAGCAGCGCATCACAGCGTTCGATGAGCACAGACCGCCGGCCCCAGGCGCCGGCATGGGTGAGGTTCACCCGCCTGCACTGCCCCCGCACACCTACACGAACCTTCCTGTTCACCCTGCAAGCCCGGCCGTCAACATCTTGTTGCTCGACGCCCTGAATACGCCAATGGCCAATCAGATGGATACGCGCCGCAAGATGATCCAGTATCTGGCCAGGATTCAGCCCGGCACGCAACTGGCAATCTTCGCGCTGTCGTCGCGCCTGCATTTGATCGAAGGATTCACCGCAGATCCGGCCCAACTCGTGAAGGCCCTTCAAGGCTCACAGGCGGGGACTCCCGCAGGCCAGCCTGTGTCGACAGGAGAACAAGCGGCGCCGCAGACTTCAGTAGTCCTCGACCCGCAGATGGATCAGGCGGTCGATTCAACGCTGGGCGACATGGCGAACCTGGCTGTCGGAACCGACCCTGCCACGGTTGCCGGCGTCAGCGCTCTCGACGAGATGCGGCAATTCATTGCCGACGTCGGCGCCTATCAAACCGATCTCCGAGTGCGCATGACCATGGATGCCATGCAGCAGCTGGCACGCTACTTGAGCGGAATTCCAGGACGCAAGAACCTGATCTGGTTTTCAGGCTCGTTTCCCATCGCGCTTGACCCGGACGACAGCCAGGACAATCCGTTTGAGGCCATGCGCGGCTATTCAGATGAGATCCGCGAGACAGCCGAATTGCTGTCGGCCGCTCGCGTGGCCGTGTATCCCGTGGACGCGCGCGGCCTGATGACGCCACCCACGCTGGATGCAACCTATACCGCGCCAACGAATCTCATGGGCTCGACCTCCAGCGGCAATCGCAACAGTGCGCGGAGCAGGGTGACCGCGAACAAGCCCTCGCCGAGCACCGACGATCTGAATCGGCAAAAGCAACTGATTGAAGAGCAGGCCTCGATGCAGCAGATTGCCCAGCAAACCGGAGGCCGCGCCTATCTCAACACCAACGGATTGCAAGAGGCCGTGGCAAACGCCATTGAGAATGGTTCGAGCTATTACACCATTGGCTACGTGCCGGCGGCGCGTCCGCTCGATGGCCAGTTCCGCAAGATCCAGGTGAGCCTTGAGAGCAGCGATTACAAGCTCGCTTATCGGCATGGCTACTACGCCGGCCCATCGGACAAGCCCAATGAGCCTACGCGTGGCCAGGCGAGCCTGATCATGGCGGCCACACTGCACGGCGCTCCGCCTTCGACGCAGATTCTGTTTCAGGCACGTGTGATTCCGAATGGCGATCCGGGTTTGCAGGAGACAAAGCTTCCCGCGGGCTCGGGCGGAGAGTTGGTTGCATCACTCAAGGGCCCGCTGCAACGGCAGTATGTTGACTTTAATGTAGACCCGCACACGCTCCACTACGACATTGCGGCAGACGGCACGCAGGGAGTGCAAGTTGAATTTACGCTGGTGGCTTATGATCGCGACGGCCGTCGCATCAACTATCTTGACAGCGGATTCCAACTTGGCCTGAAGCCATCGCAGATCCAGCAGACAATGGAATCCGGCATTCGCATTCGTCTACCGCTCGACCTGCCCGCCGGGCAGTTTTCTTTGCGCATCGCGGTTCACGATCTGTCGGCGGGCCGTGCCGGGTCGCTCGAAGTGCCCGTCGACGTGAACCTCAAGTAAATTACACGCATTCCGAAATGACAAAGCACGCGCGCGAATGCCGCGTTAATGCGGCCAGCGGCCCACGATGATAAAAAGCCCAAGCAGGAAGAGCGCGACTGAAGGTGCGGCCGACTCTTGCCTCCGCAAATGATAGATGCCGGCAGCTACCATCAACAGCGCCAACCCGGCAGTGGCCAGTCGCAGAAGAATCCACGGCGGCCAAACATCCATTGGTATAAGCACTGCAACCGCGCCGGTGATTTCAAGAATGCCGACCAGCACAGCCTGGATCTGTGTCATTCCAACAGGCCCGCTCTTCGACCGAGCCTCTACTGCGCGCACGAGCTTCTCGTAAGCAAAGATCTTTGTGAATCCGGTAAAAAGAAAAACGCCCGCCAGGATAACCTGCGCGATCCACAGTAGATGATTCATCGTGCGCCGACCTTCCTTCTTTCTTCAGGTGCCTCTCGGGACTTTGCCGCGAATGGTTATCCGCAAATGATTGGATTCTGTGCCGGCCCCGAATGTCAAGGTCACCGAAGACGCTTCAATCGATGAAGCCGCATCCAATTTGCGCAGACGGTCTTGTCTGCCAAACGAGCCGTCCTCCCATCAAAATGTGATGCGAGTCACCTGGAACTGTAATGTCTGACTGCTAACCTTTGAATGGCACGCGAATCGCTGCGCGAGGTGCAATGTGAGCGAACAAACGGAGAGCAAGGGGCCTTTAAGCCCGGAACTGCTGGCCAAAATGGACGCCTACTGGCGCGCCGCCAACTACTTGTCGGTAGGACAAATTTACCTGAAAGACGATCCCCTCCTCGAGCGCCCACTTACCCTGGATGACGTGAAACCGAGGCTCCTGGGGCACTGGGGAACGACGCCGGGGCTGAACTTCCTCTATGTGCACTGGAACCGCCTGATTCGCGAACGCGGCCTGAATATGATTTACCTGATTGGGCCAGGGCACGGCGGACCGGGGATTGTGGCGAATACCTATCTTGAAGGTTCGTATTCCGAGATCTATCCGCATATTGAACAGAACACCGACGGCATCAAGCGGCTTTTTCGCCAATTCAGCTGGCCCTATGGAATACCGAGCCATGTGGCGCCTGAGACGCCAGGGTCGATTCATGAGGGCGGCGAACTGGGCTATTCGCTCGTGCATGCCTATGGAGCAGCCTTCGACAATCCCGATCTCGTGGTCGCCTGCGTCGTCGGGGACGGCGAGGCAGAGACGGGGCCGCTGGCCACCAGTTGGCACTCGAACAAGTTTCTCAATCCGGTAACCGATGGCGCCGTGCTTCCGATTCTGCACTTAAATGGATACAAGATTGCCAATCCCACGATCTTGGCGCGCATTCCTCATGCGGAACTTGAAGAGCTGATGCGCGGTTATGGCTATGAGCCGTTCACACTGGAAGGTGACGATCCCGCGGTGATGCACCAACAGGCGGCTGCCATCTTCGATACCATCTTCGATCGGATTGCTGCTATTCAAAAGTCGGCGCGGGAAAGCCTGGCGACGCAACGTCCTGCGTGGCCCATGCTGATATTGCGTACGCCCAAAGGCTGGACCGGCCCTAAATTCGTCGATGGCAAACCCGTTGAAAACACCTGGCGCGCGCATCAGGTGCCACTCGATGCCGTCCGCACCAATCCCGAGCACCTGAAACAGCTTGAAGAGTGGATGCGCAGTTACAAGCCCGAGGAATTGTTTGACGAAAAAGGCAAGTTCAAGGCGGAGCTGGCCGAGATAGCGCCCAAGGGACGCCTGCGTATGGGCATGAACGCGCACGCCAACGGCGGCTTGCTGCTGGTGCCTCTCAAGGTGCCGAACTTCCGCGATTTTGCGTTCAAGATCGAAGGCCGCGGCCAGAAAGATGCCGAGTCGACGCGTATCCTCGGCCATCTGCTGCACGCCGTGATGCAGGCCAACATGGACACGAAAAACTTCCGCGTCTTCGGTCCCGACGAAACCGAATCAAACCGCATCGGCGAAGTCGAGGTAGGAACGGGCAAGGCGTGGATGGCAGCGACATTGCCCGTGGACGAGAATCTTTCGCCCACCGGCCGCGTGATGGAAGTGCTGAGCGAGCATATGTGCCAGGGATGGCTGGAAGGCTATCTACTCACGGGCAGGCATGGCTTTTTCTCCTGCTACGAAGCGTTCATCCACATCATTGACTCCATGGCGAACCAGCATGCCAAGTGGTTGAAGACGACCCGCGAGATTCCCTGGCGCAAACCGATCGCATCGCTCAATTATCTGCTTAGTTCGCTGGTCTGGCGGCAGGATCACAACGGTTTTTCGCACCAGGACCCCGGCTTTATTGACCACCTGCTGAACAAGAAGGCAGACGTGGTGCGCATTTATCTTCCGCCGGATGCCAACACGCTGCTTTCGGTTTCAGACCATTGCCTGCGCAGCCGCCACTACATCAACCTGATCGTTGCGGGCAAGCAGCCGGC
>PLTV01000143.1 GCA_003164635.1 Acidobacteriaceae bacterium
AACGCCACGCTGGACCAGCCCTACGGGTATGCCGCGATCACCGACCTTTATTTCGCCGCTGCCTTTCTGCCCGAAGATCCGTCCCGCGCTTCCGTCGTGACCCTGCACAACAGCATCAACCTGCCCACCGACCTCAGCGACGCCAACAGCCAGAAGAAGCCGGCCGACGTGCTGGGATTGGCCGTCGGCGACACCAGCGGCATCACCAGGCTTCGGCTGTTTGCCGGGCCCAAAGCAATGGACGTGCTGGCCTCGATCCACGCCACCGCCGCGGACGGCAAACCGACGGGTCCATCGCTCCAGCCGCTCATCCAGTTTGGCTGGATGACCATTCTGGCCACTCCGCTCTATTGGGTCCTGCGTTTCCTCAACGAGCATGGTGTTCCCAACTGGGGTTGGGACATCATCATCGTCACCATCGTNNTTCAACCTGCTGATGCTGCCCACGCGGCTCATGATGATGAAGTCATCTCTCAAGATGATGCGCATCCAGCCCAAGGTGGACGCGCTTAAAAAACGCTATGCCCACCTCAAGGTGAGCGACCCCAAGCGGGCCGAGATGAACACCGAGATGATGGCGCTCTACAAGCAGGAGAACGTCAATATGTACGGCGGCTGCCTGCCGCTGCTCATCCAGATGCCCTTGTTCTTCGCCTACTACCGCGTGCTCGCCAACGTCATTGAGCTACGCCAGGCGCACTGGTACTGGCTCACCGATCTTTCCATGGCCGACCCCCTGCACGTTCTGCCCATCCTCATCATCGCCAGCATGTTTGCCGTGCAGTTCATCACCCCGTCGCCGGGCATGGACCCCAACCAGCGGCGCATGATGGCCATCATGATGCCCGTCATCTTCGGCTTCTCTATGTGGCACTTCGCCTCGGGCCTCGCGCTCTATTGGGGCACCGGCAACCTCATCAACCTCGGCATCCAGATGACGATCAACCGGTCGAAGATGGGGCAGGAAATGCACGAAATCGCCGCCAAACGCGCCGCCAAGAAACTGGGCGGAGGCAACAGTCCCAAAACCATCCAGGGCAAGCGCTAAACGCGCAAACCAGCAACCTTGTGCCAAAGGGGACGAGCTTCAGCTCGTCCTTTTGCTTGCTGAAAGGCCCAACTCCGAACGTCGTAATCAGCGCACGACATCCAGCGGTTCGGTCGGGAATTTAACCCCGACAAAGGCAAATCAAATCAACGCATGCTTCACAGGCAGCGAAAAGCCTCATTTGAGGCCTGCGCTTTGAAGGGTACGGGCTTTAGCCCGTACGTTCAGTCCTTTGAAACAGATCCCGGGCTTCAGCCCCCGAGGGACGTTCTCCTCGTCCACTTCGCCCGCCTGCCGCAGCCTCCAGGCCCCGAAATTTTTTCACTTCCCCTTGCAGGCAATTTCGCAGCGTTGGCGCACAATCGTTTCAGTTTGATTTTCAAAAGGGTTCATCGGCAGGTTTTTGGTGAAAATAGGGGGTTGTAAGTCCTTATTTATCTAGAATCTGCAAATAACTCTTTTAGAATCTAATTTTTGCGACGAGTGCCCTCTTCTATCTACTTGAAAGAAGGAGACTTCTTTACAGAAACCCCCTTTTTTTCTTTTTTTTCTTTGAGAAAATTTCGCTTGCTCCAGCAATTCATTGAGATGCAATGCGACAGGACAGCCGCGTCCGGCAGAGCCATCTCAACCGGACCGGCTTCCTCAGAAATTGCTCCAGCCTTATGCGCGAATCGGCTCGGGCTCCTCCAGCCGTTGCCTGATCGACGGCTCCGTGTAGCCCTTTGCGGCGAGATGCTGTCCCATTTGGGCGTACATCGCTGGGTCGCTTGGCTGCCAGGTGCCCAGCCCGTCCACGTACCGGTTGTACATGCAGAACGCTGCCGCGATCAGCACCGTGTCGTGAATCTCCAGGTCGGTGGCGCCCTGCTTTCGCGCCGCGGCGACGTCGGCCTCGGTAACGGTCTTGCCGTCCTGCTGCACCTTGCCCGCAATCACGAGCAGCGATTTGAGTTTGGCGCTGATGGGAGCCTGCGTGAAGTCAGTCGTTACCTGCTTTACGATCGCCGCGTCACCTAGGTGGCTGGCCGCTGCCGCGCCGTGGCTCAGCCGGCAGAACTCCGTTTCATTGCGCGATGAAACGTACGTAGCAATCAACTCGCGTTCGCCCGGCGTAAGCGAGCTCGGCTCATGAAGCAGAATGTGCGCCAACTGACGCATGGGCTTCGCGGTTTCTGGGCGGTAGGCAAATCCCGCGCTGATGCCGGGAAGGCCTTCGGGCAGCTTGATGTGTGGCATTGGAGCCTCCTTGACGTTAAGCGTGGGCGTGGGCTGCATCGGTGTGTGTGGCAAGATACTCTTCGCTCACGGTGACATATCCGTCGCGGGCCACGCGGCGGCCGCGCTCACGATAGAGAGCTTCGTCGTCGGGCTGGTTGGTGCCGAGCCCGTCAACATAACGGTTGTACATGCAGAAAGCGGCGGCAATCAGCACCGTGTCGTGAATCTCAAGGTCAGTCGCACCCAGCTTCCGCGCGGCGTCAACATCCGCCGGCGTCACCAGCTTTCCATCCTGCTGCACCTTCCCGGCAATGCCGAGCAGCGCCTTCAGCTTGGGACTGATGTTTGCCTGAGTGAAGTCAACCTTCACCTGCTTCACCAGCGCTTCGTCGCCGCCCAGGTGCGCCGCGGCAATGGCTCCATGAATGCTGTGGCAATAGTGCGTGCAGTTGCGGCTTGAGACGTACGTAGCAATCAGTTCGCGCTCGCCGCGAGTGAGCGTGTTGGGGCCGGTCAGCAGCACTTCGACAAGCGCATTCAACGGCCGCGCTGTCTCCGGCCTGAAGGCCATAGCGCCGCGGATTCCAGGCAGGTCAGGGGGAAGAGCGATGTGGGGCATGGGGAAGATTCTCCTTGGTTGAGATTCGTTGCTTGTTTCAAAGACGTTTTGGGACTATCCGCGATTGACCTCAGGGGCTAAAGCCCATCATTTCTTTCGGATCTTTTCGGCACGACTGAAGTCGTGCCCTGACACAAAGCCGATCCCTGATATCCCTTCCAAGAAACCTGTCGATCTGCAGCCACTGCCGGCGCGATCTGTTTCCCGGAGACGAGCAGCCATCGCACCGGCAGTCCGGCCAGCACCACGGCCGCTCCCAGCAGCGACGGCAGCAGGTTGTGCAGCAAGAGCATTGCGGCCAGCACTCCGCTGCCCGCGATGAACACAACAGGCGCCACGGGAAACCACCAGCGCCGGACCGGTTCCGAAACCGGTTCTGCCATGCGAAACAGGGTTGCCACGGTCAGCGCCAGAAACACGACTGCAGAAAATATGATGAATGCCAAAATGCGGTCGAACGCCCCCAGGGCCAGTACGGCAAGCGCCATGCCGGTCTGCAACAGCACCGCATTTGCCGGAGAGCCATAGCGCGGATGCAGGCGCGCAAAGAAGCCAATCGGCCCGCCCGCGCTGTCGCCACCAGCCTCTGCGCACGCCAACGCATACGTCACGCGCGGCACAGCCATGCTGAGCACCATCAATCCGCCCAGCACGCACAGCAGCACGCAGGCTGAGAGCACCCGGCCGCCCGATGCCCCAAACAGCGCCTGCCCAAACTGCGCCACAAAGGCCGTGTTGGTCTGGATTTGCCCCATCGGCACCACCGCAACAAACGCGAAGCTGACCAGCAGATAGATGGCCGTGACCACCAGAACGCCGCCGGTGAATGCGATGGGCAGCGTCCGTCGCGGGTCGCGCACCTCGTCGGCGATCTTTCCCGCCTCCCACCAGCCGCCAAAGCAGAAGAACGCGCTGATGGCCGCTCCGGCGACCGCCTGAATCAACGGGTCGGACCCGGCGCGGCGCAAGGTGAGCGGCGCCAGGTTTCCCATCGTCGCGTGTCCGGAAATCAGCGCCCACCCCACCAGGGCCGCCAGCACCGGAATCTTCAACCAGTTCAGCGCAGTCATCACCCTGCTGTTCAGGCGGCTGCCTGCGTAGTTCATTGCCCCCAGCGCCACCAGGATGAGCGCGGGCAGCGCAGCCGCCAACCAGGCCGGCAGGGGCAGCAGAGCCTGAAAGTAGGGGACAGCGCCCACGCTCAGCGCAGCGGCCACGCCGGGATACATCACCACCGCAGCCATCCAACCATAAAGAAACGCCACGCGCCGCCCAAAGCCCTGCTTCAGATAGACGTATTCGCCGCCCGCCTGCGGAAACCTTACTGCCAATTCCGTAAAGCACAGCGCCCCGGCAAGCGTCATCGCCGCCATGCCGCACCACACCGCACCCAGCAATGCGGGTGAGCCCAGTGACCGGGCCATTCCCGCAGGAGTGAGAAAGATGCCCAGCGAGATGGCCTCGCCTGTGACAACAGACGTCGCCGCCCACACTCCCATTTGCCGCCCGGTTTGGCGTTCGGCCACCATCGTCTGCTAATGCTACACAGCCGCTGCCGCAATCGCATCCGCCCTTCGGTTGAGGCGCCCATCCCACTGTTTGCGCAACCCACTCGATGCACCCCGCCCCCGTGGTGTATCGTCCAATCCGTATGGCAAATAATGGAAGCATTTCCCCGCGCCCCGCTCCTGAGGCCGAAGAGGTCTACCGCCGCTGGATCCATTTTCTCGACGAGGAGTTTAGCCGACACCACTCCCCGGAGCGCCGCGCCGAAATCGTCCGCGACCAGCTCTATCAGCTCTACCTGGGCCGCCCGCACGGAACCAAGTCGAGCATCAGCCTGACCTCCGAGCTGCCCGGAACCATTCTTGCGCTCTCGCTCGACCCCGCCAACGTAACCCTGGAGGCGGAGTACTTTCCCGACACCGACCGCGAGCGCTACGCCACGCGCAAGCCGCTGCTCTGGTTCTGGAAGATGTTCGACCGCTCGCCCATCGGCCTCAACCACTGGCTGGG
>PLTV01000243.1:0-838 GCA_003164635.1 Acidobacteriaceae bacterium
AGATGCTCGGTCTCGATATAGGGCGAGCCGAATTGGCTGGCCTCATACCGCGCGAAGAAGATCATGCGCCGTGCCTTCTCCGTATAGCGTTCGAACATGGTGTTTCTCCCTCTGCAGGCTATCGGCTGGAGTAGCTGTCCGTTTGGTTTCTCGGCTTCAGCCCAACCCGCGCGTGCCCTTCTTTAACTTTTCGCCGCCGAAAGCCCCCGGAAAATGGAATATCCGCTTTCGAACAGCTCTTTTGGACGGGTGCGAGCGGGGTAAGCCGCTCGACAAGTCTGAAGGGTGATCAAGCTACCTTAAGACTTCCATCCTGTTTTCAACCTGAAAACCGACCCCGTTTCCAGGCCGCTTACAGATTAAGACTCACAAACATACCGGAAAGCTGCCTGCTTCATTAGATTCCGGGCTGCGCTCCACGATTCGAAGCTGCTGTTATTGGTGTCAATCGTCCCGATTCCAGGCGTAAAGCCCGGGTACAGCGGGCTGCCAGCTCAAGATTGTGCGTAACAAGAATGGAGGTTAGGCCGTGACTCGTGTGCAGCCTTTCGAGCAGATCGAACACCCGCTGAGCCGTTGTTTCATCCAGATCGCCGGTTGGTTCATCGGCCAGAAGCAGCCGTGGATTGTTAACCAGGGCTCGCGCCAGCGCCACACGCTGCTGTTCACCGCCCGAAAGTTCGCCGGGGCGATGGTCTGCCCGATCCTCCAGACCAACCTCCCTGAGCCAATCTGCAGCCACCGCGAGCGCCTCTTGCTTCCCCCACCCCGCGGCGGATTCACCTTTCGGAGCAGCCTTTTGTTTGCCGCGTGCCAGCAGCGGCATGGCCACGTTTTC
>PLTV01000243.1:906-5137 GCA_003164635.1 Acidobacteriaceae bacterium
CTGCTCCCGACTGGCCCACAATCGCAACCATTTCGCCCACTTGCACTTCGAGGTTGAGGTCGCGAAAAAGTGTGAGCTCTCCGCGGGCAGTCTTGTAGGACTTTTGCAGTCCGGATACCCGGACGATGGGCTCTTGAGGCGGTTCAGGAAGCTGGCCGCGCAATTCGGNNGATTCCGGGCGCTCGCACCTCGGTTCCCCGCGCAAATCGGGAGAAGGTCGGGTTGGCAGCCGGTGGAGAGGCCTGAATCATCTGTTGTGCTCTATTTTACATTGCGGCGCCCCCGATGCCGGCGCGGTATAGGGCGTGGCGATTGAGCATGCGGTCAACGATCCGCGAAAGTGCCACTTTTAAGCGGCAAAAGCCCATGATTACGATCTTTTGGCGGGCAGGGGAGCCCTATGGCTCCCCGTTGGATGAAACTTCGTCAAGTTAAATTACTTCTTGCCTTGTAATTCGTCGGCCAGTGTGTCGGCGCCGTAGAGTTTGCGCAGNNTGCCGCCGATGATGTCGCCCGTGGAGACGAAATCGAGTGGAGTGGAGAGGTCGAGCTTGCTTTGCGCAGCCACTTCCTTCGGTGTCAGGTCGAAGGGTGGTTTGTTGCCAAAGCTGGCAGCGCGGTCATAGAGGCCGTAGAACGTGGTGATCGGGGGAGCGATGGTTCCGTTGTAGGGGAACCCCTTGACCGTGCCGTAGCTCAGGCGCAGCGTAAAGGTGGCGTCGGGGTATGCATCTTTGCCGTAGACCAGGAAGCGCGCTTTGCCGAGTTTCTCGCCTTCTTTGGTGAGAACGCTGCCGTAAGTGTCGCGGATGCGGCGGTTGGTTTCGCGAACGATTGGATCGGTACGGCGCGCGGCGACGATGAGCGGATCGGTGGACGCGGCGACCGCGGCTTCTCCACCGTCGAGGAGCGCCTTGCGGACTGCCGGATCTGCGAGTTTCGTACCATCGATCAGCGTGTCGACGGTTTTATCGATATCGCCGCCCTGCAGAATGGCCTGAAGATACGCATCGTTTTTGCCGAGCTTTTCTTCGCCGAGTTTGAGGGCGCCTTTCATGTAGAGTTTTTCGGTCGGAATTTCGACGGGGGCCGGCGAAAGCAGTTGGAACTTAAGCGAGCCCAGGCCGGCCTCGTGGAATTGCGGCAACCGCTCCCCGTCTGGCTTCTTGATCTCAGCAACATATTGCACGATGGTCTGCGCGAGGCCGAAGAGGCGGCTGTCGGTGCGGCGGAAGAACTGGCCCTTGACTTCCGGTTTCAGCTTTTCTTCAGTCTCGGCGATCTTGTCCCAGGCGTCGCCATAGGCTTTCTGCCATTCAGGATTGGCAGAAACCTTGGCGCGGAAGTCGGCTTCTTCGGCTTGCTTCTTGTTCAGGATTGCCGGATCGGCCAGGGCATCTTTGCGGCCGAGATAAACCTTCAGGCTGTTCTGCAGTCCGAAGATGGTGCTGCCTACCATGCGCGCCTGCTCAGGTCCCTGCGCGGCAAAGGCCTGTGCCGACGCAACGCGGCGTTGGAGGTATTCAGTCACCGCAGGGCCGATCACATCGCGCTGCAACAGCAGCTCGGCGACTGTGTCGTCACGTTCGGTTGAGCCGGGATGGCCGGAGATGAAGATGAGTTCGTCGGGCGCAGCGCCTTTGGCGCTCCATTTGAGGAAATTGTCGGTGTGCAGCGGCTTGCCGTTGTCGTAAACGCGAAACAGCGCCATGTCGAGGTCGTAGCGTGGATAGGTGAAGTTGTCGGGATCGCCACCGTAGAAAGCGGCCTGCTGCTCGGGCGCGAAAACCAGGCGCACGTCGGTGTATGCCTTATAGGTGTAGAGCCAGTACTCGCCGCCCTGATAGAACGAAACAACGTCGGAGCGGAGGCCGGTCTTATCTTTGCTTTCTTTGGTGATGGCGGCGATCTCGGTTTCGCGGGCCTTCAGCGCCTGCGCATCGTCGGAGATTCCTTTGGCTGCGCCCTGCACGCGGGCGGTCACATCGGTCATTCCAACGAGCACGTTGACTTCAAGATCGGGCGACTTCATCTCCTGATCGGGTGATGTGGCGTAGAACCCATTGGCCAGGTAATCGTGCTCGGCGGTTGAGTTTTTCTGGAGCTGTCCGCGCGCGACGTGATGGTTGGTGAGCAGAAGCCCATCGGAACTGACGAAGGATCCGGATCCACCGTCGTTTAGACGAACGCTGGAAAGGCGGAGATGGTCGAGCCACGCCTGCGTGGGCGTGAAGTTATATTTTTCCTTGAGCAGTTTGAGCGGCGGATTGTCGAAGGTCCACATGCCTTCTTCGGCGCGGATCACGGGCGCGGCGGCAAGGAGAAATGCGACAGAAAGGAAAACGATGGAGCGGATTTGTCGGAACTGCATAGGCACCTCAAAAGTTGTTTTGCGATTGTGAATGAAGCGCAAGTGAGCAGAGCCGACTGCATGCCGGAGCTCTATTCATACCCTGCGTTAGGGTAAAACGAGCACCTCAACGCCGGAGGCTGCGTCTTGCTGGTGGAATACCTGCTCGGTTGCGGGCTTGAAATCTTCGGGTCTGGCGTTGGGAATGTCAGTGAAGGTTTGGGGGTTGCGATCGGTGAGCGGGAACCATGAGCTCTGCACCTGCACCATGATGCGATGGCCGCGGCGGAAGGTGTGGAAGAGATCGGGCATGGTGAAGTTCAGGTCGGCTTCTTTGCCGGGTGTGAGTGCTTCGGGCTTCTCCCAGTTGTTGCGGAACTTGGCGCGAAATGGTTCGCCACGGAGCAACTGCTGGTATCCGCCCATGTGCAGCGGCGCGGCATCGAGAATGCGCTTGTTGCCATTCATTGAATCGTCGGGATCTGAATAGTCTTCGGGGTAGACGTCAATGAGCTTTACGTCGAAGTCAGAGTCGGTGCCTGAACTGGCAATCTTAAGCTTGGGCGAAATGGGACCCGCGATTGTCACATCTTCGGTGAGTGGATCAGTTTGATAGACAAGCACGTCGGGACGGTAGCCGGCGAAGCGTTGGTCGTCGACCATGTAGCGCTGTGGGACGGTGTCGGTGGTGTATCCAACAAAAGGCACGGGATGCGTGGGATCGCTGACGTACTGATCGCCCCCCTTGTCTTCAGTAGGCGGATCGAAGGTGAGTTTGCCGCCGGCGTGGAAGTAGAGGGTTTTGGGTTGAGCGGCCTTAGGTGGCCAGGAATCGAAGTGACGCCAGACATTCGTTCCGGTTTCGAAGACGACGGCCTTCGGCTGCTCGGCGCCTTTGCCTTTCAGGTAGTGCTCAAAGAACGGGAACTGGATGTTGGTGCGGAAGTACTCTGACGTCTTGGAGTTGAACTGCACATCGCCGAGATGGGTACCCTCGCCGCGCGCCCAGCCACCGTGGACCCAGGGGCCTTCGACCAGCGTGGTTGTCGTTTCGGGGTTGGCCTTGTTGATGGCGTAGAAGGTGCGGTAGGGACCGGAGAGGTCTTCAGCGTCGTACCATCCACCGACAACGAGAACGGCGCATTTGACGTTCTTCATGTGCTGCGACAAATCGCGAGCCTTCCAGTAGGCGTCGTAGGTGGCGTGCTTGGCCTGGTCGTTGAAGAGCCAGTTCGAGCCCTTGAGGTAGAGCTTGTCGAGGTTCATGACGTTGCCGGCGTCGAGATAGAAGCGGTAGTGGTCGGGCGTGCCGAAATCGAAGGGAGTCCTCTGCTTCGGAGTCTGCGGCCCGTCCTGCGGAGAGAAGAACGCGTAAAAGCCGAAGTTGGCGGAGAGCATAAAGGCTCCGCCATGGTAGGCATCGTCGCCCATAAAGAGGTCGGTCATGGGAGCCTGAGGGCTGGCGGCAACGAGAGCCGGGTGCGAGTCGATGATGGACGCCGAGGTGTAGAAGCCGGGGTAGGAGATGCCCCAGATGCCGACCTTACCGTTGTTGTTGGGGACATTCTTGAGGAGGAAGTCGATGGTGTCATGCGTATCGGAGGCGTCGTCAACATCCTGCGGTGATTTTTTGTCGTCGATGTGCGGACGCATCTCGACGAACTCGCCTTCACTCATCCAGCGGCCGCGGACGTCCTGGTAGACGAAGATGTAGCCGCCTTTCTCGAACTCGTCGGACGGGCCGAGATGCTTGGGGTATTGGTCTTCGCCGTAGGGAGCGACGCTGTAAGGCGTGCGATCCATCAGAAATGGATAGGGACCATTGGCGGCGTCCTTGGGCACGTAAACCGAAGTGAAGAGGCGCTTGCCGTCGCGCATGGG
>PLTV01000051.1 GCA_003164635.1 Acidobacteriaceae bacterium
TTGCGGCGGCGCGCCGGACTCCGGCAACGATTGATCGGACCGGCAGGGCGACGGCTGTGCGTGTGCACCCTCCTGTTCGATGGGACAGGCATAGGCGGCGGTGGGCACAGTCTCAAACTCGGGTGGGACGCGATAGTTTTCAAGCTGGCGGTACATCTGCCAGCCTTCTACCGGGTCTTGAGAGTTGATGGACGAACAACCGACGAGATAGCGGAGCCCCATGTCACTAGCATACTGCGCGATGCCACGCCAGAGCAGTGTGAGCACTTCAGGCGAGCGATGTTGGCGATCGATGCAGGCGCGGCCAAGCTCGAGGATTTCGGGCCGCAGGGCCTGGTAGGGCGCAAAACTGAACTCCTGTTCGGAGTAGTAACCGTGATGGAGCGCGGCCGTGCACCCCGATTGCATGCGGTAGGTGCCAACGATGCGGCGGCCGGGAATGGTTTCGCGTGTATCTTCGACGAGTAAGTGTTCGCAGCATGCGTCGAATCGATCGCGATCGAGGCCGTTTTCATAGGAGCTCTCGAGGCCTTCGCCGAGTTCGAGGTTGAAGACGCGGAAGCGCAGGCGGCAAGCGGCGTCGCGTTGCTCGGTAGTTTCAGCAAGAGAGAGAGAGTAGCGGCCGACCTGCGCGTGCAGGCGCGGTATCTGTAGAGCAGGCGCGGGTGCAGGGACGATCGCGAGCTGCGCGAGAATCGGCAGTTCAAGTGGTGGGTCGTGCCGTGTGGCTGTTTTCACGGCGCAAGTATGGGGCGAACGCTGTCAAAGAACGTTCAATATGATGCAAAAATGGTGCAAAAAACAGATCAATGCATTCATCGGAAATTGATCTTCGAGGGATCAACGTGTGGGGTTTGCGATGGAAGTTACTGGCAGGTTGATGCGCTGAAGAATGGACTGGAAGCGCGGGTCGCTGTCGAGGAAATCGAACGCTGGGTCCATTGTGACCCACAAGATATCGGTAGAATGCTGACGAAATCCTTCTTCGAGCAGAGACAGCGTCGGCTCTGTCTCGTGGAGTTGAGCGTGGTAGCCAGCGAGCGTTACTGGCGAGACGTATTCCCTCTTCTGCCGTTCAAGGTGGTGCGCTAACTGCCAACGCACGACAGCGGGCCAACCTCCGTGCTCCCAGGCGCTGCGAATGGCTGAAGCCGAGTGCGTGTCGCCTGACGAGGTAAAAGACTTTTCCAGCGCGTCGGCTGCTTCCCTATAGTTGCCTTTTCGGCGCAGGGTATCCCACTGGAAGTACAACAATAGGGGATCATTGGGAGCGACCTCGAGACGAAGGCCCAAATCCGCAAGGGCTGCGTCATATTGCCGGCCAGACACATAGAACGCTGCCATGTCGGCAGCGTATTCGAATGGTGAGATCTCGACAGCCTTCTTAGCCATCTCGAGAGCCTCCTGATGACGACCCAGAGCGTCCAACACATTGGCGCGGAAGTTATAGGCTTCGCCGTCGCTGGGATCGAGACTGATGACACGGAGGACCTCGCGGTCGGCATTCACCGGGTCCCATCGAGCAATGAGATAGGTTGCAGCAACGGCCAGGTGCGCTTCGGCGAGATTCGGATCGAGCGCAATCGCGCGCTCCGCGGCTTTCTCCTCCAGAGGGAGGGCGATGCGCGGGTCGAGTTCGTCCCCGGCAGCCGCTTTGCCGTAGTAATTCGCCAGGCCGGCCCACGCCGCAGCGTAGTCGGGTTGAATCTCAGTGGCTTTCTTGTAATACGCACCAGATTCCGAATCGCGGCTGCTCAGCCAGAGATAACGCCCGTGCAGGTAGGCATCGTGTGCCGCGGGATCAATGGCACGCGGGGGCGTGGCAGTCGAGGTGGGGCTATGCAGTCGAACGGCAATGGCACGCGCGGCCTCATCGGATAGGGCCACGTCGTGCGCATCGCGGTCATAGCTTTCGGCCCAGAGATGCGAGTCGGTGGCGGCCTGAATCAGTTGCAGGTTCAGGTGCACATGATCTCCGTTGCGCGCAACGGAGCCTTCGACGATGCCATCCGCGCCGAGAGCACGGGCAATGTCTTTGAGCGGCTGGCGGGCGTGCTTGTACTGCATGACCGACGTACGCGAGATGATGCGCAGCGTGGAATCTTTGGCGAGCATGGTGGTGAGCTCGTCGGTCATGCCGTCGGCAAAGTAATCCTGCGCCGGGTCGCCGGAGAGATTGTCGAGTGGGAGGACGGCGAGCGAGGCGATCGCGGGACGGCCACGGCTCTGTATCCATCGAACGGTGGCGAAGAGACCAACTGCGAGAAGTGCGAGGACGGCTGTCGAGACAACGGCAATGCGCGCGCGGCCCAGGAGATGATGACTTGACGAAGAAAGCTGTTGGGACGCGGCGAGAGCAACAGACGACCCATCTTCCAGCGCGGGGACTGGGTTTGCCGGTGTCGAAGCCGAAGTTGCTTTGTCTTGCGCATAGACAATTTTCGGTGGCGCGATGAATCGATATCCTTTGCCGGTAACGGTTTGGATGTAGCGAGATTCTTCGGCATCGTCGCGGAGCACATTGCGAATTTTGCGGACGGCGGTGTTGATGCCATGTTCGGTGTCAACGAAGACCTCGCTTTGCCAAAGGCGTTGAGCGATTTCTTCGCGCGTGGCGAGCTGCCCGTTTTTTTCCGCGAGAAATATCAGCAACTCGAGCGGCTTGCGTTCCAGGCGCAAACTTTGGCCGGCACGCACTAACTCGAAGCGGCCGCAATCCAGACGGAAATCGCCGAATTCGTAGATGGTTCCGGGCATGCGTTTGGGGAATGCGAGCAGGGGAAGTATAGCACCGGTACTTTTTTGGGAGTGATAACTTGTTCATGTCAAAGCGCTTGCTTGGATTGAATTGGCGCGGCTTTGAATTCCATACCTCAATGAGATCGGAAGAATGCGATCACACGGGGCTCGAAGCGGCTGCGGAAAAGGCACGATGCGGGCGATTTGAGGAAGAACGCCCTCGGGGGCTAAAGCCCAAGCGTTCACTACAGAAACTTGACGGACCGGGCGAAGCCCGTACCCTTCAAAACGGAGGCTTCAGATGGTTTTTCGCAGAGGCTTCAGATAATTTCTCCGCACATGTGAAGCCCTTTTCGGTGGGATTTACGCGGACCCTCAACTTTGGCTGAGGGGCAGCCTATTGGAGGCTGTCAGCAGCAGCCGCCGGCGATGGAGGGAATGACCAAGACCTCGTCGTTGTCCTGGAAAG
>PLTV01000232.1 GCA_003164635.1 Acidobacteriaceae bacterium
CTCAGGGGCATAAAACATGGCTCCGCATTGCACGAAGAACTTCCACCACAGCTTGCGGAGAGATTCGAGCGTGGTGGGCGCGAAGGGCTCCACGCGGAAACCCGCCTCGCGCAGGGCCGCGGCAGCCGAGTGGACGGCCTCGCGCGTCTCCGAAGTGACGGGCACAAGACCGTCGTCTTCAAAGAACCCGATGGTGTTGGAGCGCAGGTCTTCTAAGGTTGGCTCGCGCAAGGTAACGGGCGCACTCGCGGGGTCGTCCGGATCGTGGCCGCTGAGGATGCGGAAGAGCAGCGTGACGTCGGCGATGGTGCGTGCCATGGGTCCGATCGCACCAAGAATCTGAAACGGCCCAACACAGGGCGGTAGATGCCCGCGGCCCGGAATGCGGCCGGGCGTGGGCTTGAGCGCACAGATTCCGGTGAAGTGCGCGGGAATGCGCACCGAACCACCGCTGTCGCTCCCCAGGCCCGCCGCCGACATGCCAGCGGCAATTGCTGCCGACTCCCCACCGCTGGATCCGCCGGGAGAATAGTCAAGATTCCACGGATTCGAAGCGCGGCCATGGAGTCGATTGTCGGTCTCGTATGCCATCAGGAACTCAGGGCAGTTGGTGGTGCCCAGAATGAGCGCCCCGGCCGCGCGCAGCCGGGCCACTGCCAGCGCGTCGTGCGCGGGAATGTCGCCCTTGTGAAGCAGGCTGCCGATTTCGCACTTCATTCCGCGTGTCGCAATGGAGGACTTCACTGTCACAGGGAGGCCGAAGAGCGGCCGGCGTGAAGGGGTTCCGCGCCATTCATCGTGCTTGCGCGCACGCTCACGGACTTTGTCGGCATCGAAATCGACAAGCGCGTTCAGCATGGGATTGAGGCGCTCGATCTGGCGGATGTGCGCCTCGGCCAATTCAAAAACTGAGATTTGGCCGGTGCGGAGCAATTTCAACTGGCGTACTGCGGGCTCAAGTACGAGATGGCTCACGGATGCACCGTTGGATCGTCAGCCTGTGCATCAGCAGGCGGAGTATCTTCGGCAGGAGTCGAGTGCAGCGTCTGGAAATTGAAGTGGTACGACCGCACGGGCTCGCCGGAATCCCAGCGGTTATTCCAGTTCAACTGATATTCGAGCGCGCCGGCATCTTCGGGGAATTTTTCGTTGGCCGGATACGGATAGGTGCTCATCTTGTGAAATGGAAGCTGGCTTACGGTAAACGGCGAGGCATCCCACCAGTCCATGTCTTTCACGTATCCATTGGCATAGAAGAAATAGTCGCGCTTCCAGCCCGTGCGCAGCGCTGGCAGCTTTGCGATATCGAATTCGACGGCAATTTCTTCGCCACTGCCGAAGATGGCGTAGCGATCGTCAATTCCCTTCACAAGCGGCGTGACATCGCCAAAGCGCGTGTAGTCTCCGCGTTGATGCTGATAAGGCCCAGTCAGACTCACGCGGTCGTAGTCGTAGTCGAGATCGCCGTTGCTGGGCAGGTCAATCTGTTTGGGGTATCCGCGAAAACGCAGCGTAGCCAGAGCGAGAGGAACTTCGGCGGTCTGCGCCTGCGCCTGGGCTTGGTTGTCGATTTGCACCTGGTCCCAGTAGATTTCAAGATTGGTGGTGAGTCGAATTTTGCGCGCACCCGCCGGTAGTTTGCCGGTGAGGTCGACAACAATGGTTCGCTCGAGACCGGCCGGGAAACCCGCATCGTCAACGATGCGCTGCCACGTTCCATCAGGAAGCTGTGCTTCAACATACGGAGACACGGGCTTGATGCCAGCCTGCCATGCGCCGTAGAGCGACGTTGCGCTGAAGTAGTTGACGTAGCCGGTCATGAGCAAGCGGAGCGGCGCGTTTGAATCAACAGAACCGAGATCGAGGGTGAGCGGATGAAGGTTGGCGAAACCGTCATAAGGTGTCGGAGTAAAGCCGCTTGCGAACGTGTGATCCGCCTTTCTAAGAACATCGAGCACGTCGCGGCCCGCTCCATCCCACGCGCCAACGGGCAGGTGCGTGCCGGTGGAAGCAATCACGTGCCCCGACGCAAACGGCGGATCGTCGAGGAAGCGCTCGTCGGGATTCACCTCGACGTTCTCAGGGTGATCGACCGCGACAAGGCGTAATTGGTCGATATAGTTGACTTCTTCCATTGGTTCCATGAAGCGCATGCTGAGGCGCCCATTTACAGGCTCGACCTGCGAACCATCCACCTTGATCCACTCGCCGGGATTGGGGATATTGCGGCGTTGTGGCGTAAACCAGTGGCCAACGACGGCAGCGCCAATGACGTCGGTCACGAGTCGATACTTGTGGCCGTCCCAGGCGAAAAGTACGGGGCAGGAGCTGCCGCGACGATCGGCTTCTTTCATGGCGATGACCGTACGCCCGTTGACGAGCCTGGGCAGGTCGATCTCATCCTGAAGAACGCCGGTGGGCCAGAGGATGCGCAACAGATCGACGCCATCCCCGCTGCCCAGGCCGATGAGGAGCTGCGGCGCTGACTGCGTCTGATAGCCCGACGCTCCGGCCAGTTCCCACTTCTGCCAGTGGCCGTTGGCGAAGGTCTCGACCTTGGCGCCGATGGCTGTTTTGTTGTCGGCATAGCCGGTCAAGTCGAGACGAACAAAATGATTTTTGTTCGCGCCGATGTTGCGCAGCACAACCGGCGGCGCGTTCACCTGCGTCACGATCAGGTCCGGAGCTCCGTCCCCGTCGACGTCGGCGGCAATCAGGCCGCGCGGCGATTGCAGCTTCACCTGGTCCAAACCGAGAGTGTGGCTCACGTCTTCAAAAGTGCCATCGCCGCGATTGCGCAGCACGCGCACCTGCGGGCCGGCCTTGGTTTCGACGATGGCTGCGAGATCGATCCACCCATCGTTGTCGATATCGACCGCGGTGAGTCCCCAGCCGCGCAACGC
>PLTV01000090.1 GCA_003164635.1 Acidobacteriaceae bacterium
TCGGTCAGGCTTGCCGGCTGCACTCCCGCGGCGGTGGTCGTGTCCAGCGCCACCGTGTACGTGATGGTCGTCGTCCCGCTCGAAGTAAAGGTAAATCCGGTCACATTTCCGGCCGATGCTGTGCCTTGCCCATTGGCCACATAAACGTAACTGCCTGAAGCAGCGGGTAGAATCGCATTCGGCGCCAGCCCTCCGCTCGCAATCGGCGAACCCGTCGCCTGCGTGAGCGTCGAGGTCAGCGAACTGTAGTTGAATACGCGCAATCCACCCGTCGTCCCCGATGTCCCCGCAAGCGTCTCGCCCACGTAAAACACCCGTGGCGACGTGCCGGTATCCACGGCAACCGAAAGGGCCGAGCCACTGGCTGAGGCAACGGGAATGGTGGTCGCCTTCGATCCCAGCGGATTCGAGCCCGCGGTCACAGAGGCGTTGAACGGCACCACAATCGTTCCGCCCGCGCCCAGGGGAACAAACACGTAGCTATCATCGCCGGAGATCGCCATCTTGTTCTGCACAGACGTATTCGCCACGTTGAACGAAGCTGTTTGTTCCGTGCCGTTGCTGGCTCCCGTCGTGCTGTTGATGGGAATGGCGCCAATGGTCACCCCGCTGGTTCCAGGGATGGCTTCAATGAGCCATGAACTTGTGGTATCCACCTGGACCGCATAGGCCTGGTCCGACGAAACGACAACAGCGGTTCCAAGCACCCCATTATCGATGGGATAAGCAAAGACTCCCGAGGTCGTACTCACGATCAAGAAGTTTCCCGCCGGGTCAATGGCCATGGCATAGGGTGTCGCCTGCAAAGCCCACGGACTCCCGGAAATTGCTGTCAACGTGCCTGTGACGATCGATTCGCCAACGACCTGCGGGGTCGTTCCACCGTTCAGAATGTAGAAATTTCCGCTGCTGGCCGTCGTGCAATTCGTGGTGCAAGTCGTGGTCGTGCTCGGCGCCTGCCAGAAGTTTCCGCATCCCGTGGCAATCCCAGCCAGCAGCGTGGCCGTTCCGCACCAAAGGATTGCCCGCTTACCCAATCTCATCACCGCTCCTTGTCACACGCCGGATTCGTGAGCCCCGACCCCAGACTCTAATCTCACCTTGTTCTGCTGTCCCTGCAAGGGTATCGCTTCTGCGTTCTACTTGTCGCGTCGATTCGGTTAGACGAAAAACTCTCCCAGAGCTCGTAGTCCATTGACGCGCCGGCCCTTGCCTTCGCTCGCTGCGTTTGTCCCGGAAGCTGTTTCGCCCTAAACGACCTAGCCCTGGCCTTCGCCATTTTTGGCGCGACCCAGCGCCTCCCAAACCAGCCGCGCCCCGGTCAGATCCTCAATCCCCATGCCCACCGACTTGAACACGATGCGCCCGCTCGGCGCCTTCGCCGTCGCGGCGAGAATTTCGCCAATTTCCCACTGCACCCTGGCCCCCGACAGCCGAATGTCCCCCGACTCTCTTTCTGCGCACGAGCGGCTCTCGGCCACCACCGTGCTCGTGAGCATCACCGCATCGTCGAGTTCGCGCAGGATCGCGCCCGTCGCGCCGACGGCGATTACAAGTGCATCCGGCGCCAGCCATCGTCCCTCAAGCACGGGCGCCGTCGACGAAGTCACCGTCAACACAACATCGCAGGCCGCGGCCTCTCCAATCGCTACAGCCCGCGCACCGGTCTCTTCCGCCAGGTTTCGGGCATTTTCGGCCGTCCGGCTCCAGACGCGAATCTCCCGAATTTCCGGGCGCACAAGCCGCAAAGCCGAAATATGCGATCGCGCCTGGACCCCCGAACCCAAAATCCCCAGGCTCGGCGCCCGCTTCGCAGTCAGCGCATCCAGCGCCACTGCCGAAACCGCTGCCGTCCGCATCTCCGTAATCAGCCGCCCATCCATCACTGCCAGCGGCTCGCCCGTCGAACGCCGCAGTAACTCGATCATTGCCATGTGCGTGTGCAGCCCAAGCTCCGCGTTGCCGGGATAAAACGTGACTGTCTTCACGCCCATCAGGTCGCCGGCAATCACCGGCATTACCGCGAACCAGCCGTCGCTGCGACCGTCTCCGCCGCGGGCGCGCAAAACCATACGTGCGGGCTGCTCGACGCGCCCCGCCGAATACTCAATCAGCGCCTGGCGAATCGCCGGGATCAGAGCCTCATAGGTGAGGACGCTGCGTACTTCGTGCTCAGGAATGTACATGGAGAGATCAGGATATACGCCGGGAATCAGCTATTAGCTGTTAGCTATCAGCATATGTACGTTGCCCGGGAGTCTCTCGAACCGCCCTTTCACTGCAGCCAACGCAGCCGAGAAGAGCACAGTTAGCTGAAAGCTAAAAGCTGCCTTTCTTCAGTTCGGCCGCTCACCCGAAGTGGACCTGCGCCGAAACCGATCATCGAGCGGCTGCCGTCCCTGGAACCCTGCCTCGACGGTATGCCAATGCTCAATCGACGTTTCGCCCATGCGCCAGCACAAAAGCACTACCTGGTCGTCGAGATGGCATGGAAAATCCAGCAGCCCCGACTCCAGGTCCTTCACCTGTACGCCGATCGAATCGATTTCCGCGATGCTCTCGCGCACGCGCAGCAGATGGTTCTCCATGTCGGCGCGCTGCTTGGCCACCGTGCTCACGTCGACCTTCATTCCGCCGGAGAGGTAAATGCGCCGCGCCAGTTCAGACAAGGACGACTCGACCAGCTCTGCGGCGCCCTTGCTTTCCATGGCGCGTTTCAGCAGCGATTCGAGCACGGGAAGCAGGGAATGCGCTTCTTCGAGAGTGAAGGTTTTCATGGGAAAACGTCCTGCTAACCAGCATACGACGAAACCCGGTACACAGCCAGCGTTTACCCGCTGGAGAGGGGACCGTTGCTGAGAGCTGAATGCTGCGTCTCAAACCTCCAGCATGCGATCCAGCGCCACCTTCGCCCAATGTTTCACGCTCGGCCGCACCGCAATCTGATTCACCACGCGCCCTTCGATCAAATTCTCGAGCGCCCACACCAGATGCTGCGGGCTGATGCGGTACATGGTGGTGCAAAGGCACCCCGTGTCATCGAGCGTGATGATGCGCTTGCCCTTTTCGGCAAACCGCCGCGCAAGACGATTCACGAGATGGATCTCCGTGCCGATGGCAAACATCGATCCCGGCGGTGCGTCCTCCACAATCTTGATTAACCGCTCGGTCGATCCCAGCGCGTCCGCCTTCTGGCAGACTTCCCACCGGCACTCGGGATGCACGATCACCTGGATTTCCGGATACTTGGCGCGCACCTGATCCACATGGCTCGGCAAGAAACGCTGGTGCACCGCGCAATGGCCCTTCCAAAGAAGAATCCGCGCCGACTCCAGCGAAGCTTTCGTCTGCCCGCCCGTGTTCGGACCAATCTGGACGGCCCATGGATCCCATACGGCCAACTCCTCTAAAGGAATGCCCATCGCATAGCCGGTGTTGCGCCCCAAGTGCTGATCGGGAAGAAAGAGGATGCGCTTGCCCCGCGCAAAGGCCCACTCAAACGCGGCACGCGCATTCGACGATGTGCATACCAGCCCGCCGCGCTCCCCGCAAAAAGCCTTGATGGCCGCCGTCGAGTTCATGTAGGTCAGCGGAATCAACCCTTCGGTCAGTTTCATCCGATCGAGCGCTTCCCAGCAGGCTTCAACCTGTGAAATCTCGGCCATATCGGCCATCGAGCAACCGGCGTTCAAATCCGGCAGAATCACTTTCTGCCCATCGCGCCCCAACACATCCGCGCTCTCCGCCATAAAGTGCACGCCGCAGAAAACGATGTACTGCGCATCCGTCTCCGTGGCGATCTTTGAGAGCTTGTAGCTGTCGCCGGTGTAGTCGGCGAAGCGAATCACTTCGTCGCGTTGATAGTGGTGACCGAGCACAATCGTCGTAGCACCCAGTTGGGAGCGCGCCTTGGCGATCCGCCCGCCCATGGAGTGGTCGGGAAGCTCGAGGTAATTTTCAAGGCTGCAGGCTGTTTCGGCCGCCGCATCGACCGTCCTCTCTTCGTCAAGAGTCAGATTCACTTTTTTCCGCCTTCAGTCCTGCCTGCCCAGGGGGCGGCGGACGGGGGTGTTGAAAGCTAAACTGCTGCAGTGGGTGCACCGGCATCCGGATCGTTGGCGCTTAAGCCTCAATCCGGCTTCCCCCACCCACGGGGTTGTTGCAGCCTTCCATGCGCATTGGATGAATCTTTTACCGCCAGGTTTCAATCCTTCACCCGGCACGCATCCAACTGCATGTCTTCATTTTAACGCAGGCACAAACCCTGATGGCCGCGTGGAATAATCGCGGAACATGCAACCCGTACATGGGAGCCAACGTGAACGAACTCGAACAAGTCCTCATTGGCGACAGCGCCCACACCCCACCCGCGCAGATACTCGACGGCCTTACCAGCGAAGCCGCTCATCGCGCCTATCCCGGCTCTCCCCGCACCATCTACGAGGAACTGTGGCACATTGTTTTCTGGCAGCAGATGACGCTGGACTGGATTCGGGACCTCGAGACTGCGTACCCTGTGCATGCCTCCGAGGGCTTTCCCACACCCGAGCAAACCGCGCTCGAATCCTGGGACCAACTTTGCCAGCGTTTTCTTGCGACCAACAAACAAGCCGGCGATGCTGCACTCGATGTCGCCCGGTTCGATGTCGAAGTCCGCTGTCCTTCGCGTCCAGGCACGCCTACGCGCCTGATGACCGTGCGCGAACAGCTTGAAAGCCTGGGCGCTCACAACGCCTATCACTTCGGCCGCATCGTACTTCTCCGCCAGATGGAAGGCCTATGGCCGCCGCCCTCCGGAGGCTTCAGCTGGTAATGGCCCGCGTCGGGGCTCGCCGACTTATCAACCGGCTGGCGCGCGAACCCGCTTCATCAAACTGATTCGGCACGTCGCCCGTACTGTTTGTGACTCCATTGCGGGGAAAGGTATCATTGCACCTTATGGGAACACCGCCGATTCAGATGGCCAACCTCGGGATGGCCGACACGCTGATCATCATGGTGATCGCGCTCGTGGTCTTCGGACCGCGCCGCCTGCCCCAGATCGGCCGCCAGATCGGCAAGCTGATGTACGAGTTCCGCAAAGCCTCAAACGACTTCAAATTCCAGATGGAAGAAGAGTTGCGCAACTCCGAGGAGACCGACCGGCGCAAGAAGGAAGAAGAACGGCTGCGCGCGCTGGCGCTGGCCGCGCCGGCTCCGGAGAGCCCCGCGTCCGAGACGCAGCCCCCTGAGCCGGGAGCGGCGCCGGAAGCGACGCCGGAAGCAGCGCCGGCTGCCAGCCCCTATCCGTGGGAGTCGGTCTATCCGCCCATCCCCACGCCTGCCGTAGAGACCCAACCGGAACCGAGCGGGACGCAGACTGAGCTGACGCTTCAGCCGCCTTCGACCGGCGAAACGGTTGCCGCCGCGCCGCCCAAGCGCACGCGGCGCAAGAAGGCAACGCCGCCGCCCGCCGCGACCGACGCGGCCGCACCGGCAAAGAGCGAGACCACGCATGTGCTTGAGGCGGAAAACATGCCCCCGCTGCATCAAGCCCCTGCTTCAATTCAGGAAGAAGCGCCCGTCACGGAGCAGGTCCCAAATGGTTGATCCCGCAGATGCGATTGAAAAGGCGCGCGAAGCGGTGACCAAGCGCGCGGACCTCCCGGGCATGAGCCTGATGGAGC
>PLTV01000025.1 GCA_003164635.1 Acidobacteriaceae bacterium
AAAAGTACGGCAACATGTTCAACTTTGACCCGTCCAAATTTAGCGTCACAGGCACATCGACAACCGGATTCACGGTGAACAACGCCGGATTTGTCGTGGCCGGCAATAACAAGTTCTATCCGACCTCCGGGGTGAGCGATTCAACACTGACGGGCCGTCAATGGGGCATTTCGCCTCGCGTGGGCTTTGCGTTCTCGCCCGCTGCGGACCACGGCAAGGTTGTCATCAGCGGTGGTGCGGGTCTCTACTACGACCGCGGTGAACTGTTCACTTACCTGTCGGAACCCGCCGGCGGTTCGATTGGCGGACCCTTCGGCGTAACGGAAGCGGCTCCACTCACCAGCTACACCAACGGCAACGGCAAGACGCTTGCGAACCCGCTCGGCACCGCGCTGACCAACTCTTCGTACACCCCACCCAGCGCAAACCCCGCCATCGTGACCCAGGCACTGCAGAATCAGCTCAACATCATGACGGGACAGAGCCAATACAATGGTCCCAACTGCGGAGGCATCGACAACCAGGAAGGCTACCTCGATTGCACGGCGACCCTTTACTTCGGCGCCTACGACAAGAACAACGTGCTGCCCTACACCATCAACTACACGCTGAATTTCCAGTGGCAGCCCACCAACGACATTGCCTTCACGCTGGGCTTCTCAGGCAATCGCGGCCGTCACTCGGTCATTCCGATTCCAGCCAACGAGCCCGGGTTTGCTTCACCGCAGAACCCGATCTGGGGTGAAACGGCGACCTACGGCTTCGAAGTTCTGAACCAGAACTCGACCAGTGACGGGTACGATTACGATCCCATCCCCAGCGAACCGTGGAATACGAACAGTGGCGGCAACACTGACTTCCGTGTGCCCTACATCGGCTACAACCCCAGCGCGACAGACTTCAAGACCGCCGGCGTCTCGGCCTACGATGCGCTCGAAACCCACTTGGAAAAGCGGCTTTCGCGCAACTTCCAGGCAGGCGTCAGCTACACCTGGAGCCACTCGCTCGATGAACAGAGCGACATCGGCCTCTTCTTCACCGGCGACGATCCCAAGCACCTGCGCGATTCGTGGGCATCCTCGGACTTCGATCGCACCAACGTGTTCAGCGCCAACTTCCAGGTGCAGGTCCCGAACGTCGTGAAGGAACATACCTTTACTTCTTACCTGACAAACGACTGGCACCTGACTGGAACTGGGATTCTGCAGAGCGGCGAACCGTTTTCGCTCTACGAGTTCTACGGAGCGGCAGGCAGCGTGAACTTCGGCGACTACCCGAATCTGGCAAACCCGATCCTGGGCATCAAGAATCCTGGCAACCCCAAGACCGCCTTGACCACTAACCCTGGTAAATTCCGCGGATCAGGTGGCAACTACATCCCCGCCATCGATCCAAACCAGATTCAGATTGCCTACCTTCAGCCGGGAGTCGACGGCATTCCTGTGTCGGCCTCAGGCCTGCCGCAGGATATCTACGAGACGGCATTCAACAAGGGCGAGCGCAACATTTTCCGCCAGGCCGGGCAGAAGCGCCTTGACCTGTCCGTCCGCAAGAGCTTCCGCATCACTGAGAAGGCAAGCCTGCAGTACGAATTCAACGCCTTCAACGTGACCAACACAACCAGCATGGACGTTCCTCAGAACCAGGCGCAGATTCGCCAGAACGACGCATGCTCCGATACCGCCAACCTCGTTCCCTACAACAACTGCGCGCTGGGCTATGTGAACTACGGTCAAATCGTCACGAGCTCCAGTGCCGTCGACCAGCAATCGGCCCTGCACAATCTCGACCAGATTCCGTTCACAACCGGAAGCGGGAAGAGCATTCAGGCGGCGACGACGATTCCCGTCAACCAGCAAGACGCCAACGGCGTTGTGCGTTGCGTCGCGTACAACGCGATCAGCAACACGCAGGGCTGCCCCAACAACGCGGCCAACTGGGGCTCCGTTACCGGTACCATCGGCGGCGCGCGTGCCTTCACCATGGGAGTTCACGTCACGTTCTAAGACGGACTTCCTGTTGAGATCCGTCCCTCCATCAAAACGGAAATCGCTGAAGGGAGCTCCAATCCTGGAGCTCCCTTCTTTTTCTATGCGCTTTCAGGCCAAGCGAAACGGCAAAGGGACGATCGCGCACGGATTCATAGACCAAACCTCGACGAAGCGGCGCCGGCAAAATGCGAAACTTGCCCCGCATCGCGGTTTTCCCAGATTCCACCATGGGCGGGCTCGCTAACACAAATTGGGAATTCCTTTGGTAATGAAGAGATATTACTGTTGAAAAGCTGTGGATTTTCCGTTTAAAGTTGCGAGTACGCCTCAACTCCTGGACCGATCCGAGAGGAACTTGCGCCCGAGGTAGTGCCATGGTTTGTCCGAAATGCCAATCCGATGCTTTGACGTTGATCCCCGCTGAAGTGCGCCTTTACCGCAACACACCGCGTACCTTAAGCCATCCGCCCATGACTCCGTCGCCCGATGTGCAAGTCTGTTTGGATTGCGGCTGGAGCGAATTCATCATTCCCGTGTCCTGGGTTTCGGCCTGGTTGAAACCGCTACGTGAGGCGATGATGCCCGAACGTGCAGCGTAAAGACCCCGGCTGACTGGTCGCAGAGGCGTGTATCGTCGAGTCCAAGAGATTTCTCTGCTAAGAGATAGAGGAATAAGTTCGAGTAAAACCAAAGGCCCCCAGCCGAAGCTGGAGGCCTTTGTTCTTGCTTTCGCGCCGAAGGCGCGTCCGCCTGGACGGCTAGTCCTAGTACATGCCGTCCATACCACCGCCGTGGCCGCCGCCTGCCGGGGCTGCCTTCTGCTCCGGAATCTCGACAACCAGTGCTTCAGTGGTGAGCAGGAGACCTGCGATCGAGGCCGCGTTCTGCAGCGCCGTACGGGTCACCTTGGTCGGATCGATAACGCCGGCCGCAACCAGGTCTTCGAATTTGCCGGTGGCAGCGTTGTAGCCGTAATGCGGTTCCTTCGATTCCAGAACCTTGGCTACGACCACGGCGCCTTCTTCGCCGGCATTGGCGACGATCTGGCGGAG
>PLTV01000356.1:0-162 GCA_003164635.1 Acidobacteriaceae bacterium
CAACGCTTGTGCTGCTGGACTCGCGCGGGCGGACATTTACGTCGGAGACTTTCGCGGCCTGGGTAGGAGTGCGGCGGGACGCGGGGGCGCAACACTTGATTTTTGGGGTGGGGCCGGCGAATGGGTGGTCTGCAGAAGGGCTGAGCCGGGCGCAACTGCAGC
>PLTV01000356.1:203-4304 GCA_003164635.1 Acidobacteriaceae bacterium
CCGGCTGACGGGCACCACTTATCCAAGAAAATGACTGACTCGCGACGCGGATTGATCTTGATCAACACGGGCCCCGGCAAGGGGAAGACCACGGCAGCGATGGGAACGGCGTTGCGGGCCGTAGGGAACGGCATGAAGGTGCTGATGCTGCAGTTCCTGAAGGGCTCGTGGCATTATGGCGAGCTGGATGCGGTGAAGGCATTTGGCGCGAATTTCGTGCTGAAGCAGATGGGCCGGGGATTTGTGAAGGTTGGCGGGGCGGAGACCGACGCTGAAGATGTTCGGCTTGTGGAGACTGCCTGGGCGGAAGCGCGGGCGGCAATCGAGTCAGGGGACTGGGATATGGTGATTCTGGACGAGATCAACTATGCGATCGGCTACGGAATGCTGGATGCGGCCCAGGTTGCCGAGGTGCTGCGGGGAAAACCGGAGATGGTGCATGTAATTCTGACGGGAAGAAATGCGCATCCTCTGCTGGTGGAACTGGCCGACACGGTGACGGAGATGCGTGAGGTGAAACATGCCTACCAGAAGGGCATTCTTGCGCAGCGCGGCATAGAATATTGAAGCGATGTGAATCCTCAGGGCGACCTGGGGCGATTTCGGCCGAGCGAGCGGCTGGGGTCTTGAGTTAAGAGAGGTTGCATGTCCTGGTTCAAGCGTGAGAGCGGCGAATATGAGTCCGACCCCGGAGTCAACGGCGACCGTGATTCCGGGGAACGGAAGGTTCGTACCGAGGGCCTGTGGACCAAGTGTCTCGGTTGCCGGCAGACGATCTGGAAGGCGGAACTGGAGGCAAACCAGAATGTTTGCCCGAAGTGCCAGCACCACTTCAAGATAGGGGCACGACAGCGGATTGACCTGTTGCTGGAGCCGGGGTACGAGCTGGTGGATACGGGGCTGCGGTCGACGGATCCGCTGAACTTCAGCGATGTGAAGCCCTATAAGAAACGGCTGCGGGCGGCGCAGGAAGCGACGGGCCTGGATGACGCGATTCTGAATGCCGTGGGACAGATGGGGCATCACCAAGTGGTCGTAAGCGCCATGGAGTATGGGTTCATTGGCGGCTCGATGGGTGCGGTGGTAGGAGAGACGATTGCACGGGCGGTTGACCGGGCGCGCTTAGGAAAGATGCCGCTGATTGTTGTGGCTGCTTCAGGGGGCGCGCGCATGATGGAAGGCGTGGNNAGCCTGATGCAGATGGCCAAGATCTCGACGGCGCTGGCACAACTGGACGACGCCAAGGTGCCGTACATCTGCGTGCTGACGGATCCGACTACCGGAGGGGTCACGGCAAGCTTCGCGATGCTGGGTGACCTGAATATTGCCGAGCCGGGAGCGCTGATTGGATTTGCGGGGCCTCGCGTGATTGAGCAGACGATCCGGCAGAAGCTGCCTGAGGGGTTTCAGCGCGCAGAATTCCTGCTGCAGAAGGGATTTCTAGATGCGGTGGTACATCGCGGAGAACTGAAGACGTACCTGGTGCGGGCGCTGGACTTCATGACGGTTCCGGCGATTTCAGCGTAGGATTCTGCCTGCCCTTGGGCGGGGTGGCGACGATCGGGTTTCCGCAATTTCTTGCGTGATGACTTAGACTGTTGGCCGAGTGCAGAAACTCAAAGGACAACCAATGCGCGATCGGTCCGCTTTGTTCAGCATGGCGACAGCCGCCCTGCTTTTTGCCGTAACTGCCGCAACACAAGCACAGACGTTTACTTCGATGCCGGCGATTCCCTTCGGGCTTGATGGGCCTGTGATTCGCGCCCACGCCGAGGCGCTGAAGCCTTTTACTGTGGCTGGGGAGCGGGGCGTTGTGCTGGGGCAGCAGGATGGAACATTCGAGGCCTGGGCGCTGCCGGTGAAGCTGCTGTCGCACCTGACGATTGAAGCCGATGTTGAGGGGTATACGGTTCCGATTGATGTGAATCAGCAGGCAGCCGAGATTGAGGTGCGGCCGGACCGGACGACAATTACTTACTCTCATACGGCATTCACGGTGCGGCAGATCATGTTTGCTCCGGATGCGAGCGCGCAGGGCGAAGGGCCTGCGGTGCTGTTCGAGTTCGATTGCCTGCACCCGACGGAGTTTACGTTTCGGTTTACGCCGGAGCTGCGCTGGATGTGGCCGGAGCGCAACGAAGGTGTGCCGGGGGCGGAGTGGGTGAGCCATCCGGGAGAGGCAGGCGGGTTTTACGTGCTGCACGCGGATTATCCGAACATGGCGGGGGCGATTACGATTCCGGGCGCGGAGCCGGGGATTCTGGCGCCGTATCAGGAGCGGCCGCAGGTGCATCCTGTGGAGCTGCGACTGCATGTGGACCCGGCGCGCGATCATGGCAAGCTGTTCCCGTTGCTGATGGCGGTGGGGACAAACCCTGCGGCGGCGGCAACGCAAGCGCTGGGCGCGACACTTTCGCGGATGAATCGCGAGATTGCCGCGCGTTATGCGGCGCATGCGGAGGGGTACAAGAATCTGCTGGTAAAGTCGACGACGATTGAGACTCCGAACAAGGCGCTTGATGAGGCGTTTCAATGGGCGACTGTGTCGATTGAGCAACTGCGCGCGAAGGTGCAAGGTACGGGCGAGACTGCGCTGGTGGCCGGATACTACGCGTCGGGCGATTCGGCGAGGCCCGGGTTTGGATGGTTCTTCGGGCGCGATTCGCTTTATACGCTCTACGCGGTGAATGGGTATGGCGACTTTGCGCTTGCGAAGGACGAGCTCAACTTTTTGATTCATCGCCAGCGCGGGGACGGGAAGATCATGCACGAGTATTCGCAGACGGCTGCGGACATTGATTGGCAGGCCTTCCCGTATATGTATGCCGCGGCCGATGCGACGCCCTTGTTCCTGCTGGCGGTGGATGATTATGTGCACGCGAGCGGGGATGTTGGATTTCTGACTGCGAACCGCGAGGCGATTGAGAAGGCGTGGAACTTTGAGACGAGCCATGCGCTCGGACCGGAGCAGGGCGGGAACGGGATCTACGACAACACGCAGGGTACGGGCTGGGTGGAGAGCTGGCCGGTGCACATGCCGCACCAGGAGGTTTACCTTGCCCTGCTCGATCAGCAGGCTTCGGTTGCGATGGCCGATCTGGAGAAGCTGCTGAACAGTTCCGACAAATCGGCCGCGGCACTGCAGCGGGCCGATGCAGTGGCGAAGACCATTGAGTCGCAGTTCTACGACGCGGATAAAAACTGCTATGCCTTCAGCCGCAATGCGGATGGGACTCTCGACAAAGCGAGCACGGTGTATCCGGCGCTGGCCTGGTGGAGCGAACTGCCCGCGGGCAAGTCGATCCTGGCGCATCCCGATGGATGTTTACAGCAGTTCGCGACGCATACGCTGAATACGGATTGGGGTTTGCGGGACGTCTCAACCGAGGAGAAGTTTTACGACGGCATGAGCTATCACCAGGGCTCGGTGTGGCCGCTGTTTACGGGGTGGGCTGCGCTGGCAGAGTATCGCGCGAATCAACCGCTCGCCGGTTACCGCATGCTGATGGAGAATGCGAATCTGACGTGGGCGCAGGATCTGGGTGCGGATACGGAGCTGTTGAGCGGCGACTTCTACGTTCCGTTCGGGCGTAGCACGAGTCATCAATTGTGGTCGAGCGCGATGGTGATAACGCCGACGCTGCGCGGGCTGTTTGGGATTTCGATTGACGCGCAGGCGAAGACGATTACGGTGAATCCGCATTTGCCGGCGGACTGGGAGCATGCGGAGGTGAAGAATTTGCATGTGGGAGACAAGACGGTCGATTTGTCGTTCACTCGGACGAAGAGCGAGCTTCAGGTTGCGATCAAGTCAGATACCTCAGGGGTTTCGCTGCGCCGCGCCGGCCCGGATGTCAAGCCAGGCCAGGCCGTCAGCATTCCACTGCGCACGGTTGAAGTTGTGCCTGTCACGCAACTGCCGCTGCCCGGAGAGCGCACCCATGCGGTTCGCGTTCTGCGCGAGGAATATGGTGAGCAAATGCTAACTTTGACTATCGAAGGGACGGCGGGAACCGAGATGCAGGTTCCGTTAACGATGAATTCGCCCAACCTTAAGTTGCGCGCTCAGGGTGCGGAGATTCATGCGGCCGTGGCAGGAAC
>PLTV01000398.1:0-17411 GCA_003164635.1 Acidobacteriaceae bacterium
AGGTGGGGAATGCCCGCCATCTGAATTTCAATGGGCACCGTGACCTGGCGCTCAATCTCCTCGGCGCTACGGCCTGGCCACTGCGTGATGATCTGGACGTAGTTGTTGGCGACATCGGGGTACGCCTCAATGGGAAGGGCGCGGAACGAAAGAATTCCCCATACGCTGAGCACGAAGACACCGCCCAGGATGAGCCAACGGCTTTTGAGCGAGAAGTCGACGAGCGCGCGAATCAAAGTGATTGTCCCTCGGCGTCCAGCGAAAAGGCTCGTCGCATGCCCTATCTTAGCCAACTTTGGCGGAAACCGGGATGCTCATGCTGGAGAGACTTACGGGGACATCGGGCGTTTCAAGCCATTTTCGATACTCTGGATTATTGCACCGTGACGGACACAGTTGTCGATGCGTTGAGCGATCCATTTGAGGCGGTGAGGGTGACGGTGTAGCTGCCTGCGGAGGTGCCGGCGTTCCTCGTGGTGCTTCCGCCCGAACCGCCGCATCCTATGGCCCCGCCGACGGCCACGAGGATGGCCGCGCCAAGCATAGCTCTGGCCGCGCGCCGGCGAAAGGGCAGGGCGAAGAAGGCGAAAACCGCCAACGCGCCGCCGCCGCCGAATCCGAAGATGCGTAAGGGCAGTAGAGCGGAACTCGATGGGCCAGTGGTGCTCACGGTCAAAGTGGATGTCACGGCAGTGCCACCGGTAATTGCCGACGGTTGCGTCGCCGAGCATGTGGGCGGATCGACTGCGCCCGCGGGGCTTGAGGTGACAGAGCAGGCGATGACGACGGTTCCCGTGAATCCTCCGCCAGGCGTGATGGTGAGGGTCGAAGTGGTTGCGCTGCCAGGGGCGACGGCGGCCGGAGTGGTTGCAGTGAGCGCCAGAGTGGGCATGGGGGGCGGCGTTATCACGTAGGCAGCGGTTGTTACCGCGCTCGCAAACATCGAGGGGTCAATGGCGATGGCGCTGATGGTTTCGGATGCGGATACAGCAATCGGGGCCGTGTATGCGGTCGAAGAGGAGGTCGGCGTGGTTCCATCGGCGGTGTAGTGGATGGCCGCCATGGCATCGGTGTCGGAAAGGATCACCTGCTGGTTTGAGGTAAACGTTCCGGCGGCCGGCGAGAAGCTGACGGCGGGCGCCTGCGATTCCACATCGAACTGGGCTCCGGCAACGGAACTCTGGTTATAGCCGGGCGCCACCGCGAGGGCTTTTACGGTAGCGGCGCCGACGATTGTAAGGGGGCCGTTGTAGAGCGTTGAGCCAGTTGTCGGTGTCGAGCCATCGATGGTGTAGAAAATCTGCGCAGGCGAGGTGGTGGTCGCCATGGAGATTGTCTGGGTGGTCGAAATGGCGCCCCCGTTTGGTGAGAAGGTCGGCGCGGCGGCGGTGGGCTCGCCACTCTTGAGCCCATAGATGGTGACATGTCCTTCTGAGGGCACGTAGACTTTGCCGTTGGTCACCATGGCGAGGGCGAACTTGTTGGCGGTGCCGGCCATGCTGTCGCCGGAATTCGTGTCGCTCTCGTAGAGCAACTTCGTAAGGTCGGTGGCATCCCATGCGTACAAAACGGAAAGGCCGTAAGTGCTGAACTGGTCGTTGCGCACTGCCCAGGCAATACCGTTTGATTTGCCGTTGGAAGAGATCATGAATGAGGCGCCGGGGAACTGGGACGATATGACGCCCACGCTGCTTGGGTCCTCGCTCAAGACTCCACTGGCGAGGGAGAACATTTTGGGCGTGTCGCTGAGGCCAGTTTGGAAATCGCCGCTACCCCAGATGTAGACATGACCGTTCCAGTAGGCGGGCGTGCTCCAGGTGCCCTGCGTTTCGCCGGGAAGATCTTGAAGGATGTTGGTGTTCGAGGAGGCGCCGGACGCGAAGCCGCCCAGGCTGTCGCGGTTGAGAACCAGAATGCGGCCCTCCTTGCCTTCCTGCACCAGGATGTGTGGATTGGATCCCTGCTGATCCGGGATCATTAGCACGCCACCGGACCCCTGGTCGTTATCCACGGTGTTGAGAGCCTGGGCGTTGAACGAAGTAAACGCGTCCTCGACCGCGAGGCCGCCGTTGGCAAGATTCAGGCGCACGATGCTCTCGCCGAAGTCGAGGCTCTGCGTGAAGGGAGGATAGTTGGTTTCGAAGGTCCCATTGCCCGTGACGAGGAACAGGCGGCCGCCGCTCGCATCGTCATCGATGGGGAAGCCGGCACCCGATGCCCAAAGACTGGCTCCGAAACCATTAGGCGAGAGGCAAAGCACGGCGGATTGCTTCATCGTGGTCGCGTCATAGGCGAAGAGCCAGCCATGCCACGGGCCGATATCGCCGTGCGAAGAGTAGCCAATGTAGACAGTACCGTTGTAGAAACCCAAAGCAGGGCGCTGGTTCCCAAGGAGAGCGTCGAACGAGACTTTCCCGCCCGAGCTTGCCTGTCCCGTGCCTGCCACCGTTGCGTTAATCAACACCGGGTTTTGCTGCACCGCGGGACCTGTCTGCTCCGCCCCGGTCAATATGTTGATGGCATGGAGCCGGGAGAAAAACGCGCCATTCAGTTCGGTGTTGCCGACCACGTACAGGGTGTTGGTGGCGGGATTGATGACCGGAGTTCCAGTAATGCCGATCGTGGGGCCGATGTCCCCTTGACCATAGATGGCGTCTTGCTGGTTCCAGGGGATCGCGGTTTCGCCCGCACTGGCCCCGTGCGCCGTATCCAGCAGCGTGATCTGCCAAAGAAGCTTGGGGGCTGAGCCAAGCTTCGGATCTGCGTCGTAGGCATAGATCGAGTCATTCTCCGTGGCGACAAAAAGCACATTGTGCAACAAGCCATCGCTCATCAGCAGCCCGGGAATGTAGAGGGGCTGTGCGTAAATTGTGCTGTCCACCGCCAGCGAAGTCAGCTTGCCAAACGTGTTCACGTTGACATTGGCCGGGGTCAGGGCCGTTTCGTGCGTATTTTGCCCTTGTCGGGTATTGTCATAGCGCCAGGTGGGAACCTGGACGGGAGTAGGCGTCTGCGCTGCGCTGCGCGCTCCTGGGAACGCGAACGAGGCGAATGCAACCAGGGAGACGGCAGCAATCCTGTTCCGCTGGTTCGAGCGGATGCCAGGGAATAGGCGGATAAACGCAAGGCAGAAGCTGAATGGCTCAGACATAAGCAGCTCTCTCAATGGCTGAAATCCTAAAAAGGCGCGGTTCAGGTGAAATGATTGTTGCCGAAAGTCTGCCCTGCGAGTTGTGATCTTGAGTACAACACCGATGACAAAACGAGGCCCGCGGTCTCAAGGTCTTAACTCCATTGTAAGTATCCCGCGAGTCCGGACCGCGGATTCACTCCACGGCATATCCATTTCACCAGTCTGCCATTAACTGCCGGTGAATGAGCTAAGGGTTCGGCTTGAAACAAGCGCGACCCGCCCCATAAAAGGAGTGACCGCCGATAGACTTTCGTTTCAGAATGCTTCATTCCATCGGCCTTTTCCCTGTAGAGTGCTATGCAAGCCATTTTTCCTAGTTTTGACCGCTTCTGCGGCATTGGCAAAGGGCAGCGGTATGAGAGAACGCGCTCGACTTGTTGATTGGTCCTTCAGGAGGCTTGAAAACGATGTTTTCCACGAATCAGGTTCCAAGGCGTAGCCCGCAATTCTGTTGGATCTTCGTCCTGATCTTGTTGCTTTCCGGCCCCTTCCGCCTCCTAAGCCAGGCGTATTTCGGCTCCGTTACCGGGTTGCTGACGGACCCGACTGGCGCCGTGCTCCCCGAGGCAAAGGTTATCCTGACAGATCAAAACAAGGGATACACCTTTAACGCGGTGTCAGATCATTCCGGGCGCTATCTCTTCCGCTCAATCCCGCCGGGAGTTTATTCGGTCACGGCGGAAGTGCCTGGCTTTGAAAAGACTGTGCGTACGGGCATCCGGGTAGACGTAAATCAAAACGTCACGGCCAATATGAACCTCAAAGTTTCCAGTTCCTCCCAAACTGTCGAGGTGAAGAGCCAGACTCAGGGGCTCGACGCTCAGGATGCAACCACGGGGCTGGTGATCGATCGAAAGTTCATTAACGACTTGCCCCTCATTGACCGGTACGTGATGGACCTGACGATGCTGACACCGGGTGTCACCGAGACCGACGATCAATGCTCCGTTGGCTGCACCGGAACCAACTTTGTTTCCAACGGGAGCAGGAACTCTACGTCTGACGTCCTGATGGACGGCGCGACGGTCACGAATTATGAGCCGAATGGAGGCGTCACACAGGTCACCTACACGCCTTCGCCAGAGGCAGTAGACGAGTTTCGCGTGGAGCAGTCGAACTTCAGCGCGGAGTATGGGTTTTCGGGCGCGTCGGTGGTCAATATGATCACGCGATCCGGGTCGAATACCGTCCACGGCAGCGCGTACGATTTCATCCGCAACACGATTACCGATGCCAATAACTGGTTCAACAATTTAAATGACATCCCCATTCCGCCGGTGCATCGCCATAACTTCGGCGGCACCGTGAGCGGGCCAGTGCATAAGAACAAGACATTCTTCTTTTTCGATTACGATGCCACGCGGCAAAGCTCAATGGGGACGTACCAGGCCGGCGTGCCAACGGATGCCGAACGCCAGAACGGGGATTTTGGCGAAGTGTGTGCTTCGCAGGGAGGAACGTTCGATGACACAGGTCTGTGCAGCGTAGCGTCGGGACAAATTTGGGATCCGTACTCCGGTGTTTATCAACCAGCCAGCTCCGATGGCTCAAGCGCTGCCGGAGCGTATCGCAGCACGTTCATCCCCTACAACAACCTCGGTACCTATGCCAGTCCCGGCAATCCGAATCTCGCGGGGACGCCGTACCAACTTTCCGGCGGTGCCGGCGATCTGATCGATCCAATTGCCAAGACGCTGATGAACCTGTTTCCCGAGCCCACGGCCAACATGGCTAATCCGACGATCTACGACAACTGGATCGAGTCGGGCGCGAGCCGCTATCCCAACGATCAATTCGATATCAAGATCGATCATCGGTTCAGCGAAAAGAACTTAATGAGCGCGAAGTACTCCCAGCAGTGGAACAGTTCGTCTCCTTTCAACTGCTTTGGCAACTTCGCCGATCCGTGTGCCGGCGGACCGAACAAATCAACTGCCCACTTGTTCACCCTGAACGACGAGCACACGTTTTCGCAAACGCTGTTGTTGACGGCGACGCTCGGTTACACGCGCGGCGCAGAACAGATTCTCGCGTATAACGGGGCCGGCGGAGTTACGAACCCAGTCGACAAACTCGGATTCCCGTCGTACCTGAATTCGAATGGATTTCAGGGCGTACCGGCGATGTTCATCGATCAGGGTACGTATTATTCCGCCGGCTACACCAGCGTCGGCGGCGATCCCTATGGGAACTACAAGCAAGGCCAGGACACCGGGCAATTGACGGTCGCGATGAATAAAGTGCACGGCAACCACGAATTGAAGTTCGGATTCGAAGGCCGCCAGCACCAGATGAACTACATCCAGACCAACGCCCCGAATGGAATTTTCAGTTTCGATCACTACGGAACGTCGCAGTGTCCCAATGACTTTTCAGATTGCGGCGGCGACGGCATGTCGGCTTTTATGATGGGCTACTACGACGCGGGCGCCTACTACGAAATCCAGGATCGGCCGGCGACGGAGGATCGGCAGTATGCGTGGTTCATTCAGGAAAACTGGAAGGCTACTCCGAAGCTCACACTGAACTTGGGCTTGCGCTATGACGTCTCGATACCCAGAACCGATCGCTTCAACCGGCAGAACTGGCTCGATCTGAATGCGCCGTTTCCCGTTTCTGTGCCCGGCCTGGGTGCTTTGCACGGCGGCGAAGTCTTCGCGAGCCCGAGTGAGCGCAGGATTGTGAACGGCGACTGGAAAGACATTCAGCCGCGCTTCGGTTTTGCTTATCTGCTCGATCCGAAGACGGTGGTCCGCGGCGGCTACGGAATTTATTATTCGCAGCCGCGGTCGGGAGCCACGGGTGTCGCGCCCTACGGCTCACAGGGATTCAACCAATACACCGGAGCGATTACCACGTACAACAGCGATGGAGCCACGCCCTATCTGCACCTGGGCGATCCGTTCCCCAATGGGTTGATCCAGCCGCCGGGAAACTCGCTTGGCCTGCTGAACGATTACGGATATGGCGCGAACGGTCCGCTGAGAAACGTAACCAACACGCCGTACGAGCAGAGCTGGAGTTTCGGCATCGAGATGCAGATGCCGGCACAGATCCTGATCAACATGATGTACGTCGGCAAAAAGGGAACTCATCTTTATTACTCCGGTGACAACTACATCAACCATCTTGGACCTGAGGTGGAGGGTTATAACTCCACACAACTGAATAACCTGACAACTTATGTCAACAACCCGTTCTACGGAATTAATACCGATCCCAATAGTTCGCTCTCGGCACCGCAGGTTCAGCAGTTCATGTTGCAGATTCCGTACCCGCAGTTTCCCGGCGGCGTAACCATCGAGCCGCCTCCAATTGCGAACTCTGAGTACCACGCAATGCAGCTGACGGCGGAGAAGCGCTATTCCAACGGACTGCAATTCCTGGCCAGCTTTGTGTGGTCCAAGTCAATCGACGACGCGTCGGCGCCCGACGATAACACGACCTGGCTTGGCAGCTTCTCGAGCCTCGTCGATCCCAATAAGCCCTGGCTCGAGCGCAGTCTTTCCACCTTCGACATTCCCTACGTCTATCAATTCAGTTACACGTACGATTTGCCGGTGGGACGCGGCAAAGCGCTTCTGCCGCACATGCCTGCCGTTCTTGATGCAGTGATTGGAGGGTGGAAAACAAATGGTGTGTGGCGCATCTCGTACGGCCGGCCCATCACGCTGTTCACCTACGATGGAGTTTCGCTTCCCACCTATGGTGGGCAGCGGCCCAATATTGTGGGCAGGCCCACGCGCACCAAAGGACCTGACTCCACTTGGATCAATTCGTATTTTGCCAATCCCCAGGTTTTCCAATTGCCGCCAATCTACGCGTTCGGCAATGCGCCACGCGCCACGGGCCTTCTCCGCACACCGACCGCTTTCAACACCAATATGTCGGTTGAGAAGGAGTTTTCGTTGGCGCGGCTGCACGAAGGCATGAACTTCGAGATCCGCCTCGAAGCAGAGAATGCACTGAATCATCCTGTTTTCGGAACGCCGGATACCTCCGTCGACGATCCAAATTTCGGAGTGATCAGCTATACATCGAACAGCCCGCGGCAAGTGCAACTCGGAGGCAAGATCACCTTTTGAGTAAGTGGAGACAAAAGCCGGAAGGTGCGTGCTTTGCTTCCCCGCCGCAATAAAAATTGCGGATGGATCGGCCGCCCGGCTATCGTGGAACCGCGGTCAAGCGCTCCATGAGCACGGCATTTCGTTTGGCTTGCGGGCTCAGGGAATCGAGATAGCCTTTTTCGCCTTCGGCGTGATACCCCTCGCCTAGCATCCCCACACCGACCAGTCCCGCGGTGTAGGGCGCTGCGAAGGCAATGTCGCCGGCCCCACGTGTCATCACCCCGCTTTCACTCACCGGCCCAAGTCCAAGAGCCACGCTGATATCGCTCCATTCGCGCAGCAGCGCTTTGCCCGCGTCAGTTGCCGCCATGGCCGGGTAGCCTTCGTCGAAACCGATCTTCGCATCAGTCTGTGGCAGATGCTCTGCAACGATTTTGCGCATCTTGTCTTCCACGCGCTGCGTCTGATCGTTGTTGAGTGTGCGGATGTCGCCGTTTGCCATGGTCGCCGCGGCCACCACATTGGCTTTGCCCGTTGCCGATCCGCCGGTTGCATCGGCGTTGGCCTGCGCCGTAGCGCCGCCGAGTATCAATCCTGGACTAAAGGTGAGACCGTCTTCGGGAAGTTCGCGCCGGAAGTCGTCGAGGATGCGCGCCATCTCATAGATTGCGCCATAGCCAAGCCGCGGGCCGAAGATCTGCGAGGAGTGTCCGCTCAAGCCGGTGGTTTCAAGGTGCCACGTCGTTGAACTGCGCCGGCCGAGGCTGACCGTGTCCTGCCCGTTGGAGCGCCCGCTCGGTTCAAACTCAAGAGCCACGTCGCTTTTCTTCGCGGCCTCAATCAAGTCGCGTCGAGCAAGCTCAACGGGTGCGCCGAAGCGTTCTTCATCGCCGCTCAAAACGACGCGGATCTCGGCCTGGTCAAGGGCCCCCACATCCTTCATGGCGCGCAACGCTGAGAGCATGATGACCAGGCCGCCTTTCATATCGGCAATGCCGGGCCCGGTCGCAACTTTGTCATCGGTGCCGGGCACAATTTCGAATTTCTGGAAGGGGCTCTCCGGTTCGAATACCGTGTCCATGTGGCCGATGAGGAGCAGGCGCTTGCCGCAGTGACCCGTTCCCTGTGGGCAAAGGTGCTCGGCCACCAGATCGCCGGCGCGCGCGGTACCAGCCTTCATCGGCACCCAATGCGTCTGAAACCCGAGAGCTTCGAACTTCGGCAGCAAAATATCCTTCACTGCTTCTACACCGGCCAGATGCATCGTGCCGCTGTTGATGTCGACCATCTGTTCAAGAAGCTGCCGGTCCTCTGCCAGATGCGCATCGATGGTCGCGGCCATCTTCTGTTCCACTGCGGAAAGCGGCGGAGCGGGCTGAGGGGTTTGCGCATTCGAGCGGTATGCAGTGCAAGCAAGAAGGGCGATGGCCGCGTATTGAGGGCAAGAGCGCCGAAGGTTGTGAGCCGGCAGAAATGTGGGCATAGCGGAATTTTAAGCCGCTGCGGCGCGCGAAGCGGAGGTGAAATCGCCGATTATGCCCGCAGGGGGAAGATTCGGAGAAATGCTGCTCAGCGCAACAGCGGAAACAGGCTGGAGTAGTCGTCGGTCCAGAGTTGAAGACTCGCATTGGTTGCCGCGGGACGTACATGCGGGGCGACCTCGGACTGCGCGAAGAAGGATGGGTTGGCGCTAAGCAGCATCCAGGTTGCGGTGAATTCGCCGCGGTCTTCATTTTCGCGGCTCGAGACACGGCGGCTTTCCATCCCTGCGTATTGCCCGAGAAGAGCAATTTCCGGCTCGAGATCGACATGCTGATTCGAGATGTGAAACGCGAGGATGCCGCCGGGAGCGAGGTGACGCTTGTAGAGATCGACGGCCTGCGTCGTCAGCAAGTGCAGTGGAATCGCATCTCCTGAGAAGGCGTCGACGATGAGGACGTCGAAGTTCTGCGGGGCTTCGACCGCGAGTGTCGAGCGTCCGTCGCCTTCGGCAATGCTGGTCTGCGCGGCGGAATCGCGCAGGTAGGTGAAGAGATTCTGCGCAATGGGCGCGACCGCCGGGTTGATCTCGTAGAAGTGGATGCGGTCGCCGGTTTGTCCGTAAGCGGCGATGGTTCCAACGCCGAGACCGATGACCCCGATGTTGCGTGGGCGCGTTGAACCATCTCTGCGCAGGCAGCAGAACCGCAACGCAAGACCGACGCCGGAATCCTGGGCGTAGTAGGTGGTCGGCGTTTTGCGCAGTTCGGGCGAGAAAACCTGCGTGCCGTGTTGAATGGTTCCGTTCGTCAGCGTGCGCACCTTCGCGCCTGGGTGAGGAGACAGCGCCTCGCGGACGCGCAGGCTGCCGTAGAAATTCCTGATGGCGAGCGGCGTGTTGCGCTGGTACGCAATGTGCAGCATTACCACAAGGGCAAGCAGGAGAACGCTGGCAGTTGTCCAGAGAAGACGAAGCGGCCATCCTGAGGACCAGGTAACGCCGAGAGCGAGAAGCGCGGTGATGAAGAACGTGAGGGCCAGGTCGTAATTGAACGAAAAGATGAGCGGGAATGCGATGCCGATGAAAAAGGAGCCGAGTGCTCCGCCTGTCGCAAACAGAAGATAGAAGAGAGTTGATTCTGATGGGCGCCTGGGACGCAGCGCATATGCCTCGGTGTGGCAGAAGAGGCAGGAGACGAAGACTTCGACGAGGAAGAAGCCGAGCGCGACGCGGAGAGGCAGCGTGACATCGGTCTTGGAAAGCATGTAGCCGAGGCCGGCCAGCAGCACGACGAGAAAGCGGACAAGGATGCCACGAGGAAGAAGCCGGGGAAATTCAAAAGCCACGATGATTGTGATGAGATAGGCGGCAAGAGGCAAAATCCAAAGGAGCGGAATGGCGGCGACGTTTTGCGTGAGGTACGCGGTGACCGCTGCCAGCTGCATGGCTGCACCCATGGGCAAAAGCACCCAAAGCAGTTTATGGGTCAGTGGCGTGGAGGGGAAGCTAACCTGCTCGAATGTCTCGGGAGGCGGAGGTGCATCGGTGGCAAGCCGGGTGCGCCAGGCCAGGATCGCCGAGATCAACGCGAAGGCGCCGAATCCCGCGCACCAGAGAAGGCGCTGCGCGCGCAGGGTGAAATGCGGCTCAATCAGTGTTGGATAGGACGCGAGCGCGAGAAGAGAGGCGAGGTTTGAAAGTGCAAANNGCGCCAAGCATGAGGAAGGGCAGGCCGATGGAGAGCGCCAGGGCGACGAAGATCGATGAAACGGGATGAGCCGCGGATTGGCTGGAGATTCCCGCCCGAAGCGACCAGGCGACGGCGGAAACCGCAGCGATCAAAAGCAAGCTGAAATGCAAAACCCAGCGGGCCCGCTGCGCTTGCCAGTGAGAGTAAAGATAGGCCACTACAAGCGCGGTCTGGAAAAAGACGAGGCATGTCATCCACACCGAAGCCGACCCGCCGAAGATGGGCAGAAGCTGCTTGGCCGCGATCGGCTCAACCAGGAAGAGAAGAAAGGATGCGAGAAATATGTTCGCGCCAATCAGGATTCGGAGCCGAGCCATCGACAACCTCTTGCATCCCTGCGCATAAGGCGGGATCAGCAATGATTCTACTTCGCCACCTGTGGTACGGTTGGCACCTGCGGCGNNAAATTCATTCCCATCCATCTCTCCGATCCGATACACTTCCGGAACACTTTCCCCTGGGACAACTTTTCAAAGAACGAGGAGATCGCTATGAGTTCGCCTGCACTGACACCTGAGCACATCCTTCAAACCGGCACGGCTTTCTGGGCCTCGAAGACCTTGTTAAGTGCGGTAGAGATGGAGGTGTTTACCGAACTGGCGAAACACCCGGAAGATCTGGATACGTTGACGGGGCGCCTCGGATTGCATCCGCGATCGTCGCGGGATTTTCTAGACACACTAGTGGCGTTGGGATTCTTGGAGCGGCAGGATGGGGTCTACTCGAACACGCAGGAGACGGACCTATTTCTGGATAAGCGCAAGCCGAGCTACATCGGCGGAATGCTCGAGATGGCAAACCAGCGGCTCTACCCGCATTGGAATAATCTGACGAGAGCGCTGCGCACCGGACAGCCGCAAGGCGAGGGCGGCCCAGGTGACGAGACATTCGCCTCGCTTTACGCCGATCCGAAACGGTTGAAGGGTTTTTGAAGGCCATGACCGGCATCAGCCGCGGTGGAAACATGGCGATTGCGGCGAAGTTTCCNNTTCGACCTGCCGGAGGTGGGACCGGTGTTTGAGGAGTACATGGAAGAAAACGGTCTTCAGGAACGGGTACGGTTCCAGGGAGGGAGCTTCTTTACTGACGCAATGCCCAAGGCGGATGTGATCACGATGGGGCATGTTCTGCACGACTGGAATCTCGAGGAGAAGCGGCTTCTGATTGCCAAGGCGTATCAAGCTCTGCCGGAAGGCGGCGCCNNTGATGAGCCTGAATATGCTGATCGAGACGCCGGGCGGGTTTGATTATTCCGGATCAGACTGCCTGGGATGGATGAAGGAGGCCGGGTTCAGGGAGACGCGCGTGGAGCACCTGGCGGGGCCGGATTCGATGGCGGTGGGAATCAAGTAGCTGAGAGTGCGCTAAATGCTGACAGCGGCGGGGAGAATCTCGTCGACGTCGACCCATTGCGTGGGGTAGTTGCCGGTATAGCAGGCGGTGCAGTAACCGGTCTTCTCTTTCGTCTCGCAGGCCTTGAGCAGGCCATCCAGCGATAGATAGGCCAGCGAGTCGGCCTCGATGAACTGGCGGATCTCTTCGATAGATTTGTTGGCGGCGATGAGTTCGCTCTTGCTGGGCGTGTCGACGCCGTAGAAACAAGGGGAAATTGTCGGCGGGCAGCTGATGCGCAGATGGACTTCTTTGGCCCCGGCGCCGCGGACCATGCGGACGATTTTGCGGCTGGTGGTTCCTCGGATGATGGAGTCGTCAATCAGGATGACGCGCTTGCCTTCAAGAAGGTTGTGCACGGGGTTGAGCTTGAGTCGAACCCCAAAGTCGCGGACGCGCTGCTCGGGCTCAATGAACGTGCGGCCAACGTAGTGGTTGCGGATGAGGCCGAAGCGGAAGGGAAGTCCTGCCTCTTCAGCGTAGCCCAGGGCCGCGGTAACGCCAGAATCGGGGACGGGCACAACCACGTCGGCAGCCACGCCGGACTCGCGGGCCAACTGCCGGCCCATCTGGTCGCGCGACTCCTGCACCCAGCGGCCGTAGATCTTGCTGTCGGGCCGCGCGAAGTACACATGCTCGAAGATGCAGCTGGTTTGCGGGACGCCGGTGGCGTACTGGCGGCTGGTGACGCCGTCTCCGGTGACCATGACGAGCTCGCCGGGAAGTACATCACGCAGGTACTCGGCGCGGAGAAGATCGAAGGCGCAGCTTTCGCTGGCGAAGACGATGGTGTCGGGCCCCTCGGGATTTTTGAGCCGGCCGATGGAGAGCGGGCGGAACCCGCGAGGATCGCGCGCGGCAAAGACGCGGTCGCGGGTCATCATGACGATGGAGAAAGCGCCCTCGACGCGGCCAAGCGAGTCGGCAATGCAATCCACGAGCGAGCCGGCCTTGGAGTGCGCGATGAGCTGCACGATGATCTCGGAGTCGGATGTGGTCTGGAAGTAGGCGCCATCGCGCTCCAGGCGCGCGCGTAGGTTGCCCAGATTTACGAGGTTGCCATTGTGGGCAATGGCGATGAGGCCCTTGGTTGAGTCCACGCGGATGGGCTGCGCGTTGAGCAGTGCCGAGTCTCCCGTTGTCGAGTAGCGCGTATGGCCGATGGCCATTGAGCCGGGCAGCTTGGCCAGTACGTCGTCGGTGAAGATTTCGCTGACAAGGCCCATGCCTTTGATATTGGCAAGGCGCTGTCCGTCCGCGGAGGCGATGCCGGCCGACTCCTGCCCGCGATGTTGTAAGGCGTAAAGGCCAAGATAGACCTGGCGAGCAGCATCGGGATGGCCGTGAATGGCGACGACGCCGCATTCTTCGTGCANNACGATGTGTCACGCAGTCACCTCTTCATGGAGAGTGGCTTCGAGAGAGTTCGCCCAGGCATCGCGGAGTTCGGCGAGTGGCGCGGAGATCAATGGTTCCCGATCGACCCTGATTTCAAGGGTGGGCCCGCCGGTGGTTCCGATGCGCGCGACGTTGAAGCTGTAGTTGGCCGCCAACTCTTCGATGTCGGAGATATGAACCGAGTGCGCCGAGGCGATCACCGTGGAGGCGGGTTCGGCAAAGAGACCGAAGAGCGGATGTGCCATGAGCGATGGGTCCTGCTCAACGACGGCGCCGATCGAGAGTGGGAAGGCACCCTGGGCTAAAGCGGCAGCAATGCCGCCATCGGAAATATCGCGGGCAGAACGCAGGAGACGGCGATCGGCGAGGACGCCCAGCAGCGTGTGCAGATCGGCTTCAGCTTCGAGGTCGAGCGGCGGAGGCTGGCCCCATACGCCGCCAAGAATGACCTTGGCATATTCAGATGAGCCGAGAATCGCGAGTTCAGCTGCGGCTTGTGCAGGCGTCGCCGTGGGATCTTCGGGAACCACAACCGAATCTTCCGCCGTGACTTCGCGGACGGGGACCTGCCAATGCAAGTTGCGATTGTCGACGGGGACGGAAAGGTTAGGGTCGGGCTGCTCGCCGCGCGGGATGGGCCAGAGCAGCAAAATGGCGTCGCCGGCTTTCTGGAAATGTGCCGGGACGGCCTTGGTCACGTCCTCGAGAATGCCCACGATGCCGAGGACCGGCGTAGGGTAGATTCCTTCGCCTTTGGTCTCGTTATATAAAGAAACGTTGCCCCCCGTGATGGGCGTGCCGAGCGCGGTGCAGGCTTCGCTGATGCCGTCAATGGCGGCCGAGAGCTGCGCCATGATTTCGGGCTTTTCAGGATTGCCGAAGTTGAGGCAGTTAGTGGCCGCGACAGGCGTTGCGCCCGTCATGGCAACCTTGCGGGCAGACTCCGCCACGGCGTGCATGGCGCCGAGTTTTGGATTGAGATAAGCCCACCGGCCATTGCCGTCGAGAGCCATGGCGAGGCCCCGTTCCCTTCGAGCACCGGAGTCACCCGCGGGCTCGCCCGTTCCCTTGATGCGCATGACCCCGGCTTCGCCTCCTGGTCCGAGGACAGTGTTGGTCTGCACCATGGTGTCGTATTGCTCGTGCACCCATCTCTTGGAACACACGTTGGCGCTGGCGAGAAGCTTCTTCAGGTCGGCGGTAAAGTCGCGATCTTCATTCAGGCGGCCGAGAATCAGGTCCGACGGCTCAGCGGGAAGAGGGCATTTCCACTCGCCTACGGGTCGGTGGTAAAGCGGCGCGTCGTCGGTGAGGGATTGATTGGGAATGTCGGCCACCAGCTCGCCATGTTGACGAATGCGCAAGCGGGGTTCGGGCTGCACCGTGCCGATGATGACAGCGTCAAGTCCCCACTTTGTGAAGACGCTCAGGACCTCCTGTTCGCGGCCCTTGGTGGCGACAAGCAGCATGCGCTCCTGGCTCTCCGAGAGCATGATTTCGTAGGCCGACATGCCAGTCTCGCGCTGCGGGACGAGGTCCAGCTCCACGTCGAGGCCCACGCCGCCCCGTCCGCCCATCTCGCAGGTTGAGCAGGTAAGGCCGGCAGCACCCATGTCCTGTATGCCGACGATCGCGCCGGTTTTCATGGCTTCAAGGCAAGCCTCGAGCAGCAGCTTCTCCATAAAGGGGTCGCCAACCTGTACGTTCGGCCGTTTGGCTTCAGTGCCTTCGTGGAACTCCTCGCTGGCCATGGTGGCGCCATGGATTCCATCGCGGCCCGTTTTTGCGCCGACGTAAATAACGGGGTTGCCCGTGCCCGAAGCCTTGCCGTAGAAGATTTCGTCTATCCGGACAAGGCCGAGTGCGAAAGCGTTCACCAGCGGATTGCCGCTGTAACATGGCTCGAATTTGGTCTCGCCGCCAAGATTGGGAACGCCGAAACAGTTGCCATAGCCGGCGATTCCGCTCACCACACCTTCGACGATGGAGTGATTCTTGTGCAGCAGCAGCTTGCGCTCCTTTGCGTTCTCGGGGGTCGTATTCAGGTCAGATTCGGGCGCGATGGGCCCGAAGCGCAGCGAATCCATCACCGCTAATGGCCGCGCGCCCATGGTGAAGATGTCGCGAAGAATGCCGCCGACCCCTGTTGCCGCGCCCTGAAACGGCTCAATATAGCTGGGGTGGTTGTGCGACTCGATTTTGAAGGCGCAGCCCCAGCCGTCGCCTACATCGATGATGCCGGCATTCTCCCCTGGCCCCTGCACTACGCGATCGCTTTTGGTTGGCAGGCGCTTCAGGTGGACACGGCTCGACTTGTAAGAGCAGTGCTCCGACCACATCACCGAGTAAATGCCCAATTCGGTGAGCGAAGGGGTGCGCCCCAGTGCCGCAAGAATGCGGTCGAATTCATCCGTTGTAATGCTGTGGGCAGCGAGCAACTGCGGGGTAACCGCAACCGGTGAAGGGACAACAGCAGAGGAGGCAGAAGTCATCACGGTTGCTTTCATTGTCGCACGGCGGGCGCGGGAACGCTGGGCACTTTAACGGGGAATTGGGCAGTTTGACGACGCGAAAGCCGGCCGTCGGAGCCCTCGATAAATTGCTGAATGGCGTAAGTCCTGAGCAATTAGAAGTTGAGCGCCCGGACGGTCCAAACAACCTATTGCCTGAAGACTTGAGAGAAATTGCATGGGAACCGATTATGATGACGGTACGCCTTTTTCAAGATGAGGGGGCAAATGCTTTCAGCGGCAACAAACGAGAGCGCTGTGCCTCAGCAATAAAATGCAGCACGAAATCCAAGAGCGAACGGCTGAAAACTTTTCATATGCGCCCTGTCAAACAGATTTCGTCACCAGACGAATTGGAAAATCCTGCCGGCTTGGGCGAGTCGCTCTCGCATGGCGGCAATAAGCAGCGACGCCTTTTATGGAGCATCCTTCTCGCCTTCGCGGTGGTTTTGCCCGCTGTCGTTGAATTCACGATCTTGTACCGCCAAGCCTTCGATATTCCTTATCAAGACGACTATGCGGCAATTCTTGCGTTTGCCAGAGAGTACCGTCAGCTTCCCGGCTTCAGCGCCAAGGCTCTTGAAGTGTTAACGCAACAGACCAACGATTACAAGCTTGCATTCGCACACTTCATCGTTGCGTGCGATCTCGAAGCTACAGGTCATCTCAACTTCCCTTTCCTCGTGATGCTGGGAAATCTGTTTTTGTTGTTGATCGCCTACCTTCTGTGGAGAACCTACCGGTCCCCTTCGCCCCGTTCTTTGAACCAGCGACTAGTGGAGTTCTTGCCGATCAGCCTGTTGCTCTTCGCGCCCTTTTACTGGGAGACTCTGGACTGGTCGATGGCGGGCCTGCAGAATATCCCTGTCATTTTCTTCAGCCTCTTATCGATCATCCTGCTCGTAGCCACCAATCCCGGGAAAAGCGGCCTGGGGCGAAGCCTCCTTGCAGGGCTTTCGGCAGTTTTGGCTGCCCTGTCCTCCGCCAATGGATTTCTTCTCGCGCCAATTGGCCTGCTCATCCTGCTCCCTCGCAAGGCGCTCTCGGCTGCGGCACTATGGTGCGCATGCTTCCTTCTGCCGGTTGCAGTCTATCTTTATCATTACGTTCCTCACAGGTATTCCGCGCATGTTCTGCATTCGGCGACATTGAACGAAAAGGTCTTCTACTTTTTCGCATTGCTCGGATGTGCGATATTGCACCCCTGGGTTGCTGCCTTCTTCGGCGTAGCTCTTGCAGCAATCTTTGCGCTCTCTGTCCGGTCGCGCTTCGATCGAATGCATCCTGTTTCTTTTTATTTCACGCTGTGGGTTCTCGCGACCGCCGCGCTCGTAGGAGGATTGCGCGGCGCCATTGCTTCCCGTTACAGCATCTACTCAGTGCTTGTGTTCATATACGCCTACTTTTACCTCGTCAGTTACTTGTCCGGACGAGTGTCCGGTTCAACTTTGAAACGATTTTCTATCGCTGCCATCGCTTGCAGCTTCCTGTTCTTTGCCGCAGGAATCTTCAAAGGCAATCAAAGGCTGAGTGAACGGCGCGCAATCGTCCTCGCGGGAATGGCGCACTATCGCGCAAACCCTGAACTCAACTCGCCCATGATCGATCCCATCGTGCTGGA